>DAOTKE010000155.1:0-6882 GCA_035449085.1 Kiritimatiellia bacterium | reverse complement strand
GTGTCGGACTTTAACCGACTGCATATCGCACGCTTTGCTTGGCGCACTCATCACGTCCTCCCCCTCGTTTGCTCCCGTTCTGCGGGCGGCGGGCTAACCGATGACCTGTGGCCGCCCCAAGACCGCTTCGACGCGCTGCGCCAGCCGCCGCGCGAAGTCATCCAGCTTGTCGCGCGTCCACGGAACCAGCACGACTTGCCGCGTGTCCACGAACAGCCGCTTGTCGCGGGCCTCGTTCTCTTCACAGGTCCAGAAGAGCGGCTTGCCGAGACCGGTCGCCAGACCTGCGCCGAACGCGGCGAGCGGCGACTGGCCGGTGAGATCCGCCACCACGATCGACGCGCGGCGCAGATCCACAATCTGCTCGTCGGTGATCTTGCTGCCATGCTCGCGGTGATCGACACGCACCGCCGTGTAACCAGCGGCCTGGAGACCGGCCGAAAGGCCCTGTGTCCAGAGCGTGTCCGCATCCTTGTCGATCGTCAACAAAACTGCGGCCAACGGTTGCGTCGGCGGCACGCGTGCCGAGTCGAGCGCGGCCCAGCCGGCCGGCGTCAGGCGATAGACCAGTCCGCCGCCCTGTTGGTTCTGCGGCCCCTTGCCGCCGCGCGGCGCGGCCGTCTCCTCCTCGATCAGGCCGCGTTCCGCGAGGTAGCGCAGGCAGAAAATCAGCTCCTGCTTGTTGGCGCAGAACCCCACCGCCAGCTCGTTCGGCGTGAGCGTCACGCTTTCCGCCAGCGTCTTGGAGCGCCGCCGCAGGTAGCGCAGCAGGTAGTCGCCTTTGGTCGCCACATCCGTGTCGCGCGGCACGGCCAGTTTGGCCGCCTTGTCCAGTTCCGCCCACGACTTGAAGAGATCGACCGTCACCAGCAGCCGCTCGCCCAGGATGTCCCAGGTGTTGCGGCAGAGTCCGGAGAGCAGATGCGCCGGCGGAAAGGCCGGCGGGCTGTTCATGAGCTGCGTCTCGGCCAGCGCCTGGATCTGGAAGCGCCCGCAGCGCGGACAGTGGATCTCAAAGGTGTTGGCGCCGGCGCCCGAGTGCGTCGCATGCGGGGCGCGGCAGACGGGACACTGAGTGCGGTTATCCATGTTTCTTTTCCTGAACGGCGGGCTTGAAGGCCACGGCCATCAGCACAGCCAGCACCAGTGAGATGCCAAGCGCAATCATGAAGGGCTGTACCCAGTTGTGTTGGGTAACCTGCGTGACTGCATCCACGACCACATTCTTCTTGATCACGATGTCGAAGACGTAGTTCGAGAGGAACGTGCCCAGGCTGAACATGATCAGGCCGATGAAGCCTTGCGCCTGGCCACGCAGTTCGGCGGGTGCCGCCGCGTCCACATACATCTGGCTGCCGACGATCAGCATGCCGAAGATCAGTCCGTGGATCAGGATGCCGGCGAAATCGCAGGTTTGCAGCCCGTTCGACGCACCCAAGTAGAACATGCCGTAACGGAAAACCAGCGCCAACAGGCCCAGGACCATCGCCCACTTGTATCCCGCCTTTTTCAGGATAACCGGGATCAGGAGCATGAAGACCAGCTCCAGCACCTGCCCGAGGTTCATGACACCGGTCAGATACTGGTATCCGCGCTCCTGCAGGTAGAGGCTGTTATAGACGTTGTACCACTGGAAGGGCACCATCGCGAGCAGGATCAGCACGGAGAAAACCAGGAAGTCCGGGCGCTTGAGCAGCACCAAGGCACGCAGTCCCAAGGCATCCACCACGGAGGCGGGTTGTCCCTTGGCCGGCGGCTCGGTGGGCGGCAGGCCAAACGCCAGCAAACCGGCCAGGACCGCGCCGATCGCGCCGCCGAGGAAGATGCAGGGCGTGGTGTCGAAGTTTTGGATGCCAAAGACTTTGGTGCCGACAAGGCTGAAAACCGCGGAGGCAACCCAGCCCAGCGTGCCGAACACGCGGATCTGCGGGAACGCCTCGGTCGTGCTGTTGGCCATCGCGATCGTGGCCGTCAGCGACCACGTCGGCATATAGAACACCATCACCAGCAACAGGGTCACAAAGAGCGCCAGCGGTGATTTGACCGTGTAGGCGTACGCCAGCAACGCGGCCGACACGAAGTTACAGAGGGCCAGAACCTTCTCGCTGTTCATGTGCCGGTCCGCGAACATGCCGAAAAGCGGCGAAGCCAGGGCGCCAAACCCCATGATCATGCCGCACAGCATCGGCAGACTGCTGCCCTCCGGGGCCATCTTGGTGATGTACGGGAACATCGGAATGAACCAGACCGGAAGAATCATGAACTGCAAAAACATCATCGCGCTGAGTTTGATACGCGTCCCCATCGGCATCGTGTTCGACATACCTGCTCCCTTGTTGCGGCGCGGGTTCGTCCCGTCCGCAGGCTGATGGCCGCCCGGCGCAGACCCTCCCCGGGGCCCATCGCGCGTCGTCCGTTATTAACCACTTAGTGTGCACCCATTATCATCACGCCCGCATTGAAATGTCAACGAAAACCGTGTACCTTTACCGCCATGAAACTGCTTGTGACCGCAGGCCCGACACGCGAATATCTGGACCCCGTCCGTTTTCTCAGCAACCGGTCGTCCGGCAAGATGGGTTTTGCGGTCGCCCAGGCGGCGGCCGAGCGCGGCCATGCCGTGACGCTCGTCGCCGGCCCGGTCGCGCTGCCGACCCCCGGACACGTCTCCCGCGTCGACGTCGTGAGCGCGCTCGACATGCTCGCCGCCGTGCGCCGACTGCTTGCCGACCAGGACGCGCTGGTGATGTGCGCCGCCGTGGCCGACTGGCGGCCGAAAACCCAGAGCGTCGTCAAGCTCAAGAAAGCCGAGATGCCGCCGGCGATCGGGCTGGAGCCCAATCCCGACATCCTCAAAACCGTGTACCCGCTCAAAGAGGGCCGGCTCTTCGTGGGCTTCGCCGCCGAAACCGGCGACCCGCTGGCCGAAGCGCAGCGCAAGCTGACCGGCAAGGGGCTCGACCTGATCGTCGCGAATGACGTGACCCGCCCCGGCGCCGGCTTTGAGGTGGACACCAACCTCGTCACCTTCCTCACCGCTGCCGAGCCGCCCCGCACCCTGCCGCTGCAGAGCAAGCTCGATGTCGGCCGCGCCATCGTCGCCTGGCTCGAACAGCGTGTTAGCGGCCTTTGAGACCTTCCAGCATGCGGAGCAGTTGATCGACCATCTTGACCGAGGCCCCCTCCTCCAGACGGCTGGTGCCCAGCCAGGTCTCATAGCCGCCCAGCGCGTGCTGCTCCGGCGTCGGCAGATACCCGAAATAACCGTGGGCCAACGAGATCGTGAAGGAGGGTTTGAACGGATTGCGCGCCTTCAGTTCCAGTCCGATCTCGCTGAACACCTCGTTAGGGAAGGTCGAAATCCCGACCTCACCGATCCGGAACGCCTGCAACGGGAAACGGGCACGTTCGGGCTGTTTATTCACATCCAGTGTACGGACGGCATAGATCTCTTCAAGCGTCTTGGGTTTGGCGTCAGGCGCGAGTTTAGCCAGCACACCCTTGGCCCGTTCGAGCTGCTCCGGCGTAGGATGGCGGAGGGCCAGATCAATCTCCTCAAAAGTAGCGGCCAGCGGCACCTGCTCGTGCCATGCCATGGTCTGATAGGCGGCATGTACCGCCGCAGCCACGTCATACGCCACTTCACGCATGCGGGCATAAGGCTCATACCGTTTGCCTGGGCTCGTGAAGTCGATGTTGTTGATGTTGCCACTGGTGCCGTTGCTCATAATCGCCAGAAACTCAGGCGACTGGCGTTCGGCACCCAGCAATTCACGCATGCGCGCGTCAAAGATGCCGTAGTAGTCGGCCGAGATATCCGCGCCACGCACACCGCCCACATAATGCAGCGAATAGTTCGCGAACAGGGCGAGCGGACGTCCCTCACGCGACTGTACACCGAGGATGACAATCTGCGGATCGGTCGGCCCGGCCGGCCGATCGAGATCCTTGCTGGCGCGCGCCGGATTCATTTTGACCAGATCGTTGGTGCTGCCAAACGGATTGACCGGCATCGTGCCGGGCTTCAGGAACCAGCGCCGACAGAAAACATGCTGCGGCACTTCGGCGGTCGTCCAGCCGATCTTCGCCGGCTCAAGGTTATTGATCGCACAACGCACAGCGTCGGCGACGCGCCGGGCCACGAATTGCTGATAGGGATTCAATCCGGCGGTGAGATTGTAACGATCACCCAATGCGCTGCACGCCGAGTGCGTGTGCGTCGCCGAGACCAACACATGCGACGCCGGCAGTCCGGTCTCCTGGTGTACCAGTCGGCGCGCCTCCTCACACAGCACATGCGATACCCCCAGCAGATCGCACACCACCATGGCCACACGTGTCGTGCCGCTCTCCAGTACCAGACACTTTGCCCACAGCTCATCGTGCACATGCGTGGCCGGGAAGGGATGAAAACCGCCAATGATCGGTTCGCCCAGCGGCGGCGTGATGTTGCTCTTGGCCGCTCCCGCACGGAATGAAGCCTGCTCCGCAGCGTCAGCGGACGGCGCACACAGGGCACAGACCCCCGCCACCACGATCAGAAAACGCTTCAACATAATCTCCTCCTTTTTTGTTACTTACGTGTCACGTATGCCTCTATCCCGGAACCTTCTAACGCGGGCGTAGCCCGCAACCCAATTCAATCTCACACAAAGGCACAAAGGCCACAAAGGCTTCTTTTAAAACGGCATCCACCTTCGTGCCCTTCGTGGCTTCGTGTGAGAAACAACTTGTTTTTATTGTGCTTGTCGAGCCGCAAGGCACTAATAGTTTCGATTTCTTTTTTTGCGCAACGCGTCGGCCGCACGGGTCAACTTGCCTCGCACAAGCAATGCGTCGCGGTCCGGCACTGGTGCCTCAACCGGCGGATTCCAGTCGCGCGTCACGGTCTTGATCTCGGGCACCACGACCGTGCCGTCCAGCAGGGCGTCCAGCAGGCTCAGGGTGCAGACGCGCACCGCGTTGGACTCCACCAGAAAAAGCTCCAGATCCTCGTCGTTCACTCCCGGCGGCAGCGGCGGCACACAGGCCGGACAGCCGTTTTCGCAGGAACATTCGCGGATCATCCGGCGGCAGAGGGCCAGCGTGTCTTCGATCTTCTCAAACACCTTCTCCGCGTAGCCCGCCCCGCCTTCCAACCGGTCATACAGAAAGAGCGCGCTCTCGAACGCCATGTCCGCCCAGACAGGGGGAGGCAACGGCTCAAAGCCTTCCGCGTCCGCGTTCGGCGGCACCCGCCGCGGCTCTTCTCTCCCGCCATTGAGCGTTGGGCGTTGGGCGTTGGACGTTGAGCGTTCCGCCCCGTCTCCACTTTCGCGATCGAGCGGAGCGAGATCGGTCTCGAGATCACCGGGGTCGGCCATGCTCACGCTGGCCGCCGCGTGGCGCAGGATATAGCGCAGCCCGAAGAGCGCGGCCGGCGCGAGCCGCTTGTCACGCGCGTTCATCGCGCGGCTCCACGCCTCGGGCGCGCGCAGGGCGAACCCGACGGTGTCGTACTCGAACGGCGGCAGCGTGATCGGTCCGTAGCCCACATTCTCCAATGTCCGCTCGCGCACCTTCTTGAAGAGCTTAGGCTGCCGATTCACATGGAGCCCGCCGAAGCGCAGATCCGCGCCATGCAACGCCTTGCGTCCCTCCTCCGACGTCAAGTCCAACCGGCTCTCCCACTCTGACTCGGTGTAATAATCGACATCGACCGGTTCGACGGTGCAGATCTTTTTTTCGAGATCCAGATCCATCGACATATAGCGCCGGCCAAGATGCTGATAAATCGCATCCTTGTACAGTTCGGCGCGTGCGCCGATCGGATCGATCTCGCCGATCACCTCGCCATGGCAGACGATCTCCACGTTGTAGTCGGTCATACCGCGCAGATTGACGCCGCGGGCCGGATAGTCGGGCAGCGCGTAGCGCCAGCAGCCTTTGTACGGCTTGAGCGTACCGTCCTCTTTGAGGATCTCAAGCGCGAAACCGTAGGCGCGCGTGCCGAAAAGCGGCTCTTCGTCGCGCAGCGGATGTTCGTGCGCGGCACACGGCAGGTGTTGCAGCATGATGTACGGGTTGTCGGCATTCAGCCACGCCTGCTCGATCGGCGTGCCAGTGAGGAAATCGGGGTGGTTCACAAGGTACTGGTCCACCGGCGCGTCCTGCGCCACATAGAGGATCAGCGCGCGGTTGCCCTTGCGCCCCACACGACCGGCCTGCTGCCAGAAGCTGGCCAGCGACCCCGGATGGCCGGAGAGGATACAGACGTCGAGATCGCCGATGTCGATGCCCAGCTCGAGCGCGTTGGTCGAAAGGATGGCGGTGATGCGTCCCTCGAAAAGATCCTTCTCAAGCTGGCGCCGTTCGGCCGGCAGCAGGCCCCCGCGGTAGGGCTTGACCCGCTCTTTCAGTTCGGGGTGGCCGTCGGTGACCGCGCGCCAGAGACGCTCCACCTGCTGACGCGAACGGCAGAAGCAGATGGTGCGGACCCCGGCGACCGCGGCGGCGCGGATGACCGGGATCGAGACCGAGGCCGGCCCTTTGCGGAAGCGCGCGGAACCGGCGCTCTCCACCAGCGGCGGATTAATCAGGTAGAGGTCACGGCGCGGCCGCGGCGAGCCGTCGCGGTCGATCACCGTGAACGGACGGTGGAAGAGCGCCTGCACATGTTCGCCGGGGTTTCCGACCGTCGCGGAACAGCAGACAAAGCGGGGCGACGAACCGTGCATGGCGCAAACGCGCAGCAGGCGGCGGAAGACATTGGAGACGTGCGACCCGAACGCGCCGCGGTAGGCGTGCACCTCGTCCACCACGATGTATTTCAGGCGCCCCAGGAAATCGCTCCAGCCGCGGTGGTGATTGGGCAGGATCCCCGCGTGCAGCATGTCGGGGTTG
>DAOTKE010000154.1:0-6969 GCA_035449085.1 Kiritimatiellia bacterium | reverse complement strand
ATAAGGCATATTCTAGCGGAAGCGATAGCAACATTTGAATGTCTATCAAACAAAAAAACATATCCAAAAGACTAATGCGCGGGATTGCAGAGGCATGAGGAATCAGCTACACTGACGTCATGACGCCAGAGGATTATGCCTATGATGGTGCGAATATCGCATGGGATGATCGCAGCGTGCGATCGCCGCGCGTCATCTTCGGACAGATCAGTTACCTGCCCGGCGGATTTGTCGGCCCGCGTATACAGCGCGATTACGAGCTGATCGTGCTCCACTCCGGTTCGTGCGAGGTTCGAATCGACAACGGCCCGGGACGATCACTCGACCTAGGACTCGCCTATCTGTTCCGTCCCGGCCACCGAGAACATTTTCTTTACGATGAGCGCGGCCGTTCAAACCACTCCTGGTGCTCCGTTTCCCCCGAGTTCCTGCCCGAAGCCTTAAAGCAGGGGATCGACAACGTTGAGGAGGGCGCAGGCTTCCCGCCCTCGGAATGTTTTCAGCGTATCGTCTCGGCCGCCTTCCTTTTCCGTTCGGGACAGTCAGCGAGTGCCCTACAGGTTGTCGACACGTTGGGACTTGCCCTGTTCGCAGAATTTGTCCACATGGTGTATCACGCTGCCGAGACGTTTCGCGACGCGAGCGTCATCCGTGCCAAACACTTCATGGAAGATCATCTGCGTGACCCCGATTGCCTCGAGCGGGCCGTGGTTGCCGCAGGCTGTTCGAAGTCCGCGCTGGCCTACAAGTTCGCGAAAGAGCTGGGCACCTCGCCCTCCCGATATCTGTGGCGTCTCCGCACGGAGAAAGGTTTGGAACTGCTGACCGATACGGGACTGTCGGTCTCCGAGATCGCCGACCGGTGCGGCTTCCAGAGCCCCTTCCATTTCTCGCGCTGCGTACGCCTCATGCAGGGCCTGCCGCCGCGGGAGATCCGCCGCCGGGCCTGGGCGAAGGGACCCGCCTGTTTTTCGCCGGCCCCCGACTCTGAAGGTTGATTCCATTCCCCGTTCGGCGCTCCACGTTAGATGTTCTGCGTTCGACATTCTGCGCACGTTGTCAAATGTTCCATTAACCCAAGTTCGTCAGTATAGGCGTTAAATTCCCTTTTTTGCGGTCTTTTTTATTCATAATCCGTTACAATTTCGTGGAAACGCTTTCGAAAAGCCAATGTAGACAGACCGCCCTGTTGCGGACATGCAGCACAGCCTTTTTAGGTCGTTTCGTTGATTTTCAACGACACGCAGGCAGTCCGCACAGAGCTTGCGCCTTTCGGGGAACTCGGCGAAAGCATGCGCGAATGCAAAGCTCTCGGCAAAGGGGCCGTTCAGCTTGATGGTCCGCAGCATCAGCCGATCGCGAAATGCAGCGCGCCGGGCTCGACGCGAACCTGGCTCAGACGCCCCTCCACGGCCACGCCGCGCCGCGCGAGAAGCTGCGGCAGGCGTACCAACAGCGTGTCGTTTTCGGCAGCGATTTCGGGCACCGCCTGAATCTGGTTCATCAGCGCGGAAAGAATGGACGATCCGTCGCCGGTGAAAAACGCGGCCTTGACCTTGGCGATGCGCACCGCCAACGTCTCGCCGTCCGGGCGGACCGACGGCTCGCAATGCGCCTCAAACGGCATCGGGATGAACCCCATATTGAGCGTACCCGCAATCACAATCGTATCGGGACGAAAAGCGAGGGAGAGGTTCTTGACCTTGCCGCGCGCCTCGGCAGGAATGTTCTCTTTGTTGGCTTCAAACGCGCGAGTGGCAGCCGCCATGATCTCCGCGTCACTCAGGGTCATGCTAAGGTGTCGTATAATCATGCCATCAGCATAACGATTCGCCCCCGGGGGAGGCAATGGCAGAGATCAGAGGATGATGCGTCGGACGCGCGCGGGGCTGACAAGAAGGTCATACGCCGAACGTCAGAACCGCACGGATAACGGCCCGAGCGATGCGCCGGATGCCAACGATTCAGACAATGCCGCAGGGATCAAATCCCATCACATCACGCGGCAGGGAAGACCACACGTCTCAAACACCGACAGATCGGGCGCAAGCGGCCGCTTCTCGTCGAAAGGCGGCGCGTAGGTCTTGCCGACCAGCGCGTATTTCGCGCCGGCGGTCAGGTGGTATGGCAATAACTCTACGCGCACCAAGCCGGACGGCCCCCGTAACAACTCGGCGAAACGTGCGAGCGTCTCCGATGTGTCGTTGACGCCCGGTATCAACGGGATGCGCGCGATGAACGGCCGTCCGCTCGCTTTGAGCCACGCCAGATTCTCGAAGATCGGCTGCGGATCTGCCCCAGTGAAACGGGCGTGCTGTCCGGGGGCGGGATGCTTCAGATCCTGCAACACCAGATCGACCGCCTCTACCGCACGGCGATAAACGCCGGGCGCGGCATATCCTGATGTCTCGACCGCCAGATGTACGGGCCTCAACCGGTTGGCCAGCTCGACCAGAAAATCAGGCTGTGCCAGCGGTTCGCCGCCCGAGAAGGTGATGCCGCCGCCATATGCCGTGAAAAAGGCGGCCTTCGCACTCAGCTCCGCCGCCAGCGTCGCGGCGGTGACGCGGCGGCCGCACACCCGTCGGCAGCCCTGCGGACAGACCGCCACGCACGCGCCGCAGGCGGTACAGGCGTTTGGCGAAGGACAGGCACGGACACAGGCACCACAATGCCCGCAACGGGCGGCGTTGAAAAGCAGTTGCGGTTCAAACGACAACCCCTCGGGATTCTGACACCAGGCGCAGCGCAACGGGCAGCCTTTGAAAAATACCGTCGTCCGGATGCCCGGCCCGTCGTGCAGACAAAACTCGCGCACCTCAAAAATGACGCCTTCGACCGGCATGCTCACCTACTTCCGCTTTAAAAACAGAGGCAATTCAACCGTCTGCAACAGCCGTTCCGCCTGCTCGTAGGTTTCCCATGATTGAAGATCTTCTGGCGAAAGGGACTCGATAAAGGTGCGGACCGCAGGTGCGCTGAGCACGCCTGATTCGGCCGCCTCATAACCAGCCAACTGCGCTCGGAACCGGTGAAAGACCCGCGCCTCGACAGCCACGGCACCGTCTTTTGTTCGCAAGACTTTGTCGGTCTGCCGCGTGTCGCACAGGCTGACCTCCGCATCCAGTGGGGCGCGCGTCTGGGCGTCGAACACCTTGACAGTGACGCGCGCGAGCACGGGTGGAGGCGTACGCCAATCACCGAAATAGAAGGGACTCGCAGCCGCCACGACAGCGCCGGACGGCTTGTCCGCCGCGCACGTCGCCGTGTACCAGGCCTTCTCGCGTTCGCTGAACTCAAAACGCATCTCCGACACGCCGCTTTCGGGTACCGTCACAGGCTCGCGCTTGAACACCTCGCCGTTGCGCGTGATCGTCACGATCCGCTCACTGCCAGGCGTGCCGTGAAGCGTGACAACCGCGTGCCGCGCCATATCCCCTGACGGAAACACCGTGCCGCAGTCCGCGCCGTCGACCGTGAACAGTAACAAGGCCCCGTTCCACGAGATCGTCGTTCGGCCTTTCTGAAACGCCTCAACGATGCTTTCGCGGCTCAACTGGCCGCCAGTCGGACGGATGAAGGTGGCCCCCATCGTTCCCGGAGTCCGTCCCAGATCAAAGGCGGTGTCGCTCGTGGCCGTTCGGCAGAGGCGATAACCCTTGTTGAGGAAGAGTGCCCACGTCTTTTCGCTCGCCATGTTCCACGCTGTATAGAAATCAAAGCCGCTGATGAGTTCAGGGGCACCGAGGAGCATGAACGGCAGCTCTCTGGAGCGCATGTGGCCATAGAGCGGATGAACCGGAACAGCCGCGCCGCCCTGATCCACGAGATCCGCCTTGATCACTTCGACATTGGCATACTTGGGATAAGGGCGCGGTTTCGCCGGCGGCCCGATTCCGACCGAGCCGACATGGCCGCCCGGCGTCTTCGGATATTCCGCATTCAAAAAAAGCAGAAGATCGGAACCGCACTCGCCCACGGCCGCCGATGCGGCATCCACAGGAACCCCATCGTTGTTGAACTCGGACGAAAGATAGAACCAACGATAATTTTCGGCACGGAGCATGAAGGCGATCATCGGGATGTTCACGTCGTAGAGCCGCTCGCCATGTACGCCATGCGCGTGAAAATCACCTTTGTACCAGCCAAGCGCCGCAGGATCGAATAACGGTTTCAGGGCGATGGCGAGCATTTCCTGATGCCCCGCCTGCACATCCCGTTCAATGGTTGCCGGCGCATAACCGTCCGCCCGAACCGTCAGACGCAGACGCCCCGGAGCGGCAGAAAAAGCAAAAACTCCGGACGTCCAATAACGGCGGTTGGCTTGATGCCAGACACCCGCGGGCACATCGGTGCGACCGCCGTAGGGCCGGCCGGCCACATCGAACCAGCGGATGGGCTCCGAACCGCTTTTGGCCTCAAACCAGGCTGCAAGCCCCTTCCCCGTCACCGCATCCGAGATGCTGCCGCAGACGACCGCCGTATCCGCCGACGTCATCTGCAGGCGGCAGGCGACCGGCACCTCCGAGGTGACCGCAAGCCGCGCGAGAAGCGCGTCCGCCATGCCGGGGAAAACCGCTTTGAGCGCATAGCCGCCGTTCGACATGCCGGCGATCACGAAGGCTCCATCCGCCCCGGACTGAACGATCCGTCCGTTGCAGGTCATGACCCAGGCACGCGAAAGCGGCGCGCCGTCTGCGCCCACAACCACGCCCGCAATCTGTCCGCCGTAACTCGCAACGACACAGGCCGCAAGCCCGAAAGCCGCGAGCGCCAAACGTACAGCCGAACATACAACCATCACACCGTCTCGCTTTTTTGGTTTTACAGCCTGCTAGGACACCGCCAGCTCGACACGCTGGATAATGTGATCCTGATACGGCTTGTCCAGTTCAATGAAGTAGCCGCTCCAGCCCCACACGCGGACGATCAGGTTGCGGTGTGCCTCGGGATGCGCCTGCGCGTCCCTAAGCTGGTCGCGGTTGATCGCGTTGAGCTGCAACTGATGTCCGCTGCGGTCGATAAAGTACTTCACCAGTTGCGCGACCTTGGTGATCCCGTCACGCTCCCTGAATGCGCTATCGTGAATCTCGATGGTCAGCGGCCCGCCATTGATCACACGCCCGAGGTCGGGCACCGTGAAGGACTCGATCACCGAGACCGGCCCCTTGACCGGCACGTTCAGCGACGGCGCGTAATTGGCGGCGAAGGGCTGTCCGGTCAGGCGGCCGTCCGGCGTGGCGTGCAGTTCTTTGGCGTGCCAGATGTAATACATCGCCGAACCGGTGCCGCAGCGGTAGATGCCGCCGCGCCCGTTCTTGCGGCCCACCCACGAGTCGGCGAAGGCATTGAGCAGCTCTTTGCCAAGCTGATCCACCGAGGACTCGGCGTTCCCCATCTTGGGCACGTTGAAACGGACTTTAGCCAGCAGCTCGGGCTGCCCCGCGAAATCGCTGTCGACCGCGGCCGCCAACGCGCGCAGTCCCAACGCATGCTCTTCGAACACAAGCTGACGAATCGCCGCCAGCGAATCGGCGGCCGTTGAAAGCCCGGTGCCGTGAATACCGAAGTTGTTGTAGCGGTTGCCCTCGCACACATCGCGCCCGGCCGCGACGCGCCCGTCGCACAGGATCGAGACAAAGGGGCCGGGGAGGATCTTGACCGTCGCGAACGCGGCGGAGAGGCGATCCGCCTCGGCCATCAGACCGGCGCGCACGTCCGCCATGAAGGCCTCGAAGGTCGCGGCTTGGCTGGTGCGCATGGCATGATCCACCACCGCCGGGAAGGAGACAGCGCCGATGTTGGGGATGTCCATGCCGCAACCCGGAATGATGAACTCCCAACAGGCCGCGACGGTGTAGTCGCGCGCGTCTTCGGGGGCGTACCCGTGCTTCACCAGCGCGGGGATGACCACATCGTCGTTGGCGTATTGTGGAAAACCCAGGCCCTTGCTCGTCAGCTCAGTGCCGGCCTCCAGTACGTCCAGCGGCGTGTTGGCGTTCACGCGCAGGTTGATCTTGGGATCGATCACCGCCAGCTCGCACGAGGCCTTCAGGCAGAGGCGCGACAGCTCGTTGAAGGCGTCCTTGCCGTCGCGGCCCGCGCCGCCCAGCATCAGGCTTTGGCCATTGTCGCCCTGCTGCACGCCGATGTAGAGATCACTGTCGCGGTTACAGCTTAAGAAGAACTCTTCGATCAGCTCCAGCGCCTCCCCGGCGGTCAGGCGTCCGGCCGCGAGATCCGCCTGGCAGTAGGGCCACATGTACTGGTCAAACCGTCCCAATCCGTTGTGGTATTCGCCCTCGCACCACAGCGTGTAGTGCAGGATGCGCAGAAACTGCAGGGCCTCATGGAAGGTGGTCGCGCCCTGACGCGGCACGCGCGCCAGGATCTGCGCGATTTCGGTCAACCCCTGCGCCTGCGCGGCGGCACGATAGCGTTCCGCCAGGTCGAGCACAGCCTCGACGCCGGAGAGGGCCGCCGTCAAAAACGCGATCGCCGCGTCATCGCGTTCCGCCTCGGCGCGCTGCAGACGCGACGCAATCTCCGCGCGCCGCGCATCCAGCCCCCCGCGGATCGTGGTCGCGTAATCCGGCGAGATATTGAAGACACAGCCCTTTTCGTGATAGTAGGCGCCGCGCCGCAGCGCCTCCATCTCGGCCGGCGTATAGAGGTCGGGGATCTGCTTGACGGTACGGAGAAAAGCGATGCGTTCGCCGGGCAGAAACGCCGGCTGCTCGGCCGCCAGCATCGCGCGCAGTCCCTCGGCCGCGCGGCGCTCCGGGGCGGTGCTCTCACGGCTGAACCGTTCCGCCAGTTGCCAGTCGACGTCGCGCCGCAACGCGGCGTGCCGTTTCGCAAGAATGAAATCTCTTAGGGCCTGGATGCGCGGTGTCATGGCTAACCTCCTGCAGGAACGCTCAACGCTTCTATGAGAAGGCTTGTCAAGGGCATCCGCATGGCGGATTC
>DAOTKE010000153.1:0-7092 GCA_035449085.1 Kiritimatiellia bacterium | reverse complement strand
CGGCCGGCACGAAGGGCAAGCGCTATTCGCTGCCCAACGCGCGCATCATGATCCATCAGCCCTGGGGTGGTGCGGAAGGCAAGGCGACCGACATCAGCATCGCGGCCAAGGAGATCCTGCGCCTCAAGGACCGCCTCAACGAAATCCTCGCGCTGCATACCGGCAAGGATGTCGGCACGTTGGCGAACGACACCGAACGCGACTTTTTCATGTCTGCCGACGAAGCCAAGGCGTACGGGCTTGTCGACGAGGTTCTGGTCAGACACCCGCTGGAGAAATAAGATGGCCCGTCGCACCCCAACTTCACCGGACGACATGACGTGCTCGTTTTGTGGCAAGAGCGCGCGCGCCGGCGCACTCATCATTCCCGGCCCCGGCGCGAACATCTGCGGAGACTGTGTCGAGATCTGCACGCGGATCATCGCCGAGAACGCGCCGTCCAAAAAGAAGGGGGGCGGCGCGTCTGCGTTGCCGCCTCTCAAGGTGCCGCCGCCGGCCGAGATCAAGAAGTTCCTCGACCAGTACATCATCGGCCACGACCACACCAAGAAGATCCTGTCGGTCGCGGTGCACAACCACTACAAGCGCCTGAACCAGCCGACCGGCGGGAAGTCCGATCCGTTCGCCGACGTGGAGATCGAAAAGAGCAACATTCTGCTCATCGGCCCCACCGGTTGCGGCAAGACGCTTTTCGCGCGCACGTTGGCGCGGCTATTGGATGTGCCGTTCGCGATCGCCGACGCGACGACCATCACCGAGGCGGGCTATGTGGGCGAGGACGTCGAGAACATCCTGCTCTACCTGCTCCAGGCGGCGAACATGGACGTGGCCAAGGCCGAGCGCGGTATCGTCTACATCGACGAGATCGACAAGATCGCCCGCAAGACCGAGAACGTCTCGATCACGCGTGACGTTTCCGGCGAAGGCGTGCAGCAGGCGCTGCTCAAGATCTTGGAGGGCACCGTCTCGCGCGTGCCGCCCCAGGGCGGCCGCAAGCACCCGCAGCAGGAGTACATCGCGATCAACACGCGCAACATCCTCTTCATCTGCGGCGGCGCCTTCGTGGGGCTGGACGCCATCGTGCGCCAGCGCGAGGGACGCAAGACCATCGGCTACGGTGAACAATACAAAAATGCGGGCAAGCCTGCCGCCAAGGACGGACATCCCGCGCCGCTGGCCGTGCAGCCGGAAGACCTGATCCGTTTTGGGTTGATTCCTGAGTTCGTCGGCCGCCTGCCGGTGCTCACCTCGATGAGCGAGATGACCGAGGACGATTTGGTGCGCATCCTCACCGAGCCCAAGAACTGTCTGGTGCGCCAGTACCAGAAGCTGCTCGCCATGGGCGGCGTCACCCTCACCTTCGACGACGCGGCCTTGCGCGGCCTGGCCAAACTGGCCATGAAACGCAAGACCGGCGCGCGCGGCCTGCGGGCCGTCATGGAAGATTTGATGATGGAGATCATGTTCGAGGCGCCGGGCAATGCCAAGTACAAAGAGGTCCGCATCACCGAGGAGATGGTGCAGGCCCTCGAACAGGGCGGCCCCGCCGCCTCGCGCCTGCTGGCGTGAGGCTGATGCCCGGACGGGCTGTAGGCTGGCGTGTTCCCATCAAAGAGACGGTGCCTTGAGAGAACGCGTTATTTTACATAGCCGGCCAGCCAGCCGACCAGGAGATCCGGAAAGAGCAGCAGCAGGAGGAAGACAATCAGGTAGGCCGGCAGGAAACGCATCGCGCCACGGAAGACTTGCGCGGCGTGGGCGTCCGGCGACAGCCCCGCGACGACAAAGCAGGAGACGCCGACCGGCGGCGTGATCGCGCCGAGCGTCGTGACCAGACAGACGACCTGCCCGAACCAGACCAGGTCATAGCCCATGCGCGTCACCAGCGGCTGGAAGAGCGGCAGCGAAATCAACAGGAACGCCAAAGCATCCATGATGCAACCGCCGACCAGATAGCAGCCCATCATGAAGAGCAGAATCAACACCGGCGCCAGGTTCATTTGAGCGACCCAGTCGGTCAACGCGAAAGGCAGGCGCGTCAATACCAGGAAACGCCCGAACACCGTGGCGCCGGCCAGGATCAAAAAAACCATCGCCGTGATACGCAGCGTCGCCGCCGCCGCGTTCATGAACTGGCGGCGCGAAAGCCGACCGCGCATCAGGCAGCCGACGGTTCCGAGCAGCGCGCCGAGACCGGCCGCCTCGGTCGGCGTCACCCATCCCGAGAACATCGCGGTCATGATCACGCCAAAGAGCGCCGCCACGTCGATGACTTGCGGCAACAAAGCGAAACGCCGCTTGCGCGAACCCCGCACGCCGGTCCGCGCCCAGTCGGGATGGCACCACAGAATAATCTTCACGGTCAGTACAAACAGCGTTGTCAGGAACACGCCGGGCAGGATGCTGCCCGCAAAGAGCTTGCCGATGCTCTGCCCGGTATACAGACCGTACACCACCAGCACGATACTCGGCGGAATCACCGCCCCCAAAGTAGAGCCGGCGGCAATGCTGCCGCACATCAACTCCGGATGATAGTCATTGCGAGACATCGGTTTCAGGGCCACAGAACTCATGGTGGCGGCCGTGGCAGTGTTCGAGCCGCAGATCGCCGAAAAGCCCGCGCAAGCCAAGATCGTCGTCACCGCCAGACCGCCGCGCGTATGTCCGAACCACGCCTGCGCGGCACGGAACAGACGGTCGCTGTACCCCGCGTGGTAGATCACCTCGCCCAACAACACAAAGAGCGGGATCACGGTGAAACCGTAGTTCGAGAAGACCGACCAGACCTCGGCACCGACCGTGCCGTTCAGCAGTGCCGTCAAGGTGGCGGGCGGGTTGAGCGTCAGCAGACCGATGAATCCCGCGAGCAGCATCGCGAGTCCCGGCGACATGCCGGTGAACAAGATCAGCGTCAGCATGATGCCGATCCCGAGATATCCGAGTGCCGCAGGGCTGGCCGCGATACGGGCGAAATGGAGCACCGCCCAGAGCGCCGCACCCGCCACAACAATCAGCCCAGGACCGAGCACCAGCCATTTCTTCGCCTGTGTTTCGACCGCGGGCGCCTTGCCCTGCCCCGTCTCGGACTCGTCGCAGATCGGATTGACCGTCTGCGCGCGCTGCTGTTCGTAGGCATCCTTTTTGAGACGGCCGAACGCGAGTACCGTGAAGTCGGTCAGGTACGACGCCGCCAGCAGGAAAAGCCCGCCGGCCGCGCCGACCATCAGCCACGGGTAGGGCAGCTTGAGCGTCTCTGAGACCTCACCGGCCCGCAACAGCACACAGGCGCGGTTGATCAGTTGGCCGCCCAGCACGGCCACCAGGACAGCGCCCGCGAACACATTGAACGCACCGGCCCAGCGTCTGGCCCCGGCAGGGTACACGCGGGTGAACAGATCCAGCTCGACATGCCCGCGCTTGCGCTGCGTGTCGGCGAGCGCGAGCGCCGCAAGCAGCGCACCGAAAAGTCCGGACAGTTCGTAGCTTGCGCTGATCGGATGTCCAACCAAACGGCAGGCCACGTTCGCGCCTGAGAGCAGAATCAACGTGACCAACAGAAAACCCGCCACCGCCATTCCGGCGGCACAGATCTGTTTCTCAAAACGGATCAGCGCATGCAACATACGAAAATTTCCCACAAACATTCGGCCAGGATTTCCGACAGCTTCGCTTCGGCGGGGAGAAATCCAGGATTCCCATGATATAGCCGCTTTATTCCAATCCTGTTAATCCTGTAATCATGGCTGGCAGCAACCATGTATGGGGCTTGATAGCCTACTGGGGCAACTGACTGCGGATGGTGGCCAGAATCCCCTCGGCATCAATGCCCTTGGCACTGACGCGGGCCACGTAATCGGCAATCAGCGGCTGCGCCGTGGCGCGCAAAATGGCGCGGTCCGCTTCCGAGGGCTCTTGGATGGCGAGCGCGTGTTTCTCTTTCGCCCATTCCAGCGCCGTTTTCACATGCTGATCCACATAGGCGCCCGTCCACTCGGCATGCTCATGGTAGAGATCATCAAAGACCTGTTTGACCGCCGCAGGCAACGCCTCGTACTTCGCCTTGTTCATCACCACCGCGAAGCTGGTGACGCAGAGGTCGGCCTTGTAGACAAACGGGCAATAGGCCGCATAGTTCATGTCCTTCAGCACCTCGCCGGAGGAGACATTGCCTTTCACCACACCCTTCTGCAGGGCATCCGGCACGTCCGACTGCGGCATCGCGACCGGCGTGGCCCCCAGCCGCTTCATCACCTCGGCACCGGTGCCGGAAGAGCGCAACGGCAGATTCTTGAGATCGGCCAGCGTCTTGATCTCCTTGGCGCTCATCACCACCGCAGGCGGACAGGTGAAGAGCGTCAACACTTTCACCGGCTCGAATTCTGCGGGTTGGAACCGTTCGATCAGACCGGCCAGAATCCGGCTGGCGCTCTTGGCGTCAGGGAAGAAGTGCGGCAGATCCATCGCTTCGGAGACCGGGAAGCGCCCCGGCTGATAACTCATCGCGAAATTGCCGATGTCCGCCGTGCCCGCGATCACGCCGTCGAAAATGTCCTTCGCGCCGAGCAGCGTGCCGCCGGGATACGTGTTGATCTTGACCGCGCCGCCGGTGCGGCGCTCGACCTCCTGCTTCCAGCGCTCCATCTGCACGCAAGGGAAAGTCGCGGCCGGCGGGAAGTTCGCGTAATTGAGCACGATCGTTCCCTCTGCTGGCGCCCCGGCCTGCTGCCGACCGCAACCGGCAAGCCCGATCCCTGCCCCGACCAACAACAACGTTAAGATTGCCTTCATCGTAAACCTTTCCATCTGTTTCTTTTTGTAGTAACGCATGATACCGGTTCATCCCTGTCGATGCAACCGGTTTTTTTGCACCCGGTGTTTGCTCGTTTCACACCATGCATGGTATTCTGTTTCTACGGTTGTAGTGGGGTTTTCTGGAGAAAGCCGTTATGCGTGTCTGTTCCGCATTTTTCATTGTCCTTGTGTTCTGGCGCGCCATCTCGGCTGACGCGTCGGCCGACATCCTGATTTCCGAGGTGTTGGCCGATAACGAGAACGGGATCCGCGATGAGGACGGCGACCGCCAGGACTGGCTCGAGCTGTACAACAGCGGGAATCAGTCCGTTTCCCTTGAGGGCTGGTGGCTGACGGACAAACCCACGACGCCCACACTCTGGCGTCTGCCGGCGGTCACGCTCTCGCCCGGCGCCTGCCTGCTGATCTGGGCGTCCGGCAAGAACCGCGCCGATCCCGCCGGGCCGCTGCACACCTCGTTCAGTCTCTCCAAAGGCGGTGAGTACATCGGCCTTTATCGGCCTGATCCCGCAACGGGGCTTCCGGTTTTAGCGGATGACTATGCGCAAGGGTTTCCCGCCTTGCCGCCGGATGTCTCGTACGGCAAGCTTTTCGACCCGGCCACGCCCCCCGCTGTTCCGGCGTGGAACGGCGCGAACGCATTTTTCGCCACTCCGACGCCCGGTGCGGTCAACGGCGCCGGCTCACCTGGCCCGCTCTTGACCGATGCCGCGCCTGATGATCCCAATGTGCCGCGTCCGTTAGGCACTCCAGACAGCCCGCCGCTCACTGTGACGGTCCGCGTGATCCCCACGCTTCACGCCATCCGCGCCGTGCGTGTCATTCCGCGCATCATGTTCCAGGCCGAGCAGACGGCCGTCGTCATGGCGGATGACGGCGCCGCGCCGGACACGGTGGCCGGTGACGGTGTGTATTCCGCTCAACTTTCGACCGCCGCGCTGACCGCCGGGCAGATGTTCCGCTGGCGCTTTGAAGTCGAGGATGCGGCCGGCACTGTCACGCGCCTGCCCGCCTTCAATGACCCGCTGGACTCGCCGCAGTACTTTGGCACCGTGGCGGTCAACCCCGACACCGCCACCAGCCAGCTTCCCATCCTCGAGTGGTTCGTGCAGAATTCGCCGCCCGACGGCCCTGCCACAGAGCCCTTCCGTGGCTGCTGCTACTATCTCTCTAACTTTTACGACAATGTCGGTCACAAGATTCACGGACAAACCACCGCATCTTTCCCGAAGAAAAGCTACGATTTCGACTTCACAGGCGAGGACCGCTTTCTGTGGCGGGCAGACGCGCGCCGCGTCAAAGACATCAACCTGCTCACCAACTACGCCGATAAGACCAAGGCCCGCAACTATCTTTCGCATTGGATGGCGCAGATGAGCGGCACGCCGCACCATTTCGTCGTGCCGGTGCGTGTCCAGTTGAACGGCAATTTCCATGGCGTGATGGATCTGGTGGAGGACACCGACGACCGCATGCTGGAGCGCAACGGACTTGATCCTGACGGTGCGCTCTACAAGATTTATGGCACCGCGGTCGCCCAAGCCGAGAAAAAAACCCGCAAGGAGGAGGACAAAAGCGACATCACCGCCCTCTATGCGGGCCTGAACAAATCGTCTACACTCGAACAGCGTCTGGCTTTCACCTACGACAATGTCGATGTGGCCGCGCTCATCAACTATCGTGTGACGCGCCTGCTCAACGGCGACGCCGATTTCGGCGAGAAGAACTATTGCCTCTACCGTGATACCAACGGTACGGGCGAGTGGCAGCCGATCATGTGGGATGTGGACTTGACCCACGGGCACAACTGGAGCGACAAGATTGGTTATTTTGACGATACCCTGACCACCAACATCCTCTATCACGCCAATGGACTGAAATCGCTGCTTTACGACATCGCCTTCTACGGGCCCGAGTTCCAGAAGATGTTTGTCCGCCGCCTGCGCACACTCATGGACCGGGTGCTGCAAGCCCCAGGTACGGTGAACGGTTTGATGGAGCAGCAATTCCGCGCGATCGCGGCCAGTATCGATCCCGATCCCGCTGATCCCTCGCCGTGGACCGATGGCGATCTCGATGCCGCGCGCTGGGGTTTTCCCGCCAACTACGCGCCCAACCGCCCGCGCGAGGAGGTCGAGCGCGTGATCGCCGAGTACCTCGCCCCGCGCCGCGCGTTCCTTTTCAATACGGGCCCCGGCCGCCCCGTCTACAACAGCGAACCCTTCCCCGACGCGCCGCAGGTCAACGCGCCGGGCATGGTGGTGATCGACTCGCTCGACT
>DAOTKE010000152.1:0-7196 GCA_035449085.1 Kiritimatiellia bacterium | reverse complement strand
GTACGCCATGCGATCCCTCACCGCACAAAAACCGTTCAAATAAAAACGCCCTGGTGACAGCCCGAGCACCCGCAATTGCAGAGTGACAGTCATCCGTGGAATTGGTATTTTGTAGGCACTTGCGGAAACGATACTGCAAGGCAGTGCCCGACAAAGTCAGGAAAAGGAGAAGCAACTATGATCAGTAAGAAAATGGCTAAGGCGATCAACACCCAGATCAACCGTGAGTTTTACTCGGCTTTCCTGTATCTCGCCATGGCGAACGATGCGATGGACAAGGGATTCAAGGGCGCTGCGAACTGGTTGACGATTCAGTTCAAAGAGGAGCAGGAGCATGCGATGAAATTCGCGGCCTACCTGCAGGACCAGGGCGCGAAGGTCGAGCTGGCCGCGCTGGCCGCCCCGAAGACCGAGTGGAAAGATCTGCTGGCGATGTTCCAGGACGCGCTCGCTCACGAGAAGAAGGTCACCGCCTGGATCTGCGAGATCAACGACCTCGCGATCGCCGAGAAGGACTACGCCACCCAGAACATGCTGCGCTGGTTCATCGACGAGCAGGTGGAGGAAGAGGCCAGCGCCACGGATGTGATCTGGATGCTCGAGATGAGCTCCGGTTCAAAGGGCGCGCTCTTCATGGCCGACAAGACCTTGGGCAAGCGCAAGGACGATTGATCGTCCCTCTCCGGATGTCATGGCGCGCGCACTCATCACAATGCCGCAGGTGGCTGTTCTGCTGCCCACCTCGGTGAAGATTTGCCGCGACATGCGTCGGGGTGTGCTCCAGTATGCCTACCGGCACGGTCCGTGGGGCCTGCACCTGATCGAGGGGCGTGAAGGCGAGCAGAAGCTCATCCGCATGAAGGAGTGGGGGTGTACCGGCATCATCGGCCGGCTCTATACGCCCGAGCTTCAGAAAGCCGCATTAGGTGCGCGCCTGCCGCTGGTGGTGATGGATCCCCCGTCGTCGTTGTTGCGCCCTGGGCAGCCGCTGGCGCGTCACAGCGTGGTCAAAAGCGACACAGCCGCTGTAGGGCGCATGGCGGCCGAGTATTTTCTCGCGCGGAAGTTCGTGAATTTCGCTTATGTAGGTGAGGTGCACGGGCTGGAGTGGTCGGTCACGCGCGGCGCCGCATTTGTCGGGGCGGTGCGTCAGGCGGGTTTTGATTGCCACCTGTATGGCAGTCTGCCGCAAGCCGAGCAGGAGGATGCCGGCCTTGAACGCGGACGGCTTTGTGCGTGGTTGCGTGACCTGCCCAAGCCGGTGGCGTTGCTGGCGGCGATGGACAATCGCGGACGGCAGGTTCTGGACGCTTGCGCGCGTGCCGGTGTCGCGGTGCCGGCCGAGGTTGCGGTCTTGAGCGTGGACAATGACGAGGACCTCTGCGAGACCACGCAGCCGCCGATGTCGAGTATTCTGCTCGATGCCGAGCGCACCGCTTATGAGGCTGCGCATGTGCTGGACGGCCTCATGCGCCGCACAGGCCGCAGACGTTCGATCATCACGTACGGGCCGTTGCGCGTGGTGTCGAGGCGCTCAACCGAAGCGATGCAGATCCGCGACGGCATGGTGGTACGCGCTTTGGAGTTCATCGCGCTTAACGCCTGCTCGGGTATCAGCGTGCCGGATGTGGCGCGGCATGTTTCAGCTTCGCGCCGCCTCATCGAAATCCGGTTCCGCGATTCGTTGGGCCGTACGATTCTGGACGAGATTCAACGCGTGCGTCTCGAACGTGTCTGTACGCTGCTGCGCGAGACCAACCGCCAGATCGGCGAGATTGTTCATGCCTGCGGCTTCGATTCCGAGAGCCATGTCAGTGCGCTCTTCCGACGGCAGTTCGGCTGTACCATGCGTGATTATCGCAAGACGCGCTGACGCTTTTCTTTGCATGTTTTTTTTGAACGATGCCATTGCATCCGCCCCGCAGAAAGACTAACGTGCACAACAGGAGAACTGTTATGACCGTTCATGTTTCAAAAGATTCTGATGAGATGGCACGCGCAGCGGCGGCCGATGCAGCGGCGGCGCTCAAGCAGGCTGTGGAAGAGCGTGGTGAGGCTCGCCTGATCGTGGCGACCGGTGCCAGCCAGTTCGGGTTTCTGCAGGCGCTGACGCAGGCACCCGGTATCGCCTGGCCACAGATCACGGCGTTCCACCTGGATGAGTACGTGGGGCTGCCGGCCGCGCACCGCGCCAGTTTCCGCGCCTATCTGCGTCAGCGTTTTGTCGGTGCGCTGCCGACTCCGCTGCGCGCCTTCGTCGAGGTCGATGGCGAAGCGGCGGATCTTGCGGCGGAGTGCGACCGGCTGAAGCAGTGGATTGACGCCGCGCCGATCGATGTCGCGTGCGTGGGCATCGGCGAAAACGGTCATCTGGCCTTTAATGACCCGCCCGCCGATTTTGAGGCCGAAGCCGCGTATCTGGTCGTGACACTGGACGAAGCTTGCCGCCGCCAGCAGGTGGGCGAGGGGTGGTTTGCCTCCCTCGACGAGGTGCCCAAGCAGGCGCTCTCAATGTCCATTCCGCAGATCATGAAGAGCCGGCACATCGTGTGCACGGTGCCGGACGCGCGCAAGGCGGAAGCGGTCCGAGGCGCCGTGGAGGGGCCGGTGACGCCGCTCTGCCCGGCCTCGGTCCTGCAGCGGCATCCCTCTTGTGCGCTCTATCTGGATAGCGCGTCCGCTTCGGCATTGCGACGGTAAAAAAAGCGGCGTCAGTCGGTATTCCGCTTGACGCCGCATGCCAGATGGATTTGCGCTGAACGCTTAGATGCCGTCGCCGTCTTTGGCGAGCTGGAATTCGGCCTGCCTCTCGGCACCGGAGGCATCTTTCCAGCTCACGCGGTATCTGCCTTTGAAGCCGCGGAAAGCGACTTTGCCGTTCGCACCCGCTTTGAGCGTGAGTCGCGTCTTCCACTCATCGTTGATCAGCTTGTTCAATGCGTGGAAGGCCGGCTTGGGCTCCATGTCGCGCGAGAACAGGCCGGAGACCGAGGGCTCGCCGGGGGCGCCGCAGTCATCCACCACGTTCCACCAGGTGATGCCCATCATCTGCTCCACGCTGAACCAGGTGCGGTAGAGGTTGCGCGTGAGCACGGCCTGGATCTGCTGGCCGCGCGCGTCGTTGTTGGGCGAGGTGATGGTGATCTCGCTCAGGTGCAGCGGCAGGCCGGCCTTGGCCAGCGTGTCCATGGTGTCCCAGATCTGCTGCGGCGTGTTGACCGGCATGCCGATGGGCTGGCCTTCGGCCAGTTTCAGGCAGTCCTGCGGATTGAACAGGTGCATCTGCGAGCCCATGATGTCGATCCGGCAGCCGCGCGCGCGCAGGTCGTTGACCTGGCGCGTGTAGGCCTCGTTGTTCAGATAGTCGTTGATGTTGAGCATCACGTCTTTCGGGAAGAGCGGCCCGACGGTCTGGAACGCCTGCCAGGTGTAGTCGCCCGGCATCAGCCCGTAATGGCTCTTGCAGATCGCATCGCCCGGCACCATCAGGCCACGGCTGAAATCGGTCGCGCTCTCGTTAACGACATCCCAACTGTGGATGCGCCCTTTGTAATGCTGCGCCAGCTCCACGGCGCGCTTTTCGAACAGGCGCTTCATCTCGCGCGTGTAGCCCGGGATCATCTCGGCGATCTGCGCGGGGGCCATCTTGGCCAGCCCTTCTTTGCCGAGCTTCAGGATCTTCTCTTTCTCGTCGGCCGGACAGCAGGTCTCGAACAGCCAGTCCGGATGATGCCATTTGCGGTTGCCCCAGATGATCGGATGGCCGTGCAGGCGGATGCCCTTGCTCTCGCAGAACGCGATGACCGGCTCGGCGGCCGGACGGCGCCAATGGGGCTCGTTCTTCGGATCTTGGCAGGCGTTCCAGTAGGCTTCGGTGTCGCGCTCTTCCGCTTCAAAGCGGGGCTTGCCGGGCTCCATCTCGAACTTCTTCCAGTAGAAGGCGATGGTCGCGGAGTTGAACAGCGTCCCGTACAACTCCTCGTACTTCCGGTTGCGTTCTGGCGTTCCCAGTTGTTTGTAATTGAAGATGTGCGCACCGAAGATGAACGGGTGCGAAAGCTGTTCGACCTTGACCTCCGCGCCGGCGGGCACGCCGGACAACGCCAGCACAGCGTCCGCTTTGCGGTACTGGTCGATGCGGCGGTCGATCTCGCGCTGGACCTCCGGATTCCAGATCTTCCAGTAGGCGTCGCTCATCGCCGGATTCTGCTCTTGCGCCAGCGCCAGTGTCGCCGCCAGCATGCCCCATCCGATCCCTGCGTATTTCTTCATTAGTGTGCCTCCTCCCGCGGTTAGTGTGTTACAGCCCAGCGTCAACGATGCCCAACGCCCATGTATCCGTCAGTGTAACGGTATGGGCCTAAACAAGCCACCGCCTTTTGCGCAAAAAAAATCTCGGTTTTGCGCAGCGTATAAACAGAAAATGAAGTGGTCAAGGATCGGCTGAAACAGGTATACTTTCGGCAAATGAATGAGAAAGCGTTAATCATCATTCCAACCTATGACGAGCGGGAGAATGTGGGGCCGATGGCTGAGGCGGTGCTGAAGCAGGTGCCGGAGGCCAACCTCCTGTTTGTGGACGATCATTCGCCTGACGGGACGGGCGAGCTGTTGGATGAGATCGCGGCGCGCGAAAAGCGGGTTTTTGTGTTGCACCGGGCAGGCAAGGAAGGGCTCGGGCGCGCCTACATCGCGGGCTTCAAGTGGGCGTTGGCGCGTGATTATGGGTTAATTTGCGAGATGGATTGCGATTTTTCGCATGATCCTGTGGTGTTGCCGACCCTGCTGAAGACTGCGCGCGAGAGCGCTGACTTGGTGCTCGGGTCGCGTTACATCGGCGGGATCCGCGTGATGAACTGGCCGATGAACCGGTTGCTGCTCTCGACCGGTGCGGCGCAGTACGTGAGGCTCGTGACCGGCATGCCGGTTCATGACCCGACCGGCGGCTTCAAATGTTTCCGGCGTGAGGTGCTGGAGGCGATCGACCTCGACCGCATCACCTCCAACGGCTACTCTTTTCAGATCGAGATGACCCACACTGCCTGGATGAAGGGCTTTAAGGTGCAGGAGATTCCGATCGTGTTCGAAGACCGGCGCGCGGGATATTCCAAAATGCGGGCGAACATCGCAACCGAAGCGATGCTGATGGTGTTGCGGCTGTGGGCGCGGTGCGGGTTCCGGCGGTCGCCTCGCAGTCGGTAAGCCCACCCCCCCGGTTTTGTTTTAGCCAGGATTTACAGGATTGGAATAAAGCAGTTAAATCATGTAATCATGTCTGAATGATCAAGCAGGTCAAGGTACTAAGTTGAATGCCTCTTTGAAATGGCCATGGCTGCGTGCGCTTCGCCCCGCGCAGTGGATGAAGAACGGGATCGTGCCGGCGGCCTATTTCTTCGCCAGGTGGGATCCCAGCCAGAGTTCGCACGTGCAGGGTGTGCAACCGGTGTTGCTCGAGGCGGCGGCGGTCGCCTGTTTCTGCGCTGTTTCCAGCGGCGTTTATCTGGTCAATGACCTGCGTGATCGTGAGGCTGATCGCAAACATCCGGTGAAGCGCTTGCGTCCGTTGGCCGCCGGCGAGATCCAGGCGGGGCCGGCCGGGGTGGCTGCCGCACTGCTGCTGGTCGCGGGTATGGCCGGGGCGCTGCCACTGCCCGGTCTGTTCGGTAGCGTGTTGGGCAGCTACCTTCTGATGCAGTTCGTGTACACCTTCGCGTTGAAGCGCATTCCGTATGTCGACGTGTTTGTGATCGCGCTCGGCTTTGTGCTGCGGGCCATCGCCGGGGCGAGCGTGCTGGAGGTGCGCATCTCGCCGTGGTTATTGCTCTGCACCTTCCTGTTGGCCCTTTTTCTCGCGCTCTGCAAGCGCCGCCACGAAAAGGTGCTGCTGGATGCGGATGGGGCGCAACATCGCGAGGCGCTGGCGGGTTATGACCGTCACCTGCTGGATCTGCAGATCAGCATCACCGCCGGTGCCACGCTGGTTTGCTATGCGATGTACACGCTCTCCGAAGAGACGGTCCGCCGTTTCGGCACCGATCGCCTCGGCTTGACCATTCCGTTTGTCGTTTTCGGCCTCTTCCGCTACCTGGAACTGGTCTACCGCAGGAACGAGGGCGGACGCCCGGAGAAGGTCTTGCTGACAGACCGTGTCTTGATCGCGACGGTCGCCGGTTTCCTGCTGACCGCGCTGGCGGTTTTCCTGACGGTTCATGCCTAATTCCTTTGGAGGGTCATAAGAGTGCAAAAGTGCGTGCTGGCCGTGGCCGTGGGAACGGTGCTTCTTGTCGGTCGAGCGCAGGCGGCTGTGGCAGAAGGCGAAAACTTGCTGATCAACGGGACGTTCGAGGCCGAGCAGGTCGAGTTTCCCGAATTCTGGACGCCAAGCAATACGAAGCAGGTGCATTTTCTGCGGACCGGTGGCCCCGAGGGGAAAAAGGCTGCTGTGGTGCTCGTGGGCGAGGCCGGCGGCGGCACGTTGCTGAGTGTACGCCAGCAGGGGTTGCGACTCGTGCCCGTCGGAAAACAACGAGCCGCGCCTGATCCCGCTTGCGCCGCTGCTCAGCCAGATTCCGCTCCAGCGGCCGGAACTGACCTGGGCTTTTTACGGCGTGTTGCCCGAAGCGGCCGAAGCGTATGAATGGGAGATGGAGGTCGAGGGCCGGCCGATTCCCGTCCAGCGGCTGGCGGCCGCCAAGCGGTTGCAGGTGTCGCTGTCGGGACTGGCGTGCGGAGATTACCGGTTGCGGGCGTCGCTACGCCGCAAGCAGGACGGCGGTGCGCGCCGGGACTTTGGCGGGTTACGGCAAGAACAGCCAGGGTCGCTGGGGGGGCGGTAAGGCGGGCGACACTTTTTGCCTGCTGACGCATCAGCCGGCGGGCATCAACCGCGTGAGCCAGACGGTGCGCGGCTTGACGCCCGGCCAGAGCTACTGCCTGCAGTTTGTCACCGCCGACCACACCGACATCGTGGAAAAGCGTTTCAACCCGCGCCGATACGGGATTGAGGTGGACATGCCGGGAGTCGAACGCAATGCGGCACGGAGTTTCGTGCACATCGACCGTCGCAAGGGCGGGCGTTATGCGCACAATGACAACGTCGCCAAGGTCAACCTGCACCGCATCGTGTTCCGGGCCACGGAGCCAACGCTTCTATGAGAAGGCTTGTCAAGGGCATCCGCATGGCGGATTCCACTTTT
>DAOTKE010000151.1:0-7245 GCA_035449085.1 Kiritimatiellia bacterium | reverse complement strand
AACAACAACGGGAACACCAACAAATACCTGAATGCCCTGGGGTGGTACAAGTTCAACGACCCCACGCCCCCGACCGCCGCACAGCCGGCCGGCGGCAAGCTGCCGAACGCGTGGGGGCTGTACGACACGCACGGCAACGTGTGGGAGTGGTGCCTGGACTGGGACGGGACGCCCGACAGCGGTTCCGATCCCAAGGGGGCGGATTCGGGGTCGTCCCGCGTGCATCGGGGCGGTTGCTGGGTCAGCACCGCGTCGGGCTGCCGTTCGGCGTATCGCTACTACAACGGCCCGTCGTACCGGAGCAACAGCCATGGTTTCCGCCTTGTTAGAACCCTGCCCTGACCCTGTTGCGCAGGGTGTCTCATTTCTCTCGTGAGGGGCAAACCGCCGCATGTTCCCGGGAGGGACGCCTCCCCGAGGCGTCCGCGCGTGCTTGGTGGGGACGGTTCCCCCGAACCGTCCGCGGACATCTCGGGGCGATGTCCCTCCCGTCGGGAGTCGGGCGTCGGGTGTTATCCCGTCCCTTGGTTATCAGTTGCGCTTTTTCCGCTACCGGACAATCACCCTCAGACCGTGCGCGGGTGCGGTAAACTCGGAAATCTCCGCCGCGCCATCATCATCAGCACCCGGCATATAGGTAAACGTCAGCGTGTTGACCGGCTGTTCGGAGAGGGCAAACTTTAGCGTCACGAGACCGTCCGCGGCCGTCAGCGTCCGGAACTCCTCTCCGTTGAGCAGGATCACGAGCGACCCCGTGCCCGAAACCTGCGCCTTGAAGGCGTTCTTTCCGCTGCTGAAACCGGGCTCGTTTGCCCACTCGATGACAACCGTGCCCTCGGGAATCACCAACGATTTCGCCCCCTCGCCCTCGTACGCCATGCCAGGTGCCTCAATGACCGTGAGCCGCCGCTTCGCCAGATCGGTTGAATAGCGCGGCTTCCAATCGGCTTCGTAACAGCCAGTATCCATTCGGGCGTTCTGGATACGCGGGTTCCCAGCGGCATCCGTGTCACCGAGCGTCCACGCGGACGCCAGACCGTGATCGACGGCGGGATTGACGCCGATCACCGGCGCATCGCGCTCGTCGAGGACCAGCTCCTCCTGCGAGCCGTACACGGTGTTCTCGTGCACTGCCACGTCGCCAGTCATAGACCCCAGAGGAAACACGCAGTTCCTGAAGGTCAGGTTCGTGCTTTCCGTAATGTTGCCGGCGCAGACGAGAACATTCGGAATGACAATGGAGGAGTTGCAGGTTCCGAGCGCCGTGGACGCCGAGGTGTCATCGACCGACTGGCGGTTGTGACGCCCGAAGGTGCTGTTCCTCACCGCGCTGTAGTAGTGGGCGACAAGCGGACCGACATTCCAGTCGAAGAAACAGCCATTCACCGTCGCGTCGCGGAACGCCGAGCCGTTCACCCAGCACCGATTGCCGATGAACCGGCAGCGGTTGTAAGTACCATACCGCGCACCGGCGGCGCGCGGCGCGTTATTGCTGACGATATTGCAATCGCGGATCAGGGCGCCGCTCCGCCCCAGAATGCCGCCAGCGTGATGGTTGTCGTCTTCAGGATCGGATGAACTCTTGGCGCCATCGACATGGCCGTAACGGACAGTGAAGCCGGCGAGTTCGGCTGCGGTTTCTATGACGACGCCGCGGACGGCGTTCGGACCGATTCCGTGGTCCGGATCATGCGCGGTATCGGGCGCACCCTCGATGATCGACTTGTCGGCTCCCGCCCCGATGAGGCTGATGCCACTGCGAATGAAGGCGCGTGCCGGAATGTACGGCGTAATGCCCTCCTTGAACGGCGTCGTGTGGAGCATCGAGCCGGTGTTGTACACGCCTTCCGCCGCATAGACCGTATCGCCGGCGACCGCCTTCGTCAGCGCATCCTGCAGCGACGTCGGATGTTCGGCATCGATACCGCTACCGGTGCCATCCGGCGCGACGTACCACTCATTGGCATAGACAGCCTGAACCGTATTGACCCCCTTCGAAGCGTCAAACCGGACTGTGACCTTCCCGTCGGCGCTCGCCGGAGTCACGACACCGTTGACAAGGAAGTATTTCAGGTTGCGGTTGGGTTCCGCCGCCGTGAAGGTCACCTCCTCACCATCCTCGACAGCAAAATGTCCAGAAGGCGTGATCGCGCCGTCCGTCACATTGTTGACCGCCGACGCCGCAAAACCGATCCGTACGTCTTGCACCGCGCCGCAGAAACTCTCGCCGCGTGCCCAGGCGTTGGAATAAGGCGTCCCGTAATAGTCGACACCGGCCAAAAACGGCGCGATGCCGACAGCGAGGTCCGCCTGGGTGACGGCCGGCGAATCGCCCCAAAGCCGGAAGTCTCCCGCAGCCGCGTCCACGACAAACGGATCGATCATGGACGACGCCGTCCGGGGACTCTCAAATCCCCACAGGAAGGAGTTGTTGACAGTGGGCGTTGCGTTGTTACCCGCGCTCAGACCGCTTCCGCCGCAGAGCAAAATCGAGTTGTTGAGCGAGAGTGATCCCGCCACCGCCATCGGCGCCACCTCTTCGGTGTACACGGTCGTGTTGTAAAGCCGGCAGCTTGTGGACACAGCCGGCGCCCCATGGAAGTCCTTGAGGATCGAATCGGAGATGTAACAGTCCTGAATGGCGGCCGTGCCGCTCAAGTTCCGGCAGTCGCTGACCAGTGAGCGGCGGATACCGCCACCGGCACCGACCGACAGCACATTGCCGACAAAATTGGAGAGCACGCAGTCGGTGAAGAACGCGTTGCCACGGAAGCAGGCGGAACCGAGTCCCCATTCGGCGTTATCCACGCCTTCAATTTTTTCAGTCAGCGTACGCCCGTTGCGAATCGTGAAACCGGTGAACAGCGTACAGCTCTCGGCGTAGATTGCGCGGGCGGCCTTAGGCCCGCAACCCAGCGCGTCGGTCTCGGCCGTGTCAGGATCGATCGCGCCTTCGATGATGGTCTCCTCCTTCGAGCCGAGCGCCCGGATATGATAAAAGCCGTTGACCGGCACAAAGACCGTGGTCGCGATGCCCCCCGTGACTGTCGTCCCCTGGGTCCCCGGCGAATAAATGCCCGGCGCGACGTAAATCGTGCCGAAGCCGATCCGTGAGCAAGCGTAGGTGATGGTTTTATACGGGTTCTCTGCGGTGCCATCACCCGTCTCATCGCTACCGTTCTCGGCGTCGACATAACGCACGGCACTGTTCCATTCGAGCGTGACCTTGTGGACACGATCTCTGTCATAATACGGCGTCACATAGAAATATCCATCCTGATCCCAGGAAGGTCTCGTGGCCCACATCTGTTCGCTATCGTCAAGGAAGTGCTTGATGCGGACGGGAGTCTGGTTTTGATCGTTCTTGACGGCGCGCAGTTTGTACTGCACCGGCCAGGTCTCGCTGTAGAACATGTCATTGGACGCGCAGACATACTCGGCCCCGTCGCGGCCGACTACGATCAGCTTCGACGTCCCGATGCAGAGCGGTGCCCCGGCCAGTTTCGAAGCGTCGATGGCCTCGGTTGCACCAATCGACAGCTTACCGTCCACGAACCGCGGACGTCCGTTGAAGTCGACGTTCCTGAGATCCTCCGGCAGGTTGTTCACCCTTTCGTTCCACAGCTCAACCGCCCCCGCGCCGATCACATCCCCACCGCTGACGATGCCCCAGTCCTCGCCGAAATAGGCCGGCGCTGGCGTCTTGAATACCGGCGCGGTGATAGAGCTGATATTGTTTTCGCCGGGGAGCACCGTCGAGGAGATGGTCGCACAGTTCGTTGCTGATGCACTGTCCGTCGTATCGGAGGCGGAGGTGTTGCCGAGGAACAGGCAGTTGATGAGCGCTTTGGAGTTGCTCGCCGCCGTTCCGCCGCCGAAAAAGGTGCAGTTCATGGCGAGGTTGTTGTAGGAGAGGTTGGCCCTCTCGAGCACGCAGTTATAGAGTCTGTTGTTGCGCCCAGCGGCGCCGTTGTTGGCACACCTGTTGCCGGTGAAAAAGCACCTGACGAACGTGCCGCCCAGCGCGCCACCGCCGCGCGTGGCGGCGCAGTTGCGGATCGTCGAATCGACCACCAGGGTATTATGAACGCCGTCGCCGGAGGTTCCGTCCGGCGCAACCGAGGCAACACCGCCACCGAGATTGCGGCGTACCTGCTGACCGTACGCACCGGATGGCTCTTTATTGTCGTTCATCGTATAACCGTTCTCGATCGTGAAACCTTCGATACGCACCCCCGTCGCGTTGTTGGCCGCCGACTCCGTCACATAGATGCAGCGGATCGCGTCGGCGCCGAGTCCGAGTGTCTCATTGTAGGAAGGATCAGGTGTCTCGCCGTCGGGCATCTTGCCGGTCGCGGCCGCGCCGCGGATGAACGTGACCAGCTTGCCGCCGGTCGATTTAAGAGTCAGCGGCTTCGTGATCGAGACGCGCGAACGCCCCGCCGGCATCGTGCCCGTCAATTCCTCGGTGAGTCCCTGGTCGTAGACGCCGGGCCGCACCCACACCGTGCCACCGGAATCGACGTTATCCACACCCTCCTGGATTGTCGTATAGGGAGCCTCTGGTGTCCCATCGGCCGGGGTTACGGTTGAGTGGCAATCGACCCACACCTGCGGGGCTGCGCCCACCATCCAAGCTACAAGAACGTTCACCGCACAGAATATGACTGTCTTCATTGTCATGACCGTTTTCTCCTTCCGGTTTGATCGGTTAATCGATTTTGAAATCAGATGGAATGATGGTCGTGTAAAGCACCAGCTCGTCCCTCAGCCGACGGCGCGCGTCATCGGAAAGGTCCGGCGGCACCTCAAAGATATCGTAGGGGGTGCCCGCCTTCACGAGCTGCCGCACCTCCGCCTCGAGGGCCCGATCCCGCAGCGTCCGGTCTCCGCGGCCCGTCACCGCAGCACGGTCAAGATAGGTCCGCACGACCGCGATGTCGGCACGCTTGAGGGGGTCAGGCGCGAGCTGATGAAAGTCAGCATGACACGCTTTGGCCCGATCCCAACTGTCGGGCCGCTGCCAGGGGAACGTGCAGTGCGTGATCTTCTTGTCCCAGCCGTAGCCGAGCCACATGATCGCGTCGGGACGGATCTCCCTAACCTGTGCGTACATGCGGTCGATCTGTTCCGGCGTCGGGTGGGTAAGCCCGCCCGAACCGAAGGCGTGCGCCTGCATCCAGTTGATGATGGGCTTGTTGTAACGCCGCGAGAGTCCCTTCATGTACTGCAGGTCGAAGGGGATGCAGCCTTCGTTGTAACGGTCACCGGCCACGGGATAGGGATCAAGGTGCAGATAGTCGAGAACCTGCGCCAGCATCTCCTGCCCCGTGCCGTCATGATCGTTCTGATACGCCCAGCAGCCGCCGCGGGTCGTGTTGCGGAAGCCCTTCACGCCGACGGTGTGAAAGACGTCGACCGCCGCCTTCACCGTATCGGCGCAGGCGCGGTGGTAGGTCGCGAGATAGCGGGCGGACGCTTCCGCACCGTAAATCTCGGGATAGCCAAAGGTGCGCGGATAGGTCTCGCCCGGCTTCATCGCCTGCTCGATCGCAATCCGGCCCGGTTCTGAAAAGCCCCAGAGCGGCAGCGAGACGACGCCGTGCGTGTCCAGCATGCCGGTATGGTTGAAGACCTCGTCACCGATGCGCGCGGCGATGATGACGTCCGAAGGGAACGTGCCTCCCGCGGCCTCCGCCCACGCCTCGATCAGATCTTTGGCGTTCTGCGCCTGCTTGCCGCGAATACGTTTCGAGAAGACGCTGTAGCATCCCCGTTCGGGTTTGAACTCGAAATCAAAGACATCCATGTGCCAATAGACGGCGATGCCGACTTTGTCGAGCAGGCAGTCATCGCAGCCGGTCAGATCAAAGTCGACCTGCACGAGATAGCGGTTCTCGATCCATTTCGTCTTCTCGCACTTCGCCGCCGTGTCGATTTCGGGCCGTGCGCCCTTCGGCGCACGCCGGACCGCCGCGGGAATGATCCGCAGGTGCTGAGCGCCGTCGTAAAGCTTCTCGGGCACGATGATCTCGGCGCGACCGGTCGGCACGTAGAGACCGTAATAGTGGCCATCACCCATCATCATATAGTGAGGGAATTTGCCGTAGCACTGTCCGACGGAATAAACCGGCGGTTCGACGATGATCGAGTGACGGCCCGGTGCAAAGGAATAGAGTGTCCGGTCGATCGCCTTACCGCGATAGGCACCCCCGATCATCACGGCCAGTTCGGCGTTACGCGCCTGATTAAAGTTGCGGCTCGCATCGCTGACGCCGACAAAAAGCTTGAGCCCCTTCTCCCTGCAAACCTTGAGTGCGAACTCGCGACTCTCGCGCGACCAGTTCCCGCGCGCCTCAAAAACATCAATGCCGTGGGCCTTGAGGTCATCGGCCATGGACGGCAACTCAGCGATGTTCAGGTCATTGATCCCCGAGGTGGAGATCCACACCCTCGGCAACTCTCCGCCGCGCGCCATGTAGCTGGCGAAAGCGATACACACTGCGGCAACAACCGTCAGTTTCAGCATCGGCGCCACCCTCCTGCAAAGAATCGGCGCCATGGCTGCCAGTGAAATCCTCAGCGTCATCCCTCTGTCCCCTCTGTTGCTTATTGATCTTCCCCACCCGAAGCCAACTTTCGATACCACGACCATCCCATAGGGTAGACCGGTGACATACCGGTTCCCATGATTGGCACTTATTATGCGGGGGGCGAAAAGATTCAACCCCGTAATCCCGCAAAAAAAAAAATGCTGGTGCCGGGGCCGTCCGCCTGTAGCCTACAGGCGTATGAAAAAAACAAACCAAAGGCGCGTGACCGAGCAACCCCGAGGCCAACGAGAACAGCGTACAACGTCCTGCGGCAGATCGTCCAGTGGATTCCGGAGGGGTTTCCGGATCGGATCGCGCGTGAGGTCGGAGCGGACATCCGGACGTTCTCCTGCACCAGCCACGTGCTGGCGTTGCTCTACGGACAGATCTCACCCGCTCGGGCAGTCTGAACGAGATCTGCGACGCGGCCCGGCTGCACGAGCCCGAGTTGAACCGCATCCGGGGTACCTCGGCCCTGAAGCGCAACACCTTCTCCAACGCCACCCGGAGGCGGTCCCGCGGATCGCGGAGAAGCTCGACTGGGCGCGGCACCGCCGGAAGAAGGCTGCGGCCAAAACCCATATGAGCCTTCACGTGGGCAACAGGCTGCCGACGTTCGCGGTCGTGGAGGACGCCGCGCACCACGACTCGA
>DAOTKE010000150.1:0-7375 GCA_035449085.1 Kiritimatiellia bacterium | reverse complement strand
GTACGCCATGCGATCCCTCACCGCACAAAAACCGTTCAAATAAAAACGCCCTGACCCCTTCCCAGTCACCGGACTTGCGACCGACGACGCGGCGAAGGCGACCGGCTTTCTGCAAGGAGGCAAGCGCCCTTTTGACAGTCCGGACGGAACCCCCCCCGTAGCACCGTCAGCCCGTCAACGGTCACAGACCGCTTCTCGCGGCAGGCCGAAAGGATACGCTGCTCATTCTTTGTGCCACGACGACCGCTGATCGTGCCCGGTTAATCGGGCGCCCGGCGCCCTTACGCCTGACCGCGGCAGTGAAGAGACAACCCTCGCGGCCGTCACGAAAGTCGCTGTCCGGCCCCTTCTCCAGAGCGCGTTTGACACCGGGGCCGAGCCCGCGGTAAGGGAGAATCTTTTTTGCCGCAAACGGCATCCGGATCGGGTTACGGATGTTGGCGCTGCCCGCCTGGTTTTTTTTCACGGCGAGGTTGTTCGGCAAACGGCGGCATCGACCAGTTCCGAGGCGATTCCGGTGTACGTGGCAGGCGTCAGTGCCAGCAGGCGTTGCTTGTCTGCGCCCGGAATATCGAGGCTCTCGATGAAGTGACGCATGAGATCGGCCGTCATGCGCTTGCCGCGCGTGAGCTCTTTGAGCTGCTCGTAAGGATTGGGCTTGCCCAGTTTGCGCATGACGGTCTGGATCGGCTCGGCGAGCACTTCCCAGGCGTCGTCCAGATCCTCGGCGAGGCGCGCGCCATTCAGCGTGAGCTTGCCGAGTCCCTTGAGCGTGGCCTGATACGCGGCCAGCGAGTAGCCGAACCCGACGCCCATGTTACGGAGCACGGTGGAATCCGTCAGGTCGCGCTGCATGCGCGAGACCGGCAGTTTACGGGCCATGTGATCGAGCACGGCGTTGGCCAGACCCAGATTCCCCTCGCTGTTCTCGAAATCGATCGGGTTGACCTTGTGCGGCATGGTTGAGGAGCCGACCTCGCCCTTGACCGTTTTCTGCCCCAGATAGCCGAGCGAGATGTAGGACCAGATGTCACGGTCGAGATCGAGCAGCACCGTGTTCCAGCGCGCCAAGGCATCGAACAATTCGGCGATACCGTCGTGGGATTCGATCTGCGTGGTGAGCACATTCTGCCTGAGGCCGAAGCGGCCTTCGATGACCGAGCGCGACAGCGCTTTCCAGTCCACGTCGGGATAGGCGGCGAAATGGGCGTTGAAATTGCCGACCGCGCCGTTGAGCTTAGCGGGCAGAACGACCGCATCGAGCTGCGCGGACTGGCGGCGCAGGCGGTGGACAAAGACCGCCAGTTCCTTGCCGAGTGTCGTGGGCGAGGCGGGCTGCCCGTGCGTGCGCGCCAGCATGGCGGCGTCGCGCATCTCTTCGGCTAGGCGCGCCAGCGTTCCGGTCAGCTCTTCCTGGGCACCCCGCAACACGCGTAGTCCGTCACGCAGCATCAGGGCGTGCGCAAGGTTGTTGATGTCCTCAGAGGTACAGGCAAAGTGCACGAACTCGCCGAGCGGCGCGAGCGTTGTAACGGCCAGCCGCTCTTTGATGAAATACTCCACCGCTTTGACATCATGGTTGGTGACCGCCTCGATGGCCTTGACACGGCGCGCGTCCTCCACTGAAAAGCCCTCTGCCAGCGCGTCCAACCGGGCACGTTCCTCCTGGGTCAGGGCACGCGCTTCAGGGATCCCCGGAGCCTCGCACAACGCCTGTAGCCAAGCGACCTCAACTGCGACGCGGCGTTGGATCAGTCCGAACTCCGAAAAGATCGGGCGCAGCGCCTCCAGCTTAGGGGCGTAGCGGCCGTCCAACGGCGACAGGGCCGTCAAGGTGTCGATGCTGTCCATGCCAAACTCCTTCGGCTATCAGGCTTTCAACCGGCGACGGGGTTTTTCGCCTCTTCCATCGCGGCGATACGCCGCGCGATTTCATCGGTGAGATTGTTCGAAGCTGCCGCGGCCCCCGCAATGATCGCGTGAAAAATCGCGCGATAGGTGGAGGAGCCGTGGGTGATGATCACCGTGCCGGGCACTCCCAGCAGCGGCGCGCCACCGTAGATTTCGGGATCCATGCGGCGCTTGAGCGTCTCCAGCGCCCCCTTGAGCAGCATCGCGCCGAACATGCGCACCGGATGGCGGAAAAACTCCTTTTTCATCCAGTAGCCCACGGCGTGGGCGACGCTCTCGGTCGTCTTCAAGACCACATTGCCAACAAAGCCGTCGCACACCACCACATCGGTTCTGCCCAGAAACAGGTCGTGGCCCTCCACGTTGCCGCGGAATTTCACATCCGTTTTCTGGATCAGGTGGAAGGCCTTCTTGGTCATCTCGTTGCCCTTGCAGTCTTCCGTCCCGATGCTGAGCAGACCCACAACCGGCTCGGTGCGTTTCAGTACCGCGTGTGAGTAGGCGCTGCCCATCACCGCAAACTGCGCCAACCAAGTCTCATGACAGTCCGTATTGGCGCCGGCGTCAAGCAACAGCAGCGGTCGATGGGGCTGCCGCGTCGGCAACACGGTCGCAATCGCCGGACGGATCACGCCGGGCGTGCGGCCCAGGCAGAAGACCGCAGCCGCGGCAACGGCACCGGAGTTGCCGGCTGAAACCATCGCGTCGGCCTCCTTGGCCTTGACGAGATCCATGCAGATGTTGATCGAGCACCGCTTCTTTTTCCGCACGGCCGTGGCCGGCGGCTCGTCCATGCCGATCACATCCGGCGCGTGAATGATCTTGAGGCGGTTCATGTCGGCCCGCGGGTGCTTGGCCAGTTCACCGCGCACCGCCGCATCATCACCGACCAGATAAATACAGGCAATGTCTTTCAGTTTGAGCGACGCCTCGACGGCGCCGTGCACGATCTCGTGCGGCGCATGATCGCCTCCCATCACATCAAGCGCAATCCGCATCGCCAGCCCTTCGTTCGTTATCCAATCACGCAAAGGGTTTCCGCCGACGGCGGAAACCCTCTGGAATGTTCGTTTGTCCGACCGAAACGATGACGGCTTACGCCTCGACCGTCAGCACCTTGCGGCCCTTGTACATGCCGCAGGACGGGCACACGCGATGCGCCTGCTGCGCGGCACCGCAGTTCGGGCAGCTCTGCACCTGGGCGACTTCCGCCTTGATATGCCCCTTGCGCTGGCGAACCCGCATTTTCGACTTTTTCCTTTTTGGAACGGCCATTTGCTACTCTCCTTACTTCTTCTCTCTCAACTTCTCTTTCAGTCGTGCGCGTTTCGGGCGCGACGCATCCAAATCCGTCTTCAACGCGTCCAGCGCCGCCCACCGGTCGTCCCTGCCCGCCTCATGGCACCGGCACGTGGTATCGTTCAGGTTCGCCCCGCAGGTCATGCAAAGACCTTGGCACGATTCGCGGCAAACCGGATAACCGGGAAGGGCGAGAATGATAGCTTCCCTGATCTCTCCGGTCAAGTCCACGAAGTCTGTCGCCGCATTGATCTCATACGAACAGACAAATTCGGGCTCCGCAACCTCCGTTTCGAAGCTCTCCGCGCAACGCGAGCAAACGCAAACCAGCCGCTGGCGCGCCTCGCCGCGCACCAGCAGTTCCGTGCCGATGATCTCGGCCTTGAGCGCATAGCGCATGCCGCCAACCGGCGTCACGAATTCGCTCTCGCCTAAATCCAGCAGGCCGTCCGCGGTCTCGCCGCGGAACCACTCGCCGCCTTTGGCGAGGCGCGCGACATCAACGATCAAACGCCCCTGTGTTTCCAACGCCGCCTCCTGCCCGGATGTGCTGCTCCGGATGCTGACGCATGTACGCCTCGATATAGGCCTGAACCGGCCGCGGCACAAACGCGCGGGTGTCGCCGCCGTAACGCGCGATCTCGCGGATCGTGCTGGCCGTCACGTAACTGTAGTTCTCGTTCGGCATCATGAAGAGCGTCTCGATCTCAGGATCGAGCTTGCGGTTGGTCAGCGCCATCTGAAACTCGTACTCGAAATCGGAGTACACACGCAGGCCGCGCACCACCACGCCGATCCCTTTGCGGCGACAGTAGTCGACCAACAGGCAGTCGAGCCGGTCAATCTCCACGTTTTTCATGCCGGCCTCGTCCACGCTCTCGCGGATCATGGCCATGCGCGCGTCCAGATCGAACATGCCGGTCGCCTTGAGCGACACGCCCGCGACCACGACAACCACCTTGTCAAACAGGGACGCGCTGCGCCGCAACAGATCAAAGTGCCCCAGCGTCAGCGGGTCGAATGTCCCGGGATAAACCGCGATTCTTTGCATACCTTACTCTTTTGTTGAAAAGCCGATCATTCGGCGTTTTCCGTGCCGTCCATCCGGTAGATCGCCAGCCGCGTGTGGCCGTAGGTCCGGTCACGCAACAGGCGCCAGCCTTCCACCTCGTCAGGCGGACGGCTCTCCGGCATCTCGGAGACGAACAGCCCGTTCGCCCCCAACACCCGGTTCTCGCGCAGCAGCCGCATCAATTCGACAAACCCCTGGTCGCGTCCGACCGCATACGGCGGATCGGCAAAAACGATGTCAGCCTGCCGTCCGCGTCCGGCGCCGGTCAGCCAGCGCGACACCTCACCGCAGACCACTTCACCCTCTCCCGGCATCAGCGCCGCGACATTCTCCTTCAGCACCGCCACGTTGCGCCGATCCAGCTCAACCCACGTCACACTGCGCGCGCCGCGGCTGAACGCCTCGATCCCCACCGCCCCCGACCCCGCGAACAGGTCGATGAAAACGGCATCGGGGATCTCCGTCATCAACATCGAAAAAAGCGCCTCGCGCACACGGTCCTGAGTCGGCCGCACCTTCTCGCCCGGCGGCACTTTCAGCTTCCGGCCGCACATCTCGCCGCCTGAAATTCGCATAGGGTCACCATTATAGGGCAACCGCGCTCCCCAGCGCAACACCCCAGCCCGTTCAAAATAACAAAATAACATAAAGAAATTATGTGCCCCGCCAAATACCCACTTGTTTCCATCTCGCAACATTCAATCAATAGACGCATGAGCACTAAAACGTTGCTCTCCTGTAGGTTTCATCCTAGACCGACCCAAGGAAGACACGCATTGCAACCGACCTCGCCCGCAAACGGCAGGAGGACGCAAGTCAGGGCCGGAGGCGTCCAGTTCAGAATCGTCACGATGTGGAACAGGATTTGAAAGCCCCACAAGGCCACCATGCCGATGGCCAAATGTCGGCCGAAGCGGTTTGTTGTCTTAAGGCCGAGGGGGATGACAAAAGCACTTTCTGATTTGCGGTGAAACCGTAGAACTTTCCCCGCGCGCGCATCAGTGACACTGCAACAGCTATACCGTTAGGCTTTTCGAAAGCACTGGAATGCCCGGTGTTGTCATCGCGTCCGGCCCTGCCGAGCCCTGCCCTGACTCGTGATAGCGTCGGGCTTGCACCGCAATAGCATCGCCGCGTGCATGACCACGAAGAACGATCCGGCATTGTGCACCAACGCTCCTGCCGCAGGCCCGAGATTCCCCGTGGCGGCCAGCAAAATGGCGCAACCGTTGATCAACAGCGACGCTCCGATGTTCACGCGGATGTTGGCCAGCGTCTTACGGGACATGACCACGAGATAGGGCAGCAACCGGATGTCGTCACGCATCAGCACGATGTCTGCAGCTTCCACCGCAATGTCACTGCCCATTCCGCCCATCGCGATGCCAACCGTCGCTGTTTTCAGGGCCGCGGCATCGTTGACGCCGTCGCCGACCATGGAGATCGCCTCGTTTCCAGCGACGCGGCTTAACACCCGCGAGACCTTGTCTTCAGGCAGGAGATTCGCCTCGACGTGATCGATTCCCGCAGCCGATGCCATCCGGTAAGCCGCCGCTGAATGGTCGCCGGTCAGCAACAACATGTTGCGTATTCCGCTACGCCGGAGTGCAGTGATGATACTCTTGGCATCCTCGCGAAGTGTGTCAGCAAGTGCAATCCACCCCGCGAAACGGCCGTTGATCTCCGCCGCGACGATCGCTTGTCCGGACTCGCGCGCCGCCTCAATCCGTTTCTGGTCCTCATCAGCAATCCCAATGCCACGCGACTGCAACCAAGCCGGTGTGCCCAGCGCGATTTTCACGCCATCGACGTCCGCCTCCACGCCCTGCCCCGGCATCATCTTGAAACTTATGGGGGAAGGCGCATGGGGAACGGCGCAGGCGATGGCCTTGCCAAGCGGATGTTCCGATCGCGCTTCGGCTCCCGCCGCAAGATGCAACAACGCATCGGACGAATACTCGGGCATCACCGACACCACGTCCGCCACAGAGGGCCGCCCGTAAGTCAGCGTGCCGGTTTTGTCAAAGGCCATGGTCGCGATGCGGCCCATCGCCTCGATCGCCTCTCCTGATTTCACAAGAACACCATACCGGCTCAGATTGGCCATGCCCGCCATGATCGCCGTCGGTGTGGCCAGCACCAGCGCACACGGGCAGAAGACGACCAGGATGGTCACCCCGCGGATCAACTCGCCCGTGATCAACCAGACGGCCAGCGCTGTGACAAATGCGGCGGGTACAAGAAACGATGCCCACATGTCCGCAAGTCTCACGACCTTTGCCTTGTTGTTCTGCGCCATCTCGATCAGTCGCGTGATGCGCTTCAGCGTTGAGTCGGCGGGCGCTTTTGTCGCACGCACGTCCATGGAGCCAAAACGATTGATGGTGCCTGCCATGACACTGTCGCCCGCCGCTTTGTCGACGGGCAGCGATTCGCCCGTGATGATCGACTGATCAACCGAGGTGTTGCCATTCAACACCACGCCGTCCACTGCGATCATCTCGCCCGGCCTTACTCGGACCACATCGCCCAGCGCCAGCGAGTCGACATCCACCAGCTCCTCTTGGCCCTCTTGGACGCGACACGCCTGTTGGGGTGCGAGATGCAGCAGCGCTTTGATGCCGGCGCGGGCTTTGCGCAAAGTATGCGCCTCCAGCATCTCGCCCAATGTCATGATGAAAGCCACCTCGCCTGCCGCGAAAATCTCGCCGATCCCGACAGCAGCGATCATCGCCACGCTCACCAGCATGCCGGCCCGGATACTGCCTGTCTCGAAAAATTTTCGGAACGCGAACGCGATGATCGGCAGACCGCACAGCACGATGGCAATCCATGCCGGATCAGACAACGACGCCAAAGTGAGTCCATGCCCCGCATGGGAGTGCCCGCCGTGCATCATGAAACTCCACACCAGGGCAGGCAGCGACACGGTACAAAACACGACTGTCCGCGAAGTCTCGTCGGCAAGGACGTTCCTGATTCTGGTCAGGTGCTGGAGGATGGGTGTGCGCGTAAACGGGCCGGATTTCATAGTCTGCATCAGTAGTGTCCCAAAGATTTCACAGCAATTCCCCTTGAATCAGGTGGTTGTCA
>DAOTKE010000149.1:0-7454 GCA_035449085.1 Kiritimatiellia bacterium | reverse complement strand
ATCTCAAAATTTTCGCTGGTCTGTCCGCTCGTACCCGACTGATATTTGCCATTACGTATGTAAAAGAAGCCCGGACCGTTCATGCCGATCCGCCAACGCGACTGCCCATTCCCATAGGGGTGATAAAACTCACCGCCGGTCATCTCGTAAACGCCGTAGCCGTTATATCCAATCACCATCGACGTATTCTTCTCTACTCGGCCACCACTCTGCACGACGGCGGCGACTGTCCCACTCTCGCGCCCGATGTATAAGCCTCGCGCCTGTGCCTCGGCACTGTGATAAAGCATCCGTGCACCGGGCCTTACGAACACCTGCGCGGCTCCGTTGGAGTTCGCCAGATAGAGCGATGATCCGTTGGTGAAAATCAGTGCCCCCCCGTCCGCGATCTCGAAGCGCACCGGCGATCCGGCGACATTCCCGAACCGACAGAAGACAGCCGCCGGCGAACGCCACTCGCCGCGCAATACGGCGGAGCCTTCGTTCATCACAAACTCATTCGCGACCAATGCGCCTTCAAAGATCCGGCGCCAGGGTGCGGTAGCGTTCTGCAAATAGAGCTTGGCGATCGTCTGCTCCGGAGCGTCCATGGTCACCGTCACATCTGAAGTGAGTGCCGCATTGAACACCGCCGAGTCCGACATGCCTGGCACGGCACCCTCCGACCAATTCGCCGTGTCCGACCAGTTGCCGTCACCAGACGCCTGCCACATCCGCTCAGCCGCAGACACCCCACAGGCTGCAGCCATCATTCCAATAAAGAAGAGTGACCGTTTCATCCGCATGCCTTTCTCTTACGCTCGTCAAGGCCGTCTGACCCACATGCTTAACACCAACACAAACGGATTGTTCAAATATGAACACACCGGTTTAAACAATATCGTCCCCATTAAAGACAGAAGACCGCAGGTGGTGCAACCTTTTTTTCATGATCGGTTGCAGGAAAGGTTGTCGTCCGCGCACTGTTCGCATATGAACACCGCCAAAACATGCTTTGCGCTTGAATCTGCCCGAAAACCGCGTACACTGAATTCCATCATTTGTTTTGTCTGTTTTGTCTGAACACGGCGTATCGTAAGGAGCCAGCATGAATCAGCATCGACTCGCGGTTTGTCTCACCGTTCTCTGTACGGGCCTCTCGCTGTATGCACAATCCCCGAGCGGGGTTTCTGACGCGTGGACGCTGGAGACCGTGAACGCTCATGCGCGACTCGTGGCGGACTGGATGACCGCCCACCCGAGACGCCATAGCCAACTGGATTGGACGTACGGCGCGTTCTTCACGGGCATTGCCGCGCTGGGTCTCTCTGACCCGACGCTGCCCTATCTGGACCAAATTCGCGATCTTGGCCGTAAGAACAGGTGGAAACCGCTCACGCGAACCTACCATGCCGACGACCACTGCATTGGCCAGAGCTGGTTGGAACTCGCTGCGTTCGACAACAACCCGACGTATGCCGCAGGGCTTAAGCTGACGTACGACTACATTCTCGCCTTCCCTCACACCGGCCCCTTGGACTTCACCAAGAAAGATAATCAAAAGCGCTGGAGCTGGTGTGATGCGCTCTTCATGTCGCCGACCGTTCTGGTCAGAATGCATGGTCTGACCGGCGATGCCCGTTATCTCGACTTCATGGACAAGGAGTACAAGGCCACAACCGACTATCTCTACAGCAAGGAGGATCATTTCTTCTTCCGGGATTCCCGCTACTTTGAACAGATGACCAAAGCCGGTAAGCACAAATACTGGTCACGCGGCAACGGCTGGGTTTTTGGCTCTTTGCCGCTCATCCTGCGTGACCTGCCGGCCGACCGGGCCTCGCGGGCCTTTTACCAAGACCTTTTCAAGCAGATGGCCGCCGCCCTCAAGAAGGCCCAACGTCCCGACGGTGCCTGGTCGCCCAATCTGGGCGATCTCGCAGAGCCTGACATGCAAGAGATGTCTGGTACGGCCTTCTTCACGTACGGCATGCTCTGGGGCATCAACAACGGCCTGCTGGATCGCGCCGAATATTTGCCCTGCGCACAGAGAGCGTGGCAGGCGCTCTGCCGCAACATCAATGCTGAAGGCCGTCTCGGCTGGGTCCAGCAGATCGGGGATCGTCCGGTCTCCGACTTCACCGCCGAGAGCACCGAAGTCTATGCTGTCGGCGCTTACCTTCTGGCCGCCATGGAACTGCGCAAGATGATCGTGGCGGATGCGCACCCCGCCCGCAAAACGGTCGGGATCGTCAACCCGCTCGCGCTCTATCGCGGCGCGGAGACGGTCACCCTGGACTGGGGCCGGCTCGGCATGCAGGCCGCCAAAGTGCGCGTTTTCGATGTGCGTAACGGTGCGGTGCTGCCCCATCAGCTCTTTGACAGCGACGGCGACGGGACTCCGGACCAGTTACTGTTTAAGACATATGCCCTTGCCCACCAGAGCCGCACATTCTGGATCATGGAGAGCGACACGTTGCCGGCCGCGCCGACGGAGGCCGTCTGTTTCAGCCGTCACGTCCCCGAGCGCATGGATGACGCCGCCTGGGAAAATGACCGTATGGCCTTCCGCCTGTATGGGCCCAAAGTCTCCGAACCCGCGCCCGCCGGCGAAGGGCTGATCTCCAGCGGCATCGATGTCTGGTGCAAGAAGACACGCCGCCCCGTGATCAACAGTTGGTACGCGTCGGGCAAATATCACGATGATCACGGTGAGGGACTCGACTATTACAAGGTCGGCCCCGGACGCGGCTGCGGCGGTCTGGGTCTTTTCAACGGCGGGGCTTGTTACGTCAGCGGGAACTGGGTCACGCACAAGACGCTTGCGACCGGCCCTGTGCGTACCGTCTTTGAACTCACCTACGCGCCGTGGGCCTGTGGCGAGGGCGTTTCGGTGCGCGAGACACGCCGCGTCAGTATCGATGCCGGTTCGCACTTCACGCGCATTGAGAGCCGTCTGTCCGTCACCGGCAAGGCCGCGCTGCAGGCCGGCCCGGGGCTTGATATTTCGGCTGGGCGTCAGCACAACGGCCTACTCGCCGCGCGACCGGATCAAGGCTGGGTTGCCAATTATGAGCCGGCGCATCCTAAGCACGGTTCGATCGCGACAGCCATCGTGGTTCCGGAAAAAGCAACTCTGGCAACCGATTCCATCGACAACCTTTACCTGCTGCGCGCTCTGGCCGCAGACAAACCCCTTGTCTGGTACGCCGGAGCAGCTTGGAGCGGGGCTGGCGATTTCGTGAATGCCGACGCTTGGACCGCTCACGTTTCCGCTTTCGCCGCGTCCCTCCGCACGCCGCTCACCGTCACGCTCAAGTGATGGACCTTTGGTTTTCTAACTCCTCACTCCTAAATCCTGACCTCTAACACCCGAAGGGGGCCCCTATGATTCTCGATCTCTTCAAACTGGATGGCAAAGTCGCCGTGGTCACCGGCAGCGGCCGGGGCATCGGCCAAGCCTATGCTGTCGCACTGGCTGAGGCCGGTGCGGATGTCGCATTGGTCGACGTGATCGCGATGGATGAAACCGTCGCGAAAATCTCGGCGCTCGGCCGTAAGGTGTGCGCCATCACCGCCGATCTCGGCAACGGCGAGGCGGTCGCGCCCGCAATCATCGCTGACGTCGTGAAACAACTCGGCGGCGTCGACATCCTCGTGAACAATGCGGGCATCATCCGGCGCGAGCCCTTCGTCGAGCACAGTGCCAAGAACTGGAACGATGTGATCAGCATCAACCTGAGCACACCCTTCTTTCTCAGCCAAGCTGCGGCGCGGCAGATGATCGCTCAGGGGCGCGGCGGCAAGATCATCAACATCGCCTCGATGCTCTCGTTCCAGGGCGGCATCCTGGTGCCCGGTTATGCGGCCTCCAAGGGCGGCATCAAGAGCCTGACCATGCTGATGGCCAATGAGCTGGCGCCACACGGCATCTGCACCAACGCAATCGCGCCGGGATATATCGCGACCGAAAACACGCGTCCGATCCGCGAGAATCCGGCCCGTAACCAGGCGATCCTCGACCGCATTCCGGCCGGGCGCTGGGGCACGCCCGAGGACTTGATGTCCGCCGTGGTCTTCCTGGCCTCGCCGGCCTCAGACTACATGAACGGGCACACCCTGGCGGTTGACGGCGGCTGGCTGGCGCGGTGATCAGGCCGTCGGCTTGTGGCCGAGTGCTTCCGAAAGGACAGCCGCCGCCGCCCTGAGCCGTGTCGCGCACTCCGCGACACGGCTGCGCGTCAAGCGCTGCGTCACGCCGGTGATGCCCAGCGCGATCGTGACATGGCCCCGGCTGTTGAAGACGGGTACCGCCGCGCACCGGATGCCGTCGAAAAACTCCTCTTCGTCAACCGCGTAGCCGCGCTTCAGGATCAGCGCGATCTCCTTCGCCATCCGTTCGGCGGTCACGATCGTTCGGGCAGTGCGCGGCCGCGGCATGGTCCGACGGAAATAGTCGTCCAGACGATCGCGAAAATTCCAGGCAAGAAAGACCTTGCCGGTGGCCGAACAGTGCAGGTCCGCAAGCGTGCCGGCCGGGGCTCCGGCCCGGATCGGCAGCGGGCTCTGGCAGACCTCCATCAGTAGCGACTTGTCATCCGAGAGCATGGCGAGATGCGCCGTCTCGCCGGTCTGTTCGGCGAGCTGCTTGAGCAGGGGTTTGGCGAGGCCGGCAAGATCCACGCCGGCCATGGCACGCATGCCCAAATAAATGAGCGCCGGGCCCAATGCGTAAAGGCGGCGACCGTCGCTTTCCAACAATCCTTCTCTGACCAGCGAGTTAGCGATACGGATCACAGTGGTGCGCGGTATCCCCAGTGCGCGGCTGATCTGCAGGGCGGTCAGATCCGGTTCGGAAGCCAGCAGTTTAAGCACGCGCCCGGCGTTCAACAAGTTCGGTATCACATAATCAGGCATAGCCGGTCTCCTTTTTGCATCACCCCGTGAACGGGATGCGCAGCACTGTCCACCGTTCTGTGGGGGGCGTTCACGCCACCATCCGTATTCGCATCCATGCGCATGTTTGAACTGTAGAACACACCTAACATTGGGGCAAGCACGTTTGAAGGCCGTTATGCTACACTGTCGCACCATGCAAGCGATCCCTTACTGCCTGAACATCCACCCCGGAGAGAGCCTCGCCGCCGTTCGCGATGCCATCACGACGCACACGGTCGCGGTCAAGGCGCGTGTCTCCCCCGCTCACGCCTATCCGCTCGGCCTACGTCTCTCTAACGCTGCGGCCCAAGAGCTGCACGCCACACCCGCATCGCTGGATGACTTTGCGGAACTGCTCGCACAGCACGACCTGACCGTCTCCTGCATCAACGGGTTCCCGTACGGCGCGTTTCACGGCACCACCGTCAAGGCCGCCGTTTATGACCCCGACTGGTCGAAGCCCGAACGGCTCGCCTACACGGCCCGACTCGCGGAGATCCTCGCCGCCCTCCTGCCCGAAGGCGCGGCCGGCAACATCTCGACGGTGCCGATCGGTTATAAGAGGGCAGAAGGGGGAAGGGGGAAGGAGGAGGGAAGCAGTGTGCCGGAGAAGAGTGAGGAGCAGTGGATGACGGTGTGCGTGAGGCAATTAGCCGTCATGGCGGAGTTCCTCGACGCTCTCTCCATTCGCAAGAACCGTGACATCGTTCTCGCGCTGGAACCCGAGCCCGACTGCCTGCTGGAAACCACGGACGATGTCATCCACTGGTTCGAAGACGAGTTGCTGTACCAAGGGGTCCGCTGGCTCAGCAACAACCGCCGCCGCACGCGCGACGAAACTGAAGCGCTGTTGCGCCGCTACATCGGCATCTGCCTGGACACCTGCCACTTCGCGGTGGCTTTCGAGGACCCGCTGACCGCGCTGACCCGCTTCGAATCCGCCGGTCTGCGCGTCGCGCGCATTCAGCTCAGCGCCGCGCTGCGCGCCACTGTCTCAGACAACGTCTTGTGGCGTTTGCGTGATTTCATCGACCCGGTCTATCTGCACCAGACCAAGGTTCGCCTGCCGCGGGGACGGATCGCAGCGTACCCCGACCTGACCGATGCCACGCTGGACGCCGCGCGCGAACAGACCGGCTATGAACTGCGTACGCACTTTCACGTGCCGCTCTATTTCGAGGGCGACGGCGTGCTGGCCTCGACCCACACCGACCTCACGCCCGCTTTCTTTGAGCATGCCCGGGCGCGCCATATCCCGCTTGAAGTCGAGACCTACACCTTTGAGGTCCTGCCGCCCGACCTGCGCACCCCGACAGTGGTTGACAGTCTGGTGCGCGAGCTGGAGTGGGCTTTCCGCGCTGCGCGCGGAGTTTGCAAGGAGTCAGTAATAAGTAATAGGTAAGGGGTAATAGGTAATAAGTAATAGGCAGTAGGTGTGTGGCACGGGCATCTTGCCCGTGTGGCGGCGTGGAACGCCGCCCGGACGAGCGACGCTCGTCCCTCCCGGCGCTCCGCGAGCCGGATCATGGGCTGGAGGGCGAGCGTCCCCGCGAGACGCAGCCGCTTGAGAGTTGAGAGTTGAACGTTGAACGTTGAGCGTTGAGCGTTTTCCCCTTCCGCGCCGCCCGACCTATTACCTACTACCTCTCTACTCAGTCGCCTGTCACTCGTTCTCCGCGACCCCGCTCTCCTCTTCGTCCAGTTCGCCGGTCGCATCCAGGATACGTGCGGCCTCGACATACATCGGGTGCTCTTTGTCTTTGTAGATCTCTTTCATCATCGGCACCTTGATGTCCTCATCGTGATTTAAGCCATCTGAAAAGATCTCGTCGAGGATATCCGGATCCATAGTCTTGTCGAACAATATCGGATACAGGATCGGGAACTGCTCTTCCGGCAACAGGTTCAACGCGGTCTGAATGCCGTCCATCTGGTCCGCCTTGTCAAGTTTGGCAAATTCGGCCTTGAACGCGAGCGCTTGCTCGGCCGTCGGTTTTCCAGTCCGCTCTGCCACACTGTCGATAAACCCCTCCCACGCCTCGATTGCTTTGAGGCGGGCTTCCGTGATCTCTTCGGTTTGGCTTGTCTGAGGGGCCTGAGCGACCGCCCCAGCCGTCGTCTCAGTTTGTCCCGTACGTTGGCGCGGCGTTCGGTCGCCCGCCTGCTGCTGGTGCGGCAGCGCCCGTTTCGATGGCACTTTCTGGCCTACCGCCGGTTCCTGTGTAACCGCCTTGATCGGTTCTGCGGGAGACGGCTCCGAGGCAGTGACATCAAGATGCGCTTTGTTCACGTACACGACGATAAACACCGCGACAACCGCAAGCAATGCCACCAGCAACCCCATTGTCTTTTTATTACGCATAATATTGTCTACCCATTTCATGCCGCACATTGTGCCCCATGAACGGTCAATTTGCAAGCGGTGGGCTAGGTGAGTCGGAAATCCGCCCCGTTGCCCCCCATGACGCACCCCCGTGACGCACCCCCAGGGCGTTTTTATTTGAACTGGGCTCGCGCGTTGTTTATCAGGGAAACAC
>DAOTKE010000148.1:0-7486 GCA_035449085.1 Kiritimatiellia bacterium | reverse complement strand
TCGCGCTATCCAGCAGCCTCGCAACTCGAAGAATTCTTGATTTGGAACCGCTGCGCTTCCGCCTACTATTTCGATGAAGGTTCGGCCCACAGCGTGGTCGAGCGCAACGTGGCGATCGGGGTGCCGATGCCGACCCACAACCACATCACGACCGGAATGATCATTCGGGACAATGTTTTTGTTTCGGACGAGAACATGAAGCTGTCGTTCCCGCGTTCCCGCGATTGTATTTTTGCGGGTAACACGTTGTACGCGCCGGGGAAAATAACGGTGACGGCGCCCAATGCGGTGACCTCCTGGGTGGGCAATGTGCTCTTTACCGGTAACGCGCAGAAGGGGGCCATTCCGGCAGCCTTTACGATCACGGAGGAGATGCCGCCCACGCCCGCGCCCGCGCGGAGAACTTGGGCGGTGGCGGTACCGCGCGCCAAACAACCGCCGGTGTTGGACGGGGAGATCGAAGATGGCGAGTGGGCGGGGTCGTTTGTGAATATCGACCGCGATCCGTCACGCTGGCTGGCCAGTGGCGCGCCTGCCTTCATCAAACTGATGTACGACGACCAGTATCTGTATGTGGCCGCGAATACGGTGCTGTTTGATATCGGCCTGTTGGCGAAGGGGGATCAATGGGGCCGGGATGACGGTGCGGAGGTTTGCATCGCGGGTGCCAAGGGTACGGTGGTGATCCGCGGTTTCGCGGGCGGCGCGTGTGTGAGCGTCACGGATGCGGGCTTGCCGGCGGAGGAGGCGGAACGTTTGGGTAAGGCGGTGCGGTTTGCAGCGAAACCATACGGGAAAAAGCGGAACGACTGGAAAAGCGGCTGGCGCGGCGAATGGGCCATTCCTTTCAACGAGTTGGGGATTCAGCCGAAACCCGGAATGAAAGTGGCTTTCAACTACGGTCTCTATCGTGCGGAAGACAGGGTCTGGCGTTCGCTGGAAGGCACGGGTGCCGAGAACTGGCGCCTCAATGAGGCGGCGGTGTTAGAGTTTAAGTGAGGGGATCATGCAGCGGTACCGATTGAGCAAGGCGGGTTTTGAGGTCTCGAGGTTGGCTTACGGGACGCGGCGGTTGTTGGTTAACAAACCGACCGGGCAACGCTCAGTTTCCGGCAGCCATTGACGGGAGCGAGTGATCCAGGCGGATCTTGAAAAAGGCCCGGTCGGTGGCAGTGGGCGTAATGGGGGCGCAGGCCGTTCCGTCGGAATGAAACTCGACCGCGGGACACAGCGCGACGGCCGTTCCGCCGGGATGGCCCATCTGCTGGACGGTGATCGCGCAGGCGGCTGAGGCCGCCAGACGGTTCATGGCCGCCTGCGGTGTCGTGTCGATCCCGTTGGCCACCCGGAAGGTGAGCCGGCCGGCGGCGGGATCGAAAGCCGTGATGGCGAGGCTGGGGTCGAAAGCGAAGATCGCGTCGTCGGCCGCCAGCTCCCCGAAGGTGAAGCCCATGGCGTCGGCCTGGCACAACAGCGCGCCGAATGTTTCGGCGGTTGTCTCGGGGTGCGCGTCCCTGTAGGCGGCGACGGCGGCGTCGACCTCGGGGTAGGTCAGCCCCGCGCAGAAACCGTCGCTGAACGTGGCCTCGACTGGTTCGCCGTCGACGCGGATCAGGGGCGCCATGACGGGATAGCGGCTTGCCGTTCCCGGCGTCCAGCCGTAGAAGTCGATGCCGAAAAAAGAACCCATCATGTACACCGTGCTGTTAAGCGCGCCCGCGAGCGTGGGCGGCAGTTCCTCCGGCGGTCCGGCCAGCACGCCCGGCGGTCCGGCAAAGGCGTAGCAGTTGTCGATGCCGCCATCGCCCACGGCGGGAAGGTCGTAGGGCGATGCGCCGGTCTGTTTCCAGAAGCAGTAGCCGACGTTCGGATCCTCCGGCGCGCTCCCGACGACCCCGCCGGCGGTGGGCCCGTCGACGCGGGCGTCGCTCCAACTGTTCATGACGAGACCCATGTCACCATCGAGCCGGCCCGAGATGCCGCCTGCGGTCTCGCCGCCGGAAATCCGTCCCCCGGACGCGCAGTTGAAGATCCAGGCGCCCTCCTGGGAACCGCACAGGGCGCCGGCGCCGCCCGCGGCGGAGATGTCGGCGCCGGCCACGGCGAGGTTGGCGATGAACGCAGACTGCGCCGCGCCGAATAACCCGGCGGACACGAAGGCGGAGTGACGGTCCACGTAGATGCCGGAAACAGTCTTGCCGTTGCCATTGAAAAAGCCGGCGAAGGCGGAGACGATCTCGCCCTCCGCGTCCACCGCACCGATCGGCGTCCATTCGTGATCGGCCATCGCCAGATCCGCCGCGAGCGTGATCCACTGATCCGCAAACGTGGTGCCGGCATTCACCAGCACCGCCAGGCCGGCCAGTTCGGCGGGCGTGCGGATGACGAACTCGGCGCCTTCCGCATCGTACCAGTCGGTGGTGAAGTTCCCTTCGTCACTCCAGCGGGACACGACGACGGCCGGATAGGCGCAGGCCGATCCGGGTGTCCAGCGGCGTAACGGCAGGCCTTCGTCGTCGCGCGCCATCGCCATCCAGGCGTTCAAGGCATCCGCCAGACTGTCAGTGACATGACCGCCAACCGTCACCGGCGCGTCCAGCGTGCCCGGCGCGGCGCCGAAGAAGCGGCAGCCCTCGACATCACCGAGGCCGTCCATGCCGATCGCGTCGAGGGAGAAGGGCGCGGTGCCCGTCCGCTTCCAGAAGCATCCCGCCACCACTCCGCCGTCATCGTTGCCGCCCGCGAGGCCCCCCAGGGCGCCTTCGCCCGTCACCGCGCCGCTGTTGGCGCAATTCCGGTTCTGGCCGCCCCAGTTCCAGCCGACGATGCCGCCGGCGACGCCATACTCGCCGGCACCGGTGACGGCACCTTCATTGGCGCAGTTCATCACGGTGCCGTTGCTGTTATCGCTGACGATGCCGCCGCCGACGCCATTGGGCAGGAGATCCACGGCGCCGCGGTTGACGCAGTTGCGGATCGTGCCGCGGCTGAGGCCGCCGGCGATGCCGCCGGCCCAGCCGCCGCCGACGCGGCCCGTGTTCGCGCAGCGGTCGATCACACCGTTTGCCGCATTGCCGACGATGCCGCCGACGCTGGCCGGGCCGTCGACGTCGCCGCTGTTCGAGCACGCGAGGATGGAGGCATTCACGCACGAACCGGCCACGCCGCCGGTGCTCTCGCCCATCTGGGCGGTGACGGTGCCGCTGTTGGTGCAGCGGCGCAGCTCGCTGTTGGCCGTACCGGCCACGCCGCCGACATCGTTGGCGCCGTCGATGCTGCCGCTGTTGGCACACTCCTCGGTCACGCCGCTTGCCACGCCCGCCACGCCGCCGACGCCGTTGAAGCCCGACACCGACGCGGCGTTCACACACCCCTGCAGCGTGCTCTCGGCGCGTCCCGCAACGCCGCCCACCCATGCTGCCGCCGGCGACGGTGCCCGCGGCGCGGCAGCGCCGCACCTCGCCATAGCTCCTGCCGACGATGCCGCCGGTGTAGGTACCGCCGCGGACGTCGGCGTCGAGGAGCGCCACGTCTTCGATCGAGGAGTTGGAGCCGGTCACACCGAAAAGCCCCTGGCAATCGACCCCCGGATGCTCGATGAGCAGGCCGGAAATGGTGTGGCCCGCGCCGTCGAAAGTGCCGTCGAACCGCGCCGCGTCGGTGCCTGCCGGTGTCCAGTAATGCGCGCCGAGATCGATGTCGGCCGCGAGGACGATCCGCTGGCCGGTGAAGGAGGTGCCGTCATTCACCAGCCAGGCGAACTGAGCCAGTTGTTCCGGCGTGGTGATCACGGTCGAACCGGATGTGAACGTCGTGTCGCGCCAGGCGGGGTCCGACCAGTTGCTGGCGAGAACCCAGGTCATGAAGTTGTAGTCGTAGTTGGCGTGGTGGCTCCGGCCTCCGGCATAGAGGTCAGCGGAAGCCCGGACCGTCAACCCTGTGGAGGCGTTCCGGACGACGAAGCTGTACGTTGCGCCGGATACTTGCCGGACCGGGTTTTCCAGGACGAACGTGCGTTGCTGCTTCACGCCGTCGCCGGCGATGGTTTGCGAGGCCAGCAGGGTACCCGCTGTTCCCTGCCCTTCGCGGATTTCGAACGTGGCCGTCCACGGCGCGTCATTCGTCGCATAGATGTGGGCCTGGATGGCGCGGAGATGTCCGTCCATCCCGGCGGTGAAAGACTGCCAGATGGAACTGGCATCGTAGAAGTAGTAGCCAAAATTGTCGTTCGACTGATCCAGCGTCATCCCGTCGAGCTGGCCGAGAGAGGACAAGGGGAGGCAGACCGCCGCAACCGTGGCCAATACCGCAGTCCAGGTGTGCTTGTTGCTCATGGTCATCCTTTCTTCCGAGGTTGTGTCACCGTTGTGTCCGGTACCCTCCATTTGAACAGGAACGCGGGTTCGCGGGGAGAGGGATTTCCCCCTCACGCCCCGGAAAAAAGGCGTCCGGCTAGGCCGGCGGCGCTTCGTCGGCGATGTCGTGCGCGGCGTCGCGGATCGCCTGGCGGCGCAGTTCGCGGGCACCCTGCGCGCCCAGTTTGTCCATGATGCGGACACAGTACGACTCCAGCGTGCGCACGCTGATCGCCAGCCGCCCGGCGATCTCCTCGTTGGAGAATCCCTGACCCAGCAAACGGTAGATCTGCCGCTGCTGTCCGCTCAAGCTCTCGATGGATGACGATTCGCGGAGAGCCGCCTCCACGCGCGGGCTCAGGTAACGCGCGCCCGCCAGCAGCGCCCGCACGGCATCGAGCAGCGACGAAGCCGTCTCACTCTTGGTGACATAGCCGCTGGCGCCTGCCTCCAACGCCCGGCGGATCACGTTGGACTCCTTATGCATGGAATAGACGAGCACCGCGATGCCCAATATCCGCAGGCGCCGGATCAAGTCGAGCCCGCTTTCGGCCCCCAGCGAAAGGTCGATGATCGCGAGGCGGCAGGCCGCGAGCGCCGGATGGGCCAGGGCCTCCCGTACGTCCGTGGCTCCGCCAGAGACCTCGAATCCGGCGCCGGCGAGCAGTTGGGCGAGGGCGTCCCGCACCAGCGGGTGGTCATCCACGATGAAGATTCGGGATGCATGGTCTGCACTCATCGGGTATCCTCCAGTAGCGGCACGCGGCAGGCGACCTCAAAACCCCCGTTCTCACCGGCTCCGATGCGCAGGGTGCCGCCGAGCAGTCCCGCGCGGTACCGCATGATGCTCAAGCCCATGCCTGTCGCTGGCGTCGCTTCTGTCGCCGGCCCGCGGCCATCATCGGTGACCCGCATCTCGAGCCCGCCAGCCACGCGCTCGAGTGCAATGGAAATGTGTTTGCACCGCGCATGCTTGACGGCATTGGTGACCGCCTCGCGGGCGATCTGATACCACAGCAGCGCGTGCTCCGGATTGCGGATGGCCACGTCCCGATCCCCCAGCAGGCGGCAGGCTTTGCCGTGGCGTTTACGCACTTCCTGGCAGAGCCGCTCCAGCGCGGGCACGAGCGCATCGGCGTCCATGCCGACCGGGCAAAGGCCCTTGGCCACCTCGTAGGCGGTGTCGATGGACTCCTGGATGGACGCGCGGATCTGAGCCAATTCGGATACGCGGGGTGCGTCGGACGCCCCGCGCGCCTGTTCCAGCCCTGTGCAGCGCAGCAGCGCGGCCGTCAACTGCTGGCACAGGCCGTCGTGCAGTTCGGCGCCGAGCCGGCGCCGCTCCTCTGCGCCGAGCCGGCCGATGGCTTCCTCCAGTTGACGGCGCCGCCTCACCTCCTGCTCCCATTGGCGGTGCGCGGCCCGCTCGGCGATCATCGTGCGGCGCTGCAGCCGCAGGAAATAGGTGAAGAGGACGAGCAGCGTCAGCAGGATCGCCGCGAGCGAGGCGCCCTGCAGCATCCAGAACGCCGGCGGCGCGGCCGGGGCCGCGGCGGGGATGCCGATGATCGCGAAGCCGCCGCCGTGCAGCAGGACCGGCGTGGCCGCATAGAGCGCCAGGCTCAAGGCCGCCGCCGCCCAGCCCGCGCGCGGCCCCACGAGCAGCAGCGCCAGCAGCGGCATCACCAGGAGCGAGAGGCGTCCGCTCCCCGCGAGCTGGCCCACCGCCAGACGCACGACGCCGGTTGACGCGATCAGACCCAGCAGGATGCCCGCGCGGATCCGCGGATCGAGGCTGCGGTGCACCGTCGAGGCCAGCAGCACCAGGTAGTTCAGCAGCAAGAAGCCGCGCAGCGGCCAGGAGAGCATCACGCCGCGGCCCGCGAGCACCAGCAGCAGCGGGGGAAGCAGGAGCACGGTCGCCAGCTTGTGGAGGCGGTCGATCACGACGGCGCGCCAGCGCCGCAGCATCTCGTCCACCCCGCGCGCGACGTCGCTGTCCGGGGCCTCGTCTACGGGGGCGCTGCGCATGCCGGTAGCATAGGCTGGAAGTGCTACCGACAACAAGTGCAAATTGATCCTATCACGCACCGTATGAGAACACGCACCGGGCATTCGCGTGTTCCGAACGGATGTCATCCCATTCCCTCGGACGACTCTCGCCCGGTTTGAGCGGAGCGGGGAAGAAGAAGTCGTTGCCCGGCGCCATCGCCAGTTCCGCGTGGTCCGGGCCGGTCCGAAGCAGTGTGTAACCGATATCGCCCCACCAGCCGGTTGAAGGCACACCCGCAACGCGGACAATGCGGCGCGACTGATAGTTCTTCTTGAACCATGTGGTCATCCATCTGTGGCAATGCCCGTGGAGATAGCCGACACAGTACTTCGTGGACGCCAGCATCTCTCGCATTTTTCTACCGCTGAGATCATCTGGTTGATGATGCGACGCAACAAAAAACGGGCGTTCCCGACTGGTCGCCTGGGCCTCCAGCCAGCTCCATTGCGCGTCATCAATCTCACCTTCCACCGCATTCCCGGTACCTTCACCGCGACCGGTCTCCTTCAGCGAATCCAGAAGCAACAGGTCGGCGCTGCCGAGATCGACGACCGATATAATCCGGTCGGCAACTGGCGAGATCTTGGCATATTCCGGATGGTACCGCAAAAACACGTCGCGATGATCGTGATTGCCCATCGCGACAAACAGCTCGACTCCCGCTTGACGCAGACGCTCCAGCCCCGGCAGCGAGGCCTCATAGTCCTCGTGCCGTCCGTTCCAGAGCGCGATATCCCCCAACACCACAGCACGCTGTGGGCGCGGCCGCAGCGCGAGCACCGCATCGATCACCTTCTCAAAGAGCGGATTCTGGTAGGTCGGCTGACCTTTGACGTTCAACCCGCTCACGTGAATATCGCTCAGAAAGGCCGTCAGGTTCGGATCGGCCTTACACTCGTCCACGCACCATGAGCGGCACCCGCCCGCCATCGCGGCGGCAGCCGCCGAGCCCAGTACAAACCCCCTTCTCGACCATTCGCCATTCATCCCTTTCATTCCGCGCCTCCCCATTTTTTGAGCGTTGAAAGCTCCCCCCTCGTTGGTTCCCGCTCTGCTGTCGACGGGCTCGCTTACAAAC
>DAOTKE010000147.1:0-7613 GCA_035449085.1 Kiritimatiellia bacterium | reverse complement strand
CGCCCTCCCCCCTCGCGCTTCCCAGCATCTCGACCCCCTTGATTTGGAACCGCTGGGGGTGCCTGTCCGAACTTGAAAAGGGGGGGCCAATGAGCTACCCTAGAAGCCGTGTCGCATTATTTGGGATCTGTGAGCGGAGGACGTATGGCGAACTGGGGGGGATGGCTGTGTCTGGTCGTGTTGGTGTGCCGGGCTGCGGCCGGGCGCGCTGAGATGACATTCTTTGCGCATTCAGGCAAGTTGAGCACAGTGGCGCGAATCGGCGAAGGCAAGCAGGTGGGGACCGGCACGGTCGGCGCGATCAGCTCGATGGGCGACAAAAAATATGGGGACGCTTGGAACATCGAGTTTTCCGGCATGCTGGACGTGAAGAACGCGGGTGCCCACGAATTCGTCGTCACGTCGGACGATGGCAGCGCGCTGTATGTCAACGGCCGTGAGGTGGTCATGAACGATGGCCTGCATGGATCGGCCACTCGTAAAGGAACCATCGATCTGACGGTCGGCCAACATCAGGTGAATCTGCTCTACTTCAACAATACGGGCGGCCACGATCTCAAGGCGACGGTGCAGGCCCCGGGGGGCCAGGCTGTTGATCTGGCGGGGGCCTGCACGCCCAGCAATAAGCGGCAGGATATGAAGGAAATGCGTGAAAAGGTCCTCCAGCGTGAGGCTGCCGAAGCGCAGAAGGCGCTCATGTCGATCTCGTCGCCCGAGGCACTGGTGCGTTCGATCCGGCACATTCTCAAGACCAAACCCCGCGCCTACAAGAATGGGCGTGATTATCTCAAGCAAGCCGAAGTATTCGTGGCCCGTATGCCGGAGTTGCTGGCGCGCAGCGAAAAAGGCGACGCCGAGGCCTCGAAGGAACTCGCCGCTTTTGGCGACCTGAAATATAGGGCGCTTGTCTTGGAAAATCCGTATGTTGATTTTGACGAACTGATGGTCGTGTTGTCCGACAAAGTGGCGCTCAAGGCCAACTGGCTGGGCACCCATACGCTCAATCCCAAGGGGTACAAGAACAAGATCGCCCGTGTCAACGTGCGTACAGGAGCGGTCACGGACGTCTATGAGCCCAAGGACGGTGCCTACTTGGGTGAGCTGGATGTGCATTATGATGGCAGCAAGCTGCTTTTTACGTCGACAGACACAAACAATATGTTTCAGGTCATGGAGGTGGGGGTAGACGGCGCGCATGTCCGGCAGGTGTCCACCATCGTCGGCCAGTATGTGCATAACTACGGCGGTATCTATCTGCCTGACGAACGGATCGTCTTCAGCTCGACCGCGCCGATGATCGGGGTGCCGTGCATTGGCGGGTCGCGCACCGTGCCGAACCTCTTCGTCATGGATGCCGACGGGGGCAACACGCGTCAGTTGACCTTCGAGCAGGATGCGGACTGGTATCCGACGGTTCGCGAGGATGGCCAGATTATGTATCTGCGATGGGAATACACCGACATCATGCACTACTACTCGCGTATCATGATGACCATGAATCCGGACGGCAGCAACCAGCGCGCCATCTACGGATCGCAGAGCCTGTGGCCGAACTCGATGTTCAACGCCCGCCCGATACCCGGCGAGGCCGGGCAGTTTGTCGCCGTGGTCTCGGGACATCACGGCACAGCGGGGTCGGGCAAGCTCACGATTTTCGACACCAACAAGGGTTACGCGCACGCGGACGGCGTGGTCCAACACATTCCGGGCTACGGCAAGAAGGTGACGCACGTGACCGTGGATCAGCTCTATCCGACCGTCAAGAAGGATCTGCTCGTGCAGTTCCCTGATCTGCAAAAACGTGTCGACAAACTGATTGCCGACCGGATGCCGCCCGAGTCGCAAGCCGGCAAGGATTATCATGAGCTGAACAACGATTTCTTCAACAAGTGCTATCCCGAACTGAAGCACATCTATCCTGAGATGGCGCTCGATCTGGACACCCTGGTGGACGGCGTTTTCCCGCAGTTCATTCAGCCCTATCCGCTGAGCGCCAACTATTTCCTGGCGGTGGCCAAGCTCACTGGACAAAGCGCGTGGGGCCTCTATCTGGTCGATACGTTCGACAACATGGTGCCGATCGCCAACCCGGAGACGGGGGCCTACCGCTATATGATTGAACCCTACCCGCTCAAGAAGCGCGTGCGCCCGCCCGTCATTCCGAGCAAGGTGAACCTGCAAGACAAAGAGGCCGTCTGTTACATCCAGAACGTCTACCGCGGGCCTGGCCTCAAAGGTGTCCCGGAGGGGACGGTCGCCGCCTTGAGGGTCTTTACCTACGCCTACGGCTACTACAACATCGGTAACCATCATCATGTCGGTGTCGAGAGCGGGTGGGACATTAAACGTCTGCTGGGTACCGTGCCGGTCGAGAAGGACGGTTCCGCGATGTTCCGCATACCGGCCAACACCACGATTTCGCTGCAGCCGCTGGACAAGCAGGGCCGTGCCATCCAGCTCTTCCGTAGCTGGCTGGTCGCCATGCCGGGCGAGAAACTCTCGTGCATCGGCTGTCATGAGCCGCCGACCGAGCCGCCTGTCACCAGCAAGACGCTGGCGTCCGGCAAGCCGCCGCAGGCCATCACGCCGCATCGCGCGACGGTCGAAGGATTTTCTTTTGAGATGGAGATCCAGCCGATTCTCGACGCCTACTGTGTCCGCTGCCATGACGGCAGCGACCCGAAGAAGCCTGATTTCAAGAACAAGGCGTTGCTCGACACTAAACGCGCTGAGGAACGCTTCAGTCATTCCTACCACGCGTTCCACCGTTACTTCAGGCGTCCGGGGCCAGAAAGCGCCGGAACCATGGGCATTCCCTATGAATTCCACGCTTCGACCTCGGAGGGCGTGCAAATATTGGAAAAAGGCCACTACGGGGTGAAGCTTGATGACGACTCGTGGCGGCGCCTCTACACATGGATCGATCTGAACGTGCCGTTCCACGGCAACTGGACATCGGTCTATTCAATGGATGCCGGACGGCACGCATGGACCACCAATATCTCAGCGCATGCCGCGGCGATGCGCACGCGCTATGCCAACATCGACGATGACTGGGAGGCGCTCCCGGCGCAGCCCTATCCGGTCACGCCTACCGGTGAGAAAGGGGAAGAGCGCGCCGCACCGGTCCGGGTTTCAGCGAAAGGCTGGCCGTTCGATGCCGAAACCGCCAAGAGCATGCAGCGCCAGGCCGCAGGCGCGGCCGTCACGCGCACGCTCGACCTGGGTGACGGCATCCGCATTACGCTGGTGCGCATCCCGGCCGGCGAGTTCGTGATGGGAAGCGACGACGAGACCGTTTATGAGCAGCCGCGCCATCGCGTCACCATCGATAAGCCGTTCTGGATCTCCGAGAACGAAATCAACAACGCGGCCTTTTTTGCTTTCAAGCCCGACCATAATGCCGGGGTGTTCGATCAGCAATGGAAGGATCATGTGCGCTTGGGCTACTATGCCAACTATGCCGAGCAGCCCGCCGTGCGCATGAGTTGGCTGGATGCCGACGCGTTCTGCGCCTGGGCGGCGAAGCGTAGCGGCCTAAAGGTCGCATTGCCTACCGAGGCGCAATGGGAGTGGGCCTGCCGCGCCGGCAGCGCGACGGCCATGTGGTTCGGCACGGTGACCGACGATTTCAGCCCGTTCGCGAATCTCGCGGACAAATCGCTTGAGAAATATGCGGTGAACGGGGTCAATCCGGTCTTCAGCAAACGTCTGGTCGGCAACCCGGTCTACGACTTCGTGCCGCGTATCTCGGCTTTCGATGACAAGCAGTTCCTGGTGACCGGCACCAAACAGTATCAGCCTAATGCGTGGGGCCTGTATGATATGCACGGGAATGTGGCGGAGTGGACGCGTAGCGACTACACGCGCTATCCGTATCACCCGCGCAAGAGCAATTCTCGGCGTCCCGATGTGAAGAAGACGGTGCGCGGCGGTTCGTTCTACGACCGGCCGTACCGGGCCACATCGAGTTACCGCCTCGGGTACGAGGCGTGGCAGGGCGTCTTCAATGTCGGATTCCGGATTGTCGTCGAGGAGTGATCGCGAATTGAGGCCGGTGAACGCATGCATGTCATGTGTGCGACGGCTGAGGGATGGAGAGAGCATGTTGGGTCGTGGGGGTCGTTGGGTGTGGCTGGCCGCGTGTGCGGCGTGGATCGTCGTTGCAGGGTCAGGAGCACCGTCGCCGTATCTGTCGCCGGGATCCGTGGTGGCGGATCGCGCGAGTCAGCGGCTGTACGTGGCCTGCGAGACGGCTGGCGCGATCCTGGTGTTCGACGCAAACGACGATAAGGTGGTGGCCCGGTATGCGCTGGAGCAGGTGCGGCGGGTCGCACTCACGCCGGACGGCAGGCGGCTGTTCGCAACGGCTGGAGAGGCGAAGGGTATGCTCCACGAGATCAATCCGGCGACGGGTTCGATCATACGTTCTCTGCCTGCCGGTCACACACCGGATGCCCTGACTGTGAGTCCGGACGGCAAGACGCTCTACTACTGCAACCGGTTTTCGCGCGGCGATCAAAAGGATATTCATGCGCTCGACTTGGCCAGCGGCCGGATCACACACTCGGCGAAAGCGGTGCGCGAGCCTGCGGCGCTCTGCCTTTCCAAGGACGGCAAGACGCTGTGGGTGGGCAATGATCTGCCGATTATGCCGGCTAACAGTCAGCATGTCTTCGCTGTGCTCAACGTATTCGACAGCGCGACGCTGGCGCCGGTGGCGACGCTCGATTTGCCGTCCGGTGCCTTCGCCGTGCGGGACGCTGTGATGAGCCCGGACGGACGGTACTGTTTTGTCACGCACTCCATCGGACGCTTCACGGTGCCGACCACGCACCTTGATCGGGGCTGGATTAACACCAGTGCGGTGTCGGTGTTTGATGTGGCGGCACGTACTTTTGTGAATGCGGTGCTGCTGGATGATACCGTCAGAGGCGCGGCCAATCCGTGGGGGATCGCGTTATCGGACGACGGGCGTTGGCTGTGCGTCAATATCTCCGGCACGCACGAGCTGATCGTGGTGGACGTCGCGGAAATGATGAAGCGTCTGTCCGCCGCGGAACAGCCGAAAGAGGTCGTCAACGATCTGAGTTTCCTGTACGGCGCCAAGACCCGTGTGCAGCTCGAAGGGCAGGGGCCGCGCGCGCTCGCGGTGTGCGGGGATCGGGTCTTCAGCGCCATGTATTTCGGCGACAGCCTGAATGGTGTCGAGTTGTGGGACGACGGCCCGGGTGCGGCGGTTGAGATACCGTTGACGGACAATCGGGCGCAACCGGATCTGGTGCGTCAGGGGGAGATGACGTTTCATGATGCGACGCTCTGTTATCAGCACTGGCTGAGTTGCGCAAGTTGTCACCCTGAAGCGCGGTCTGACGGTACCAACTGGGATTTGATGAATGACGGTATCGGCAATCCCAAGCAATCGCGCAGTCTGCTCTACACACACCGCACCTCGCCGGTCATGATTACAGGCGTGCGGGCTTCTGCCGAAGTTGCGGTCGAAAAGGGATTTGCGCTGATCCAGTTCCATGCCTTGCCCGCGCCTCAACTGGACAGTGTCAATGCCTACCTGAAGTCACTGCAGCCGGTGCCGAGCCCGTATCTCAAACCGGACGGTTCGTTGACCGCTGCGGCCAAACGCGGCAAAGTGATTTTTGAGGGCAAGGCCGGTTGCGTGACCTGCCATCCGCCGCCCTATTACGGGAACAAGAAGAAATTCGCTTTCGGTCTGGGATCGGATGATGAGCGCAACCGCGAATTCGCCACGCCGATTCTGATTGAGGTGTGGCGCACCGCGCCCTACATGTATGACGGCCGCGCGGTGACGATCCAGGAGGTCATCACCACCGACAACACGAACAACAAGCACGGCAACACCAGGGGGCTGTCGCCCCAAGAGGTCGAGGATCTCGCCGAATACGTCAACTCGCTGTAGCGCCAGCGTTGATGCGCGCCGCGGCCACGCCTGCGCCGAAACCGTTGTCGATATTCACCACGGTGACGCCGGCGGCGCAGGTGTTGAGCATGCCGAGCAGCGCGGCCAGCCCGTTGAAGCTGGCGCCGTATCCCACGCTGGTCGGCACGGCGATCACCGGTTTGTCGATGAGCCCGCCGACGACCGAAGGGAGCGCACCCTCCATGCCCGCGACGACGACAATGGCCCGCGCGTCTGCAAAGCGCTCCACGCGCGAAAGCAAGCGGTGGAGCCCCGCCACGCCCACATCGTAGACGCGCTCGACCACGGCGCCCAAACGTTCGGCGGTGACGGCGGCCTCTTCCGCGACCGGCAGATCCGAGGTGCCGGCGCAGAGCACGGCAATCTTGCCGACGCGCGGCGGCAGCGGGACGACGTCGCGCGTTAGGATGCGCGCCTCCGCGCGGTAGACCGCGTCAGGGAGCTCCGCGCTCACGGCGGCGGCCTGCTCCGGCGTCACGCGCGTGGCGAAGGCATTCTGGCCGGCGTCATTCAGCGCGCGCATGATCGCGGCGATCTGCGGCGCGGTCTTGCCTGCCCCGTAGATCACCTCCGGTACGCCGCAGCGTTGCTGACGGGCATAGTCGGGTTTCGCGAAATGCAGGTCGTCGGTCATGCGGTCTCCGTCAGACGATCAGCGCCTCGTCGAGCTTGGCTTTGAGCTGTTCCAACGTGAGGCGTTCCTGCCGCATCGAATCGCGGTCACGGATCGTCATCGTGCCGTCCTCCAACGTCTGGAAGTCGATGGTCACGCACCACGGCGTGCCGATCTCATCCTGACGGCGGTAACGGCGTCCGATCGCGCCGCCCTCGTCCCAGAACGCGGGATAACGGCGGCGCAGGTGCTCGAAGATCTCGCGTGCCTTGTTGTAGATTTCGGGCTTGTTCTTGACCAGCGGGAAAACAGCCACTTTGATCGGCGCGATGCGCGGGCTGAAGTGCATCACAATGCGGGTGTCCTCCTTGCCCTTGTCATCGGTCAGTTTCTGCTCTTCGTACGCGTTGCAGAGCAAGGCCAGCATCATGCGGTCCACCCCCGCCGAAGGCTCAATCACATGCGGCACGTACTTGCCCTCAAACAGTTTGGCCGTGAAGGCACGCGCGGCGGCCTCGTCTTTACCGCGCGCGCACCATTCGGCGGCGACCTTGTCGGCGAACGCGGCCTTGGCGGCGTCGTCCAGTTTCGCGGCCGCAAGCTTGAGCGGCTCGTCGAAGACCTCCATGCTCTTGCCGCTGTGCTTCTGGTGCTGCGAGAGGTCAAAGTCCGAACGCGCCGCAATGCCTTCCAACTCTTGAACGCCGAAGGGGAAGCTGTACTCGATGTCAACACAGGCGCGCGCGTAGTGGGCCAGCTCGTCGGGCTTCTGCCAGTACTCGACAAAGGACTCTTTCGGCAGACCGCACGCCTCAAGCCAGGCTTTGCGCTGTTCGACCCAGTATTTGTGCCACACTTCCCAGCCCCACGAATCCTGTGGCACCGAGAGGTCAGGGTTGTCGGCCAGGGTGGTGACGTGCCCGCAGATCAGTTCGACGGCCTCGTCGGGACGGATGAAAAACTCCAGCTCCATCTGCTCGAACTCGCGTGAGCGGAAGGTGTAGTTGCGCGGCGTGACCTCGTTGCGGAAAGACTTGCCCATCT
>DAOTKE010000146.1:0-8149 GCA_035449085.1 Kiritimatiellia bacterium | reverse complement strand
CATTTTGCCAGAAAACCTTTCACAAGGAGAACAGCCTTCTCATCTTACCTCAAGTCATGAAGGGTCAAGAGGCAGGGATGCGCGGATATGACGGTAACGTAAAACCGCTTCCAGTTGGGACGCCTTGCCGAGGCGTCCGCGGCGGTCTCGGCGAGAGCACCGTACCGGTTGTGCGCCAGACTTGTGTGCGGACTTTCATCGTGCTCTTTTGTTGGCTCGGCGTTGTGGCTGTCGGTGCTGCAGCCGAATGGTCGTTCCGTGTGCTGCCTGGTCAAACCGTGACGAACGCGATGCCGTTGTGTCTGGGCTTGCAGGCCGGTTTTTTGGACGGGCGCTTTCATCCGCTGCGTGCGGAGTGCCTGGCCGGACACGATTGGAGCGCAGAATCCGGCGTGAAGCTGCAGGCTGTTGCGGCCCTTCGGCCGGCCGACCGTGCGGTACGAGTGGCGAATGCCGGTCAGGATCGTCAGGGTATTACGCAGGTCACACGGACACTGCGAAGCGGTGTCGGGCATACGCTGCGCTTGCAGGGACGCCGAATTTCGGGCGGAGGCCGTGTCTGGGTGTCATTCGTGCCAGTGGGCGGTGCGCCTGAAGACAGTGTGGCGGAACGGTTTTCTTTGGGTGACGCGTGGAAGCCGCGCGAGGTGCGTCTGATGCCGCGTCGTGAGGCAGCCTATCGGTGCCAACTGTCTGTCGATCCGGGGAGTGTCATTGAGTTGAGGGCGATCACACTGACGCCGGACGATGCTGAAGCCGGATGGGATCACGAGGCGCTGGAGGCGCTGCGTGGCATGCGTCTAGGGGTTATCGGGTGGCCCGCTGCAAAAGAAATGGGCCATTATGTGTGGTACGACGGCGTCGGCCCGCAGACTGTGCGCCGGCCCGCCGTACCTTCTGCACGCCCGGAAGAGGTCCATGCGTTTGGGACGGCTGAGTGTGTCGCCTTCTGCCGGCTGGCCGGCGCCGAACCGATGTTACGTGTCTCGGTCTTTGATCCGGGCCTGGCGGATGAACGCATGCCTGATCAGGCGGCGAGTGTCCGGATGGCGGCTGAATGGGTGGCCTATTGCAATGCGACGGGCGACCACCCGTTGGCCTTGCTGCGACGGCGCCACGGTCATGCCGAGCCGTTGCGTGTGACGCGGTGGGAACTGGTGGGCCGCAACGGTGTACGGCCGTCGGCGGAAACCGTGGCCGCGTACACGTCGGCCATGCGCGCCGAAGATCCGGCCATCCGTGTGACAGTCGGCGATGAAGCCGCGTTGGTGCCGCGAAGTGACCCGTATGTGGCGGAAATCCAGCGGCGGCTTACGGCGGCAGATCCCGGCGAGCGGGCTTACTACGCCGAGTGGTACAGCGCGTTGGGGCTGGCCTATGCGGCGCTCGACCGTGTCGCGCAAGGGCGCGGCGGCCTGTTGGCTACTCCGCTGCAACCTGAACAGGTGCTTTACGGCACGCCGCGCGCGCGCAACATGCTGACCGATACCGGCGCCCTATTGGCGCTGATCAACCGTTATCCCGCTGACCGTCCGCTTCAGATCGAGTGCGTTTCGCCGGATGCGGCGGCAGGTGGCTCTCTGCGCGTGCAGGCCGCTTGTTCGGCAGAGGCGGGTGGGGTGGTGGTGTTCGTCTACAACCCAGCGCCGCAACCGCACACCGTGCGTATCGGGCTGTCTCCGCTGAACCGGCGTTTCGTGCTGTGGGTGTCCGATCAGTTGGCGCCCGACCTGACGGAACGACGCGCCGCACGCACCCTGCCGGTGAACCGCATTCAGAAGGTGGGTTCCGCGATCAGTCAGACGGTGGTCTGTGAAGCCGCTCCTGGCTCTTTCACGCGCATACTGGTCAAGGATTGATCAAAAAAAGGCGCCCCGGCCTTGACCGGGACGCCTCTGGAGGGAATGGGGAGAGGCACTCACACCAGCCCCTGATCCAGCATGGCGGTGGCAACCTTCATGAAGCCCGCGATGTTGGCGCCCATGACGTAGTTGCCTGCGTGGCCGAACTCTGCGGCGCGATCCCAGCACTGATTGTGGATCTCCACCATGATCAGGTGCAGGCGGTTCTCCACTTCCTTGCGGGTCCAGGCGTAGCGCATCGAGTTCTGGCTCATCTCCAAACCCGACGTCGCGACGCCACCGGCATTCGAGGCTTTGCCCGGCGCATACATGATCTTCGCGGCCAGGAAGGCCTCGACGGCTTCCGGGGTACTCGGCATGTTGGCGCCTTCGGCCACCAGCGTGCAGCCGTTCTTGAGGAGCGCGGCGGCGTCGGCGGCATTGATCTCGTTTTGGGTCGCGGACGGGAAGGCGCAGTCGCACGGCACGTTCCAAGGCTTCTGGCCCTCCAGATACTCGCAACCGAACTTGTCGGCGTATTCCTTGATGCGGCCGCGTTTCACGTTCTTCAGCTCCATCACATAGGCGAGCTTCTCAGCCGTGATGCCGTCCTTGTCGTAGACCGTGCCGGCCGAGTCCGACAGGGTCACGCACTTCGCGCCGAGCTGGTTGAGCTTCTCGACCGTGTATTGGGCGACGTTGCCCGAACCGGAAATCGCGCAGACCTTGCCGCCAAAATCCTGGCCGCGGCGCTTGAGCATCTCCTGGGCGAAGTAGACGCAGCCGTAGCCCGTCGCTTCCGGACGGATCAACGAACCGCCCCAGGTCGCGCCCTTGCCGGTCAGCACGCCGGTGAACTCGTTGCGCAGGCGCTTGTACTGGCCGAACAGGTAACCGATCTCACGCCCGCCCACGCCGATATCACCGGCCGGCACGTCGGTGTCGGGGCCGATGTGGCGGAACAGCTCGGTCATGAACGACTGGCAGAAGCGCATCACCTCGCGGTCGGACTTGCCCTTGGGGTCGAAGTCCGAGCCCCCCTTGCCGCCGCCCATCGGCAGCGTGGTGAGGGCGTTCTTGAAAATCTGCTCGAAGCCGAGAAACTTCAGGATGCTCTGGTTCACGGACGGATGGAACCGCAGACCGCCCTTATAGGGGCCGATCGCGCTGTTGAACTCAACCCGGAAGCCGCGGTTCACGTGAATCACGCCCTTGTCATCTTCCCAGGGCACGCGGAAAACAATCATTCTTTCAGGCTCGACGATCCGGTCAAGGATGCGCTCCTTCTCCAGAATCGGCCGCGCGGCCACGACGGGCTCGAGGGATTCCAAGACCTCCTGCACGGCCTGCAGGAATTCGGGTTCGTTGGCGTTTCTTTTGCGAACGCTCTCAAGTACGGTGTTGATGTAGTTCATTGTGCCTCTCTCGACTTGCGCGTCTCGACGGTCCTGTCTCCCGCTTTACAAGTCATGTACGCTATCGAGCAAAAGGCGTGCCATCCGGTCTTCTGAATACTTTTCGGCGGTATTTGCCTGAATTTACGCCATTATGGTAACAATTTGGCGTTTTCAGACAAAAACGTCGCACAAAATTGTTGTTTCATCAAAATGTTTCCAGCCTGCCAGTGCTTCGGCTCTTCAGCAGGCTGATTACAGTTCAGGGGTGGGGGGCACGATGACAGGCGTCCACTTGGCCGGGGGCGGCGCCGGCTCCTCCGGCACGGCACAATTCTTCAAGACGGCGTCGACAAACACCACCGCGCGCAGACCGTCTTCTACGCTCATGAAACCGCGGGCGGCGGGCGCAGCACCCTTCTTGGACTGGTGGGCTTCATAGTAGTCCGCAAAGGCGGCGTAGGTCGCCGCGAGCGCAGCGATGTAGGCGGCGTCGCTACCGAACGGGCATGGCCCCGAGCGGCCTCCTGTGGCGGCGATACCCTCGGTCAGGACACGCTCGGAGCCGTCAACGTCGCGCAAGATCAAGCGGTCCGGCTCGCATTGCGACCACATCAAAGCACCGCGGTCTCCCGCGAGTTCGATGGCAAGGCCGTCGCGTCGGCCAGTGGCGACCTGACTGGCCAGAAACACGCCGCGCGCACCTCCGGTGAAGCGCACGAGCACACTGCAGTCATCATCCAGGATACGCCCGGCAACCGTCGGCCTCAAATCCGCGCAGACCTCGCTGACCGCCAGGCCGGACAACCATTCGGAAAGATAAAAACAGTGAATGCCGAGGTCAGCCAGGCATCCTGCCGGACCGCAACGGCGCGGATCCGTCCGCCAGCTTGCCTGTTTGTTGCCCGCCGTCTCTAAGCGTTGGGCCATCCATCCCATCGGGTAGCGGGAGACAATTTTACGGATCGTGCCGATCGCCTTCTCCTCGAGCAGGAGGTGGCGGGCCATCCGCAGGGCCGGATAGCCCTGGTAGACCATCGCGATGCCGTATGCCAGTCCGCTTGCCTGCTGTTTGCGTGTGAGATTCAGTCCCTCATCCAGGTTACAGGTGAAGGGTTTTTCACTGAACACAGAAAATCCGGCATCGATCGCAGACATCGCAACCGGATAATGCATGGCATTGGGAGCCAAGACGGATACAAAGTCCATGCGCTCGCCGGCGGGCAAAGTGGCCTCCCGACGGAACATGTCACGATAAGTTCCGTACGAACGCCGCGTGGGGAGCTTCAGGCGCTTCCCGGTTTCAAACGAGCTTTGCCGTGTGGAACCGAACGCGCCGCACACCAACTCCAGCCGGCCGCATTGCTCAATGGCAGCGCGGTGGATATCGCCGATGAACGAATCATTGCCTCCCCCGACAATCCCGACACGTAAAGTCTTACCCATGTTTTTCACCTGTCGTTATTCCAAACCCATCCACTCATGATTGGGTGGATTATAGGGCAGACTGAGTTGTCCGCCAAACAAAAAAGTAGCGATCAGAATCCGGGGCGCTGCCGGGCGTCCGGTTGGGCCGTCATACCGATGCGCTATCGCAACGTCAAGACCGATCCCTTCGCGTACATCGTCTTGAAGGAGACATCGGTGACGAGTGCGGTGCTCAAGCGTGCGCTGCTATGGGAGGTGATGGCCAGTCCGACGCAGAGCTTCGGGTTCCAGCCGGACACGTCGATGTCGACGCCGCCCGTATAGGTGGCATGCTCGCCGTTGATGTAAGTCTCGATTTTTCCGCGTCTTTTCACCAATTTGAATGTGACCGGCGTCGAGGAGGCGGCCGTGCCGGCATTGGGAATTTCGACAGGCGCAAGGCTGGCACTCTCGCCGCCCGTCACGTTGCGCAGTTGGATACGGTAGCCGTTGGAGGCGCTCACGATGACGCACATGTTGCGGGCGTTGGCGGCCGCGCCGTCGCGGACCATCAGGCCGACCTTGGCCCAGTTGTCCGAGGGTAGGAGCGAGTTGAAGGTGGCCTCGATCTCAAAGTTTTCTGGGGTTTCCTGATAGATGAAGTGCAGGCCGTCCGATGCGCCCCAGATGTCGGCACCGGCCCCCGTGAGGGTACAGGAAAATGCCTCAGGTGTACCACCCATCACGGCATGGCCGGGCTTGGCGGTGTTGATGTCGATGTTGCGCCACGCCCCGAAAGTACTGGGCCCCTCCGGCGCCACTGCCAGCGGTGTGTCGTCGGCGGCCAGCGGGCAGAGCTGCGTGGCCGGGATTGTGATGAACTGCCCGTCCAGTCCATAGCCATGTTTCCACCACATGCGGAAGTAGCCGCCTCCTGTACCTTGCTGGAAATACACATGAATCGGTACGCGTTGGCCGGCCTCCAGCCAGACCGGTTCTGAAGTCTGCGCAGCGGCGGTGAATCCCCAGTAGTAGGCAGCGCTCGTACCGTTGACCCAGAGCGCAACGGCGTCGTCGGTCTGCGTGCGGAACCAATGGTAACCGGTATGCTGCGGCACAACCCAGCCAGCCCACGTACACGCGAAGCGATCGGGACCGATCTGGGCACCGTCGTCCGAGTTGGCAGCTGTCACCATCGGGGTTCCCGGGTCGCCGCCTTTTTCCCATGTGTTCAAATTGCGTATCATCGTGTGGACAGGCAGGTTGGTCAGGTAATAGTTGGCGTCCTGGAAACGGTGGAAGGCGGCGAAAAGTCCGGTGCCGCTGCCGGTCAACGAACCGTCGCTGACGCCGTAGGGGGGGCTCACGGCTGTCAGGCTGTTAGAGCCGCCACCGGCGAGTGCCCCAAGATCATATGCCGTGTCCAACTTGTAAAAGACCAGCGTGTTGGCAGCGGGAAGAGGCTCGGTATAGGTGAATGCGGGCGATGTCAGGGAGGTGATCCGTGAGAACCCCTCGTCGGGGCGGTCGGAACGTGAGAGGGTATAGCTGCTTACGTTGCCGCTGAGGGCATCAGACCAGTAGTAGGCAGCATTGGGTAGCACGTCATTTTCCTGCCTGATCTGCATCGGTGGCTTGCCGGGGGAAGAGATGGTCACTGCGTGGTTGGCGACGTTAACGTCGAAAGTCTCAAGTTGCGGATAGGCAAAGGTCACGGTATCGAAGACGCCGGTCGCGGTATAGGCCCGATCACCAGAGAAGGCGGTCATGCCGGCGTAAAGGGTACTCGTGAACGAGGTGCCGATGTTGGTTACGCCGACCCACCCGCCGGAGGTTGTTGTGCGGTAGTAGGCGGTCACGTTGGTGCCGCGGCGTGACAACCGCAAATCCACGGGGATCTCGGGCAACACAAACGTCTCGGTGACGGGCACGCTACCGGTCGAAGCTCGATAGGCGAGTCCCAATGCGCGCTCGCCGCCGCTTGCGCCGGTCGCTTGGACGACCAGGGCCACGCCGGCAGCGTCATCGTCCGTGGCTGCGGTGCGGAGCGCGAGGCCCGCGCCCATGCCCGGTTGCGCTGGGCCTGTGAGGCTGGTGACGCGGGCGATCACGTCAACGTCGGTGGAGGCCGATTGCCAGACAAAATGCGCGTCATCGCGGCCTGTGGCGGGGTCGATCCCCAGTCCGCCGGAAGCGACCGTGAACGCATATGCGGTGCTGTCGTAGATGGCGTTACCGAAGCGCGGACTGTCGCCAACATCGCGGTGTTGCCATGGCCAGGGGAACGGTTCGAAACGCAGGTTTGGAATCGGTTCGATGGCGGACGTGCCCTTAAACCATTTGAGTTGCGCATATTCGCCCCCGGTTCCTTCCGAGTGCTCCACGCGGATCGGGTAGCTTCGCCCCGCCTCGAGCCAGACCGGTGCGGTGTGAATGTCCAATGCATTCAGCCAAGCGGTCTGGGTGCTCAACCGGACGCCGTCCAACGTCAGGTAAAACGTATCGTCGACCTTCTGGACAAAGCCGTAACAGCCTGTTTCTTCAACAATGATGTTACCTACGAACAGCGATTTGAAGTTGTTAAGTTCGCCAAGTCCGTTTGACGTGTTGGGCGGGTAGACTGCGTCCCCCGAATAGTTCCAACTGTCAAAGATGTTGGGTTCCACGCGCGCGGAGGCCAAGGTCAAGGGCGAGGTCGGCTTGTAGTACTCTGCATAGACACCTTTGAGCGTGGACGGCGATGGATTGCCGGACACCACCGGACGCCGCGTGGGCATACTGGTGCCGACCAGTACGGTGTTGGTCACGTTGCCTTCATCAACTTTGGCGTGAATCCGGTAACGGTAGGCGGTACCGAGCGTAGCGGTGGCGTCGTCATACGTCGTGACACCGGTCGCGGTCTCACCGAGCGTCACATAGTCCCATGCGGGTCCTTCCGCGCGGCTCACGGTGTAGGCGATGACCGTGCCGTTGGAGATTGCGGGATCGGCGATCCACTGGGCTGTGATGCCATCGGTCGCATTGGTCGCGGCATTCACCAGATTGCGCGCGATCACATTACCGAATTCACAGGTGAGTTGCGAAGGGCCGCCGGGTTGCTGGGTCCAGCGTGAGACAAAGACGCCGACGTTCATCGCCTCGTAAAACGGCTGGGTCTGGTTGGCGAGAAGAACCCACTCGTCATACGCGGGCGCGTTTGTACTGGCCCAGGCTGAATAGGTATCGCCTTGGCGCACCAAGCGCAGCCGCGCCATTTCATTCGTGGCGAAGGGGGCATAAGTGAAGGTGTTCCATCTCACGGTGTCGCTGTCATGTGTTTTTCGCACAGAGACCTCGGCGCGTGTACCGGTTTCCGCTGTTCCTTTGTTCCGGCAGAACAGGATGTTGGGCGCGTTGACCAACATTGCGCCACGCATCATCAGTCCTTGCCGCGCCCATTGGCCGAACAACTCCTCCTGCGGGATGGGCGGAACGGTGGCCATGATCTCGCAGTCGCCGGCCAATGGT
>DAOTKE010000145.1:0-8185 GCA_035449085.1 Kiritimatiellia bacterium | reverse complement strand
TCCCTGTGTCGGACTTTAACCGACTGCATATCGCACGCTTTGCTTGGCGCACTCACCGGATTCCCACCCACGTTCCGCCAGGCAGACGCGTCAACGTGGCCTCCCATCCGCCACTGCCACCCGGAAAGTCCAGGGCGAGCGTGAATGCACCAAATCCCCACCTCTCGCTTTTGACGTTCCAAAGCGCGAAGCCCGACACATCCGCCATCACGTTGGTGACGGCACCGCCATCCGGTTTGACGATTGTCAGACGGCTGCCGGATGCCATCTTGGCCGAGTCCCGCCACGCCGCATCGTAACCGATCACCACGTCCTCCTTCACGCGTGTCCAGTCGGACGTCGACTCATCCGGCATGACCCGGACAGGCCCGGCTGCCCCGGCGACCACAGCCAGCCGTGCGGCCAGCACGCCTACGGGCTCGTCTCCCGCCCCGCGAAAGGTCAGCAGCAGGTCAACCACATCGTCCCGCGCTGCATCGGGGACATCGGCTGGACGCCAGATCCAATCGGTCGTGACGCCGTCAAACGCCACCGTCTCGTTGACGTATTTCCCGGCCAGCGTCAACACCGCCGAGTGCGCGTCAGGCGGCCACGCCCATGAGAGCGGCACCTCGTTCGACACCACAGTCATCCAGAGCCGGTTGTGTAACGGTGCGGTGTGCACCAGTACAGGCTCCGATGCGGCAAACCCCTTTGCCGCGCACAATACCGCCAAAGCCGCGAATAGCCTTTTCATGCCGTGTCCTTTCGTATGCCGTCCCTCATCGCATATTCAGCACGACCCGATACCCCAACGTTCCGCCGCTGCCATTCGGCGCGTAGCCCGTGCTGTAGGACGACGCGCTGTAACTCGCTTCCCGTAGCCAGGATCCGTTTCTGCGAACGCGCAACGTCCTCTCGGCATCAAACCAGTCCAGGCACCACTCCTCGACATTGCCGTGCATGTCGTAGAGGCCCCAGGCGTTGGGACGTTTCAGCCCGACTTCGCGGGTGTGGTCATTGGCGTTCGATTTATACCAGCCCAATTCCTCCATGGCGCTGAGGTCGTCGCTCCCATTGTTGAAGCGTGTGGCAGTACCCGCGCGGCAGGCGAACTCCCACTGCTCATCGGTCGGCAGGTCGAACGGCAGCCCGCTCTTGGTGCGCAACCGGCCGAGCAGGCTGGAGGGTTTGACCGCTCTGCCGGTGGCGGGCCAGTCAACCGCCGGATTGTCACCGGGCGCACCTCTGATCACGACGTACGAGAGCCGCTCTTCGGGATGCACCGCGCGATCCGTCGCGTTCGTGTAATACGAATTGGAGTAATAGGCACCATTCACATTCTTACGTTGTCCCTGGGTCCACTCGAACACCCCGATATAGAAATCGCGCACCCGACGCAGCACAAGACGGTCGGTTTTGTTCGCCACGTCGTTGGTGACACCGGTCCACGCCAGCGAGATGACCCCGGGCACAGGGTTGGTCTCGACTGTGCCATACGCGCCGCTCGCGAGGTCTTCCTCGTACAGGTACTGCACGACTGGTGGCGTCCCCACCGCATGGGTAAGATCAACGATCAGGTAGAGGGGCGCCTGCACCGGAGTCAGCTCGACGGTGAACTGCGTCAGCACCTGTTCATTGGTATAGGCCGTGACCGTCGGATTCCACACGATACGCCCCGGACCGTTTGAAACCGCCGCCCTGTCACCGCTCAACGACGCAAACGGCAAATCGAGCGGTGTCGTCCCGTCGAACGCGCGCACCTCGATGTCCCACATTCCACCTTCCACGCCCTCCAAGACGTAATCGATATCCACCAGGCGGCTCCATGGCCAGCGCTGACGGACCGTCACCTGACTCACCACCGGCTCGGCAACGGCATGCCACAGCACAAGAACTGATGCAAGCATCAACAGCGTTCTTCTCATACCTCACTCTCCTTTATCCATCACGCGTCCAGGGCCACACCTTGAAGTCAACGGATCCCCACCAGCGTGCCGTCGGCACGGCGGTGTATCACGGCCGTCCACTCTCCCTGCGGATCCCCGAACGCCAACGAAAGCGTAAAAGTCCCGTAGCCCCACCCTGCCTGACGCCAGGGCAGGCCTACATATCCCGTCACGCCGAACACGTCGTCGGTGACCGTCCATCCGCCCGACTTGGCCACAGTCAGCGTTCCTGCCGGCGCTTCGGCCGTCTCCTCCAGCCACTCCGCGTCATAGGGTACAACCGCCTCATTTTTCACGCGTTGCCATAAACGGCCCGCGCTGTCCCCTAACACCGGGGCCGCCCCGAAAGCCCCCGGCAGGACCGCCAAGCGGGTCGACCAGACACTCAACGGCTCAGCCGATCCGCCATAAAAGGTGAGAGCCGCCTCCACCACGTCCTCGGCGTCTGGCACTTCCCTGTCGAATGCCTGCCACACCCACTGCGAGACCGGACGCTCCAACGTGACCCGCGTGCTGGTGCGCAGTCCTTTCAGCGTGAGCGTGACCGTTGCCGCACCGTCAGGCCATGTCCACTGCAAGGGGATCTCCCTGGCAAATACCGTCATCCACCGCCGGTTGTGCCGCGGCGACACGTCGACCAAGACCGGGGCCGACATCCGGGATGTCCCGCGTGCAGGGCTCGCCCCCTGCCGGCTCGGCGTCTCCGGAGCCACTGCAACCGTTCTTGCGGATGAAGTTTCCGGCGCTGTCAGAGTCCTGGCTGAAGGAACCCAAGGCGTTTTCCGCATCTGGGAACGCAAGGCCTCTTTGCGTAAAGCCGCCTGACGGGCGAAGCGCTCACGAACGCGCCATGCGGATTCCGGCATGTAACGGTCGATCCATGCCGCGATGACCCGGTCAGACACTTCAAAAGCGCGAGACGCGCGGGATCGCGCGCCGAGGCCGCGCACGGGCGCGAACAGTTGCTCGGCCTCGGGCCAGTCGGCCGCCACTTTCACCGGAGCAGATTCGCCCGAGGCAAACACCCCCTCGCCCTCTTCACACAGGCCCACCCCGCCGCCTGACGCATCATTCACTTGGACACTGCCCTTGAAAACAAACAACTCCGACACCGTATTGGAAACGGATACGCCAAAGACCGTCCCCATGTCCCAGGCTTCAAGATTCATCGTCCGCACGGTAAATCCGATCGCCCAATGCGGGACATGCACCAACACCCGCCCGGACGCCAGGTCAATTCTCATGGCATCGGCCACCGTCATGCGGGTTGGCCCGCACAGCGTCAGCTCGACACCTGAGGTCAACCGCACCGTTGCCTCGCCTTTGACCAATTCAAGTTCACCGGGCAGCGTGGCGGGGAGCCGCAATCCGTCCGCCCCGTCTTGGCTCACCCATTGCACAACGGTTTCGCGCGTGCTGCGTTCCGTGCGATACGGCGAGGCAAGAACCTGTTGTTTGACCGCCAGCGCGAGTGCGCCACCCGCCAGCACCATCAGCGCGGCGGCCGCCGCCCACACCAGCCTTCTGCGCCACCACGGCATCTCGCGAGATGCGTCCGGGAACCGGCTGCCCCGCGCCTCTGAGTGCTCCGTCACGCCAACTGACGGCGCACAGGCGCCACCCTGGCTGTCTAAGAGCGCCTGCACATACATCTCACGTTCATACCGCCGCCGCAGACCCTCATCCCTGCGGATGATTTCGGTAAACGTAATGAAATCCTGCTCGGATGCCACGCCCTCCAGCACCCGCATCAACAGGTCTTCAAAATAGTCATCCGCGCGCGTCATGCACGCCCTCCCGACCGTTCGACGTTCATCCGGTCCTCAATACAGGCGCCCAGTGTGCGCCTGATCCGATGAATCTGCACATAGACCGAGATCTCGCTGCGCCGCAAGCGATGCGCGATCGCCGCAATGCTTTCGCGGCGGAAGTAACGATCCTGAATCAAGCGCTTCTGAGCCTCCGCAAGCCGTCCCAGGCACAGGTCGAGAAGCTCCATCATCCGTCCGTTCTCGACGGGCACCTCACGGGCATCATCCGCCACAGTCGCCACCAGGGCGTCATCGAAAACCAACCGCTCACGTGATTCGCGCTTGAGATAGGCGCGCACCTGATTGTAGGCAAAGGCCTTGGCCCAAGGCAGGAAGGGGCACCGCGTGTCGTATTCCGCCGCATGCCGCAGCAAGGCAACATTCGTTTCCTGCAGCACATCCTTCGCGGCATCGCGATTGCCAAGCAGCATCGAGACAAAAGCAAACAGATCAAACTGCGCGTTTGTCAGCTCCTTGGCGAACTGCGTGTAGGGCTCCTCGCGACCCGGCCTGTCAGACCACATGGGCACTCCTTCCATCCTCTATGAGCCGACCCCGCGATTTTTTTACACGCCGCGCACCGTTTTTTTGAATGGAGGGACACGCACGGGCGGCGCCCGTCTTCAGAACGTGAGCCGCGAGCTCACCCGCGACTGGCTCAGCACCTCCACGCGCACATCGGCGCGTCCGGCTTTCGCGAGCGCCTGACGCATCGTGTTCAGCGCTAACGCCGGCGTGTTGCACGCCTCGCTCAGGTGCGCCAGCCAGAGCGTGTGCATCTGGCCGGGGATCGTGGCACTCATCAGCGCGGCCGCGTCATCGTTGGAAAGGTGGCCGCTGCGGCCGGCAATGCGCGTCTTGAGCGACCACGGGCGGTCAGACTGCATCAGCATGTCATAATCGTGGTTGCTCTCGACAATCGCCGCGTGGCAACGCGCCAGTTTGGCGCTGACCAGCGGGGTGGCCTGCCCCAGATCGGTCACCACGCAAAGGCGCGAAACGCCATCGTCAAAGACAAACCCGACAGGATCGGCGGCGTCGTGCGGCACCGTGAACGCCTCGACACGCAGGCCGCCGATCTCGAAAGCCGAGGCCGTCTCGAAAATGTGCCACGAGAACGCGACCCCCGGGAAGTGCGCCTCGACGCCGGATGCGGTGCCCTCATTCGCGAACAGCGGCAAGGCGTGCTTGCGGCTGAAGACCTCGATGCCCCGATAGTGGTCCTCGTGGTCGTGCGTCAGCAGGATGCCTTGGAGTGACTGCGGGGAGATGCCGGCCTCACGCAACCGGGCGGTCAACGCCCGCGCGGAAAGTCCGGCGTCCACCAGCAACGACGTGCCGCCGCCCGACACATAGATGCTGTTGCCCCTGCTCCCGCTTCCCAATACGCAAACTTCCATTGTCATCCGCCCGAACGTCTGAACACCGCGCTAGTCCGCCGCGTTGGCCTGCCCCGGATCCATCACCATCCGATAATACTTGATGAAGGCGGCGATGACCTCCTCCTGTGTCACATCTGAGATCGGATAGTTCTGCGGATCGTCCTTGAACATGCACTCGTACTTGACCAAGCGCGTCCGGCGGTTGATACGCACCTCAGCGCGCGGCAAAATGCCGGTCTGCACGAAATGCTTCATCACGCGGAAACTGATCTCCTCCACATCGGCCGAGCGCACGCTCAGCGTCACCGAGGCCGGCGCTCGACGCACCTGCGCGTCGCGGCCGTGTTTGCCGGAGAGCTCCTCAGCAATCTCATTCAGCGCCGGCAGAGCCACGTTGTCGAGAAACGCCTCAAACTGCGCGTTCTCCTGCTCCGCGCGCGTCGCGCGCGCCCTGCCGCCCAGAATCCCGCTCAATTCACTCCGCCAGTCAGCCATGTCCAGCCCCCATTCTTCGTTCGTATCTGTCTCGCATTCCGTCGCCTACTTCGTCGCTACCCGCGACACCGCCTGCCGCAACGCGGGCAGCAGGCACAGCGCGACCTGTTCGTTCCCCGCGCGGTTGGGATGATCCGTCTCATCCCAGAAGGGCGGCAGCCGGTTGGGCTTGACGTCGATCTGCATGTTAGGCACATACAGGCACCCATACTCTTCACAGACCGCTCGCTCCATGCGGGCGACCTCTTCAGCCAGCCTGAAGCGCGAGGCATCAAACTCCGTGCACACCTCTTCCCAGAAATCGCGATCCCCAAAACAGCTTGCCACGACCACCTGGATCTTGCGCTGTCTCGCCTCCCGCACCATCGCGCGCAGATCGTCTCCCAGCGCCGAAACCGGGCGCAGGTTCCGCCAAAAGTCATTCGCGCCGAGCGCGATCAGCACCACGTCGGGATTGTGCGCCAGAACATCACGCTCAAATCGTGAGCGCCCGCCATCCAGAGTGTCGCCGCCGATCCCGGCGTCAATCACCCGCACATCCGGCATATAGCGCTGCAACCAGTGGCTAAAATGGCCACCTGCTCCCCCGCAGGAAGTCAGGCTGTCCCCCAAGCAGACCAACACCGGACGGCGGTCGCGCCGGCCCTCCACCACCAGGGCCACAGCCACACAGACCCCCAGGACCGCCACTCCGATCAACATGCCTCGTTTCTTCAACTGGATCGGCCTCCTTTTCCAAAAAAGATTTCGCCTCTTTATATCACAATTCCATGTTCGCAAAAAGCAAAAGCCGGTACGCCCGGCTGAGGAATCAGGGGATGCACCCCCTTCTTTCATTTTTTTCATTTTTTTTGTGTTGGGGCAAGACTTGTCAACCTTGCGGCGCCCATGTTACAGTTAAAAACGATTTCAAATCGAAGGACGTAGAATTATGCCGAGTGATGATGCCATAGAGGTGGTCGGAGTCGTGGTTAAGGTGTTGCCTGCCACCATGTATCGGGTGAGATTAGACAACGGACATGAGGTGTTGGCGCACATTTCCGGTAAGATGCGGAAGTTTTTCATCAAGATTGCTGCGGGTGACAAGGTGACCCTTGAGATTTCGCCGTACGATCTGACCAAGGGGCGGATCATCTACCGTCACAAGAACTAACGCCTGTGTGACGGATAAATGCCCGGAAGGCATGATTGATTGCGGCGCGTGTCCTGATGAGGACTCGCGTCTTTTTTTTAAAACCGCATGCCGCCGTTCTGACGAGGAACATGCGGGATGAAAGAAGGGGCCGGATGATGAATAAGCGTTGGCGTATCGTGTCATGCGGGATCATGTTTGCCGGGCTTGTGCTGACGGCGCAGGCTGCTGGCGTGTCGGGACGCGAAGATGCGGATGGCAAGACGGTCTGGTTCGATGGTCAGTCTCTGACGATCGAGGGCCTGGCCTTCAAGGATACAGACTGCTATTACGACCGCTTGCCTGCACGCGCTAAAGAGACCGTGCCGTCCGCAGTGTGGGGGCGGAGCCGCAACTCGGCCGGCATGGCTTTACGCGTTGTGACCGACGCGAAGCGACTGACCGTACGTTGGGCCGTGCGCAATGCCTCGCTCTCCATGCCGCATATGCCCGCGACGGGCGTCAGTGGCGTAGACATTTATCAACGGTCGCCTGAGGGTTGGCGCTTCGTCAAGAATGGGCGCCCCACGGCTGTGACCAACACGGTTGAGACCACGATCACACCGAATGCCGAGTGCTTGATTTATCTGCCGCTTTACAACGCGACTGATCTGGTCGAGGTCGGCGTTCCCGTTGGCCATTCACTCCGAGAACCGCCGCCGCGCGCCGATGGACGGATGCGTCCGATCGTCTTTTACGGGACATCGATCACGCAAGGTGGATGTGCCTCGCGTCCCGGCATGGCCTTTACCGCGATTGCGGGCCGTCTGGTGGATGCGCCGGTGGTCAATCTCGGTTTTTCCGGCAATGGCAAGATGGAGATGGCGCTTTGCGACCTGGTGGCTGAGATCGATGCGTCGGTCTATGTGCTCGACTGTTTGTGGAACATGAACGACGCCTTGATCCGCGATCGCGCCGAGCCGTTCATCCGTGCCCTTCGTGACAAACGGCCTGACACGCCGATCCTGTTGGCGGAGGATTGTCATGTCTTCGGACACGCGCCAACCTCAAAGGCCAAAATCCTGCGTGAGATTTTTGAGAAACTGAAGGCGGAGGACAGTGCCAAGTGGGCACGCCTACACTACTTAAAAGCCAAAGAGATGCTCGGCCATGATGGCGAGGGCACCGTGGACGGGTGCCATCCGAACGATCTCGGCATGATGCGGCAGGGCCAGGTTTTTGGCCAGGCGCTGATGCAAATCCTGTCGCCACAGAAATAGGGAGAGTTGAACGAGTGTTTTGATGAGAGGCGTGAGCGGCCTATGGAGTGCGGGAACCCCACGCCGATTGTACCGCGCCCTTTGCAGCGCCGCACCGTTTGTGATTTAATACGACCGTCTTTTGTCCGTAACGTTCAACCCGAAACCCGAAATCCAAAAGGTGCCCCATGGCCATTGA
>DAOTKE010000144.1:0-8188 GCA_035449085.1 Kiritimatiellia bacterium | reverse complement strand
ATTCGCTGGCCACTAGCCTGGCACACCCCTGTCACTTTCTTGACACACACCCGAAGTCAAAATTAGAATCGCTGGCGGCTTGACGCCCGGTCTGCGATTCGTTAACATCCCCGACACTGAATGAAAGCGCAGGGCTCCATTGTCGTAGTCGTGAACAGCCTGCCCGTTACCGGGCTGGTTACGGACGTTTTGCTTTTTGCGGCGTGCCGTGCGAGTTCATGATCGAGCGACTGGACAAGTGCTTTTGTGAACAAAAACCCGCCGGCGAAAACCTCGGCGGGTTTTTGTGTATTCGGGGGCGGGGTCACCAGCAAGTGAGGTAAGTATGAGGGACAAGGCAGATACAGACAGGTCTACCGCAGCGTCGCAACCGCTCAAATCAGGTGCGCAATGCGTGGTCGACGGATTGGTCAAGGCGGGCTGCGAGGTGCTTTTCGGGTATCCCGGTGGCGCTGTCCTTGATATTTTCAACTGTCTTTACGAGGCGCCGTTCAATTTCGTCCTCACGCGCCACGAGCAGGGAGCCGTTCACATGGCGGACGGTTATGCCCGCGCCACGGGTAAGCCCGGGTGCTGCCTCGTGACCTCTGGGCCCGGCGCCACCAATACCGTGACCGGTTTGGCGACGGCCTACATGGACGGCGTCCCGCTGGTGTGCATCACCGGTCAGGTGGCGCTCAACATGATCGGCAACGACGCCTTTCAGGAGGCCGACGTGATCGGCATCACGCGGCCGGTCACCAAGCATAATTTTCTCGTGCGCAGTGCGGACGAGTTGCCCGACATCATCGCCAAGGCCTTTTATATCGCCACGACGGGCAAGCCAGGGCCTGTGGTGATCGACATCCCCAAGAATGTCCAGAAGCAGATGACGGCGGTGCTGCCGCCCGAGACGGTGACCATGCGGGCCTATCATCCTGATGTGCCGATCAATGCGGCGGAGATTGCGCGGTTTGCTGAGTTGATCAACAATGCGGAACGCCCGCTGCTGTATGTGGGCGGCGGCGCGGTCAGCGGGAACGCGGCCGAGGCGCTGGCGCAGTTGGCGCACAAGGCCAACATCCCGGTGACGACCACGCTGATGGCGCTCGGCGTCTTTCCTGAGTCCGATCCGCTCTCCCTGTACATGCTGGGGATGCACGGCAGCGTGGCCGCCAATTATGCGGTGGATCACTGTGATCTCCTGATCTCGGTCGGCGCGCGTTTTGATGACCGGGTGACCGGTAAAATCTCGGAGTTCGCGAAAAAGGCGATGATCGTGCATGTCGACATCGACCGTTCTTCGATCAGCAAGAGTGTGCGCGCCGATCTCGGCGTGCACGGCTACGTCAAGCCGGTGCTGGAGGCGGTGCTGCCTTTCGTGAAGCCGGCCGAGCATGCCGATTGGATTGCCCAGGTCAACCGCTGGAAAGAGCGCTTCCCGTTCACCTATCCGAAGAAGGGCGGCGATCTGATGCCGCAATACGTGATCGAGCAGATCGACGCGGTCAGCGCGGGCCAGGCGGTGGTGGTGACTGACGTGGGCCAGAACCAGATGTGGGCCGCGCAGTATTTCCGCTACACGCGGCCGCGCAACTTCATCTCGTCCGGCGGCCTCGGCACGATGGGCTTCGGGCTGCCCGCCGCGATCGGCGCGCAGTTCGGGCGGCGCGGCGAGCCGGTGGTCTGCGTGACCGGCGACGGCGGCGTGCAGATGAACTTCCAGGAGCTCGTGGTGGCGGTGGAGCACCGGATCCCGATTGTGGTCGTCATCCTCAACAACGGGTTTCTCGGCATGGTGCGCCAGTGGCAGGAACTGTTTTACGGACGCCGCTACTCGGGCGTGATGCTCAGCCAGCATGGTCGCGCTCCCAACGAGCAGATCCCGGAGGCGCCGGTCTATCTGCCCGACTTCGTGAAGATGGCCGAGGCACACGGCGCGTGCGCCCGGCGGATCTCAAAAGAGGAGGAAGTGGCTCCCACTTTGAGTGAGGCACTGGCGAGCGGCAAGACGTGGGTGATCGAGTGCATCGTGGCGCCCGAAGCCAATGTGTTCCCCATGATTCCGCCCGGTGCGCATGTGGCGGAGATCATCAATCGTACCGTGTGAGCGGCGAGCAGATTAAGGGACGGTTCTAACGTCTGAAAACCCGGATAAAAAGTATGAAGCATATCATCAATTGTCTTGTGGAGAATCAGCCCGGTGTGTTGGCGCGCATCGTGGGCCTGATCTCAGGGCGCGGCTACAACATCGAAACGCTCAATGTGGGCCCCACCGCGGATCCGACCGTCTCCAAGATGACGATCGTGGTGCCGGGTGACAGCCACATCATCGATCAGGTGACCCAACAGTTGGCCAAGCAGGTCGATGTGATTGAGGTGGTGAACATGACCAATCGGCGCCACCTGGACCGTGAGTTGATCCTGGTGCGTGTCGCGACCGCGAATCATCACGCCCGCGCCGAGATCGTGGATCTGGCGGCGCTCTTCATGGCGCGTGTGGTGGCCGTTCAGGAGGAATCTGTGACCATCCAGATGGTCGGAAATCAGGAGACCGTGGCCGATTTCCTGCGCCTGTTGAGACCTTATTCCATTGTGGACATCTCACGGACCGGCGTCATCGCGGTGGGCCGCGAGGTGCCGGAATTGGCTGCCCAGAAAGGATGATGCCGCCATGCCGCCGCCGCTCCGTTTTGCGCTGCTCGGCCATCCGGTGAAGCACTCGCTGTCGCCGGTGATGCATGAGGCTTCATTTCGGGCGCTCGGTCTCGATGCGGTGTATGAGTGCATCGATATCGCGCCTAAAGCCTTAGGCGCATGCCTGGCAACGTGCCGGGAACGGGGCTATGCCGGATTGAACGTGACGGTCCCGCACAAGACCGCCGTGATGGCGTGGATGGACCGCCTCGATGCGTCGGCGCGTCTCTACGGAGCCGTGAACACGGTGCGCATCGATGCCAACGGGTTCACGGGAGCCAACACCGATGCCGAGGGCTTTCTCGCAGACCTCGCCGTGAACTACCGGCTCTCGCCCGAGGCGGCGCGCGTGATGGTGCTGGGATGCGGCGGCGCCGGCCGTGCCCTGGCGATCGCGTGCGCACATCGCGGTGCGGACGAAGTCGTTCTGGCCAATCGGACGCTCGCCAAGGCGGAACAGGTGGCGGCCGAGATCGTTGACCGCGTCCCAAACGCATCGGCGGAGATCCGTGTCCTCGCGCCGGACCCTGCGGCGTGGGCCGAGGCCTGCCGCGAGGCCGATCTGGTGGTGCAGTGCACGACGGCGGGGCTGCATGCCGACGACGCGCCGCTGCTGCCGCCCGAAGCGTTCCGGCGCGGCCAGTTTCTCTACGACATTGTCTACACCCAGCGTGTCACGCCGACGATGCGTTCCGCCTTGGCGGCGGGCTCAGACGCGGCCAACGGCGTGGGAATGCTGGTGTATCAGGGCGCGGCGGCCTTCCGCGAATGGACCGGATACGACGCCGACACCCGCGCCATGCGCGCCGCGCTTGATGCGCGTTTGTATGGTACATGAGGGGACGGCGCGAGCAATCCACTCGAAAGCGGCCTTGTGTCTGGGGGGGGCTCAGGGTATACTGCAAAACGCTTTTTCAACTCATTTAGCGGGATGGCGATTCATGAGGATTCTTTCTGGCATTCAGCCCTCGGGCAAGCTGCATCTGGGCAACTATTTCGGTATGATGCGGCCGGCTTTACAGCTTCAGGAGAAGGGCGAGGCGTATCTTTTTATTGCGAACTATCATGCATTGACCTCGGTGCATGACCGCGAGCGGCTCAGCCAGGACACCTGGGATGTTGCCCTGGATTTCCTGGCGTGCGGGCTTGATCCGGAGCGTACGGTTTTCTTCCGCCAGAGCGATGTGCCGGAGGTGCATGAATTGGCGTGGCTGCTTTCGATCGTGACCCCCATGGGACTGCTGGAACGCTGCCACTCCTACAAGGACAAGATTGCCAAAGGCATTGCGCCGTCGCATGGGCTGTTCGCCTACCCGGTGCTGATGGCGGCGGACATCCTGATCTATCAGTCGAATGTGGTGCCGGTGGGACGGGACCAGAAACAGCATGTCGAAGTCACGCGCGATTTAGCCATCAAATTCAACAATGAATTCGGTGAAGTCTTCACGATCCCGGAACCCTTCATTCCTGAAGAGGTGGCGGTGGTGCCCGGTCTGGACGGACAGAAGATGTCCAAGAGTTACGGGAACACGATCGAGCTGTTCGGTGACATGAAAGAGGCGAAATCGCGCATCATGAAGATTGTCACCGACAGCAAGGGACTTGAGGAGCCCAAGGATCCGGCCACCTGCAACGTGTTCGCGCTCTACAAGCTGTTTGTCGATGACGCGCGGCGGCAGGAGATGGAGGCCAACTACCGCGGCGGCAACTACGGCTACGGCCATGCCAAAAAGGCGTTGGCCGCGGCGTTTGAAGAGACATTCGCGCCGTTCCGTGCGCGCCGGGCTGAGTTGCAGGCCAACCCCGATTATGTGGAGGAGGTGCTGCGCAAAGGGGCCGAGCGTGCCCGCGCGGAGGCCACCAAGACTTTGGACCGCGCGCGCGATGCGGTAGGACTGTCGTTTACAGGAAGAACCTGACCGTATGGCGCTTGACGCATTGTTGACCGACGATTACAAGGTCGATCTGGAGGTGTTCGAAGGGCCTCTTGATCTCTTGCTCTATTTGATCCGGCGTGAGGAGGTCGATATCTACGACATCCCGATCGAGCGGATCACGGCGCAGTACATGGCGTATCTCGACGTGATGCGCATGCTGGATCTCAATATCGCCGGCGAGTTTCTGGTCATGGCGGCCACGCTGATGATGATCAAGAGCCGGATGCTGCTGCCGGTCGAGTCGCGCTCCGCCGATGAGCCGTCCGATGAGGAGTGGATCGACCCCCGGCTGGATCTGGTGCGCCAGCTTGTCGAGTACAAGAAATTCAAAGATGCGGCGGACCGTCTGCTTGAATTGGAAACCTTGCAGAGCGAAGCGTTTACATTCGGCGGCGAGAAGCCCACGTTCACGAAAAGCGAGGCGGATGCCGGCCAAGCGCTAGGGGATATTGGTCTTTTCGACTTGCTGACGGCCTTTCAGGAGGTGCTTGCGCGTGCGCCGGTGGAGCCTCTCGGGCTTCTGGAGCCGATCCGCTGGTCGGTTCCGGACAAGATGGAGGCGATCACGGCGAGGCTGCGTGACGGGTGCCGTCTGGAATTTTCCAGGCTTTTCAACCCTGAGTCGCACCGCGCCGAGGTGATCGTCACTTTCCTGGCGCTGCTGGAGTTGCTGCGCCTGCGCCAGATTGTGGTTCACCAGAACGCGGCGTTTCACGAAATCCTGATTTTGCCGGTGGAGGAGGCCGCAGGCCAACCGATGCCGCCACCGCTGATCGGAGGAGGAGGCGAGCATGTCGAGTCCTGAGGGAGTCAAACTGCCGTTGGCATCGAGTCTTCAGCAGGTGGTCGGCGCGCTGCTCTTTGGCGCTGACCATCCGCTTTCAGTCGAAGAAATCCGCGCCTGTCTCAAGCGCGTCGCGGAACTGGATGGCGCGGCGAGCGAAACGGTCGCACTCTTTGCTGAAGCGTCCCCCCGCGAGATCAGTGATGCGATCGAGAGCATCGCCAAGGAGTTGTCGCGCCTGGAACTGGGCATCGAGGTGGTGGAGATCAACGGCGGATTCCGTTTTCAGACGCAACCGTGCTGCGGGCGTTGGGTGCGGAACCTGCTGAAGATGGATCGCCCGAACACGCTGTCGCGTCCGGCGCTGGAGACACTCGCGATCATCGCGTATCGGCAGCCGATCTCCAAGTCGGAGATCGAATCGATCCGCGGCGTGACGGTGGATCACATCGTGAAAGCGCTGATGGAGCTACATCTGATCCGCATCGTTGGGCGCAGCGAGTTGCCGGGGCGCCCCTTCCTCTACGGCACGACCGCGACCTTTTTGAGTCATTTCGGATTGAGCAGCCTCAAGGAGTTGAACGAGTTGGATCCCACGTTGCAGCGTTCCAAGCCCAGCGAGCGCAAGGCTGTCCATAAGAAAGAGAAGAAAGCCGACAAAGACGCTGCTAAGGAGACGCCTCTGTTCGCGTCGCGTGACGCGGCGTCCCCTGCGCCTGCGGCGACCGAGCCGACCCATGCCGTGAAGGAGATCTTAGGAGGCGATGCGTCGGCGGACGCGGACGCCGAACCGGTGTTCGCAAAAGAGGGCGAGGATGCATAGTGGCGATGCGGTTTTTGAATAAGATTCCCCCGCCAGAAACGTTTCGGGATTTCGGCGAGCCTAATGCGTTCAACATTTGGATGAAGTGGGCGATGGCCGCGGCTGTCGTGGTCTGCGCGGGTGGACTGCTGATCTGTGCCTGTGTGGAAGGCTGTCGTCAAGAGAAGCCGCCTGCCGACGATCAACAGGCTCAGACGGAACCGGAAACACCGGGAAAGGAACCGCCGCCCGATCTGCATCGTCCGGTGCGCGAGGCCCCGGCTTCGTTTCCACCGGATTCCAATCTGCCGCGCGGCAAGGAGATTTACGCCTCGGGGCCGATTGATCTGGCGACGTTCGATGAAAAGCGCGACCTCGTGCGTTTTGAAGATCCGCGCGTCTGGTTTGAAAGCGATCATGACGGTCATACCGATGACGAGGATGACCATCTGATCCACCGCGCCATGGAGGTGCCGCTACGGCGTCTGGTGAATCTGCTGGAGAAGAAAAAAGGCAAGCTCAAGGTGCAGGATGCTTTCCGGCATGCCGCTAAGAACCGTATCCACATGGAGCGATCATTACACTGTGAAGGCCGCGCGATTGACCTGACCTGCGAAGGGGTGAGTTTGAGTGATCTCGCGAAACTCTGCTGGCAGGCCGGTTTCGACTTTGTGCTGTATGAGGTGCCGAAATCCTCGGGCGTCCATCTGCACTGCTCGGTCAAGCGCTCCCCAGATGCGCCTTTGCCGCCGCGCCCCGCCAAGTGAGGGGCCGCGGCGCAAAGGGTTTACTCGTCAACGGTCTCGTCGCGCTGATAGATCGGCAACTGACGATAAGGGACGGTGAAGGCCAGGATGACCATGGCGGTTTGGTAGTAGCGGTCCTGTTCGCCGCGATCCCAATAGCCGTCCGCTTTCTGCTCTGGAATCCAGGCGTCGTACATCCAGCGCGAAAAGTCCCGCCATTCGCGCCCGCCGAGCTGGAACAGGCCTTGCGCCGCGTAGTACATGCCGTAAAAACAGTACTGCTGCTTGGGAAATTCCGTGTAGGTGTCCATCAGGAACCGGGCCGCTCTTCCCACGGCGGGATGTCCGTGTTCTCCGCACAGTGAGAGACAGAGAATGCCGGCGCCGGTCAATGTGATCGCATGCGATTGCTGATCGGTGTAGCCAAAGCACCCCTGCTTTTCATCGTGGCGCCGCAACACGTATTCCACCGCGTTCTTGATGGCCTCCGGCGGAATGGCCGCACCGTTGAGACGCGCGGAACGCAGCGCCATCAATGCCCAGCCGCTGCAGGAAAAATCACTGTCACGGGAATCGGGCTGGTAACGCCAGCCGCCTTGATGGTTCTTGTCCTTTTCGATCTTCTGCGCATCGAGGATGATCTTCAAAGCCCGCGGTAACGCTTGGTCGATTTTCTCCTGAAGCTCGGGGCGCACCATGCCAGAGACTTCAGAGAGGAAGAGGGTGGCGATACAGTGCGAGTACATCTTGCCGTCATTGCCGCCGAGATAACCGTCTGCCCGCTGGATCTCGGCGAGGCGCGTGATGATGCGTTCGACCACGGGACCATACGGCTCAGTGCCGGGCACGTGACCACGCGCCAGAAACGCCATTCCGCAAAGCGCCCAGATGCCCGACGTGTTCTGCGCCTGCCCGTTCCCGAATGTGCCGTCCGGGCGCTGTCCGCGGGCAATCCAGTCGAGACCGCGAACGACAGAGGCATCGATTTCCGATTCGGTTTGCGCGTTTGGCGGTTCCGCACTCCATACGGCCAGCGCCGCTCCGATACCACCCAGACATGCGATTGCGCGACGATAGGGCGGCATCATCCTTGTTACCTTCCTCTGACGGTCGATACTCATCTCAATGGGCACCAGTGTAGCGCGATCAAGGGATCGCTTCAATGCTGCGCATGCTTGGCTTGTCGCGAGGGGTGTGTGTCAAGAAAGTGACAGGGGTGTGCCAGGCTAGTGGCCAGCGAATC
>DAOTKE010000143.1:0-8216 GCA_035449085.1 Kiritimatiellia bacterium | reverse complement strand
ACGGGAGGAACAGATTGGGGTAAGGTGTCTCATGTACGGTTGAGAATTGCGTGAAGTTCGGTGCGTACACGGCTAAGGGAGGCACAGCATGAGGGATCAGCAGTCAAGATCGGGGCAACGGGGCGTCAACCGGCGCCAGTTTTTGAGGGGGATGGCCCAAGCGGGCGCGGCAGCGGTTGTCATGCCGACGCTGGTGCCGGGATCGGCGCTGGGGTTGAACGGCGCGGTGGCGCCGAGCAACCGTATCGTGATGGCCGGCATCGGACTGGGCGGTCGCGGCACCGGTGACCTGCGGAGCTGGATCCTGCCGGATCCGCAGGCGCAGTTCGTGGCGATCTGCGACGTGCGGCGCGAACGGCGCGACGCGATCAAGGCGATGACCGACAAGCACTACGGCAACAGCGACTGTAAGACGTACATCGAGATGATGGACGTGCTGGCGCGCCCGGACATCGACGCCATCATCACGGCCACCAGCGACCGCCTGCATGCCACGGTCTCGATCCGCGCGATGCGCGCGGGCAAGGATGTCTTCACAGAGAAACCCGCCTCGATGACCATTGCCGAAGGCCAGGCCGTCGTGCGCACCGCGCGTGAGTATGGCCGCGTCTATCAGGCCGGCATGCAGCGTCTCAGCGAGGCGAACTTCATTGTCTGCAACGAGTTGCTGCGTCTCGGGCGCCTGGGCGAGGTCAAGACGGTCTACGCGCATCTCGCGCCGTGGGGCAATGTCAACATGAGCCGCGAATGGCTCCCGGCGCAGCCGTTACCTGATCCGCAGGAGCTGGACTGGGACCGCTGGCTGGGCCCCTGCCCCTGGCGTCCGTTCAACATGGCCTACGTAAAGGGCGGCTGGCACCACCAGCACGATTTCTATACCAGCGTGATCGGCGAGTGGGGATCCCACACCTTCGCGCAGTGTCACGATGCGCTCGGCATGCAGGACTCCTCCCCTATCCGCTACCCCTATGTGCCGACGCCCACGGCGGACGGCATGGCGATGCCCTTTGCCAACGGCGTCACCATGATCCAGAAACAGGAAGGCTGGCGCGGCACGTGCGGCATACGTTATGTGGGCAGTGAGGGCTGGTGTTCCTGCGCGGATGGCTATGCGCGTCCGGAAGTCTCTAATCCGGCCATGCTGGCGGACTACAACAAGATCCTGCAGGATTATCTGACCCGCACCGGGCATGTTGTCGGCCACATGAAGGACTTCTTCAACTGCGTCAAGAACCGCACCCTCACGGTGGCCAACCCGATGCTTATGCACCGGTCGATGACCACCGTACATTGCGCGAACATCGCGCAGTGGCTCAAACGCGACCTCACCTGGGATCCGGTGAAGGAGGAGTTTGTCAACGACGAACAGGCCAACCGTTTCCGTTCGCGGGCCGCCCGCGAAGGGTGGCAGATCTGCTGACGTGCACCGTGTGCACGTCCAGAAGAAAGCAGGAACAGGGAAGAAGGAAGCGTTGGACCCGCATTCACAGAACCCGAAACCGCTGTTCCTGGAACCGAGGTGACATCGTCTGTAGCAGCATCGATTTAAGGATGAAATGAATGAAAACAAGTGCATGGGTATCTCTCACTCTGATGGCCTGCCTCACCGCACGCGCTGAGCTGGACAAAGCGATCCTGCTCAATGAAGCCAAACTGATCGAGGTGATCCAGAAGGCCGACACCTCCGACAACGACAAGGTCACCGCCTGCCAGAACCTGGGCTGGTGTGGCACGCGTACGGCCATCGCGCCGTTGGTCGCGCTGCTGTCAAGCGACAAGGCGCACCTGCGCCACGCCGCGCGGTACGGATTGGAGATGATTCCTGATCCTGCCGTCGATGATGCGCTGCGTGAGGCGGCAGGACGGCTCTCCGGCCCCGCGCTTGTCGGCGTGCTGCAATCGATGGGCAACCGCGGTCATGCGCCATCGGTCGCCGTGCTCAGCAGCCGCATGGCCGATCCCGACAAGGCGGTCGCGGCGGCAGCCGTGCAGGCGCTGGGCAAGCTGGCCCCCCCCGAGGCGATGGCGGCGCTCAAGGCCAAACTCGGGACCTCGCCCGATGTGGCGGCGGCGTATCTCAACGGTGCTGGCCGTCTGGCCTGCACCGATGCGTCACGCGCGGCGGCCTGCTACACTGACCTGCGCAACGCCGCATCGGCGGCCCCGCCGGCCGTGCGTGCCGCGGCCTTGCGCGGCGCGATCGTGACCGGCGGCGACGCCGGCCTGGCGCTCTGGCAGGAGGCTATCGCCTCAACCGACGGCGACACGGTCGATGCCGCGCTGCGTGCTGTCCTGGACACGCCGAAAGGCGAGAAGGCCACCTTGGCGTTCGCGTCCGCCTTGGCCAAATGTCCGGCCGTGCAGGCGCGTCTGGCCTCGGTGCTCGGCCTGCGTGGTGACAGAGCGGCAGTGCCGGCACTGGCCGCGTTGGCCAAAGGCGAGAAGGCCGCCTCTCCGGCGAACAGTCTGGCTGCGGCGTCCGCCCTGGCCACGCTCAATGATCCCGCCGCCCTGCCGCCGCTGCTGGCGCTGGCCAAGCATGCCGATGGCGCCATCGCCGAAGCCGCCAAGAACGAGATCATGGGCTTCGCCGGAACGGCAGCCGACGACGCCGTGCTGAGCATGATGGCCGATGCCGATGCCGCGACGCGGCTTGCCGGTATCGATATGGCGATGCGCCGCCGCATGACGGTGGCCGTTCCCGCGCTGGTCAAACTCAGCACCGACAGCGACGCGAAAGTCCTCGACGCCGCCGTCAAGGGGCTGGGTGATCTGGGCAGTGACAAAGAGATCCCCGTCTTGCTGGCCGTGATCCAAAAGAGTCCCCAGAGCGAGACCGCTGTGCGTGCGCTCGCCTCGCTCTGCACCCGCTATGCGCGGCCCCGCGGCGGCAAGACTGTGATCCACAGTGCTGTTTACGGCAGTTTCGAAAACGATCTGGTCAAGGATGTCACCGACAACGTCCAGAAACTGGTGGACGCAGGCTCCATCACCATCCAGGCCTCCGGTCGCCTCTGCAGGTGGGACGGCTTTAGCGAAGATCCTGCCCCCGGCAAAGTCAAGGCGTTACGCTTGGTTTACACCTTTGACGGTGTGGAGAAGAGTGTGCAGGTGCGCGAAAACGACTCGGTCCACCTGAGCGGCGTTACTCTGCTGCCGGTCGCGATGCAGCCGATCCAGGCGGCCTATGACCGTGCCAAAGGCGACGAGAAGCTGGCGCTTTTCAAGGTGCTGACCTCGCTCGGTAACGACCAGGGACTCGCCGTGGCGCGCGCCGCCGCCCGGCAGACAGCGGACGCCGCCCTGCAGGATGCCGCCATCCGTGCGCTGGCCGAATGGAAGACTCCCGAAGCGATCGAGGATGCCGCGCACTTCGCGCAGAACGCACCGAGCGACCGCCTGAAGATCCTCTCCTTGCGCGGCTTCGTGCGCCAGCTCGAACAGAGCTTCACGATCCCGCTCAAGACACAGCTCGCGCGCTTGGAGCAGGCACAGGCCTGGGCGTCACGCGATGAAGACAAGGCGCTGCTCGCCGCCTCTATCAAAGCGACGCAAGGACTCATGGCCGAAAAAGGGTTTGTCCCGATGTTCGACGGCGTCAGCCTGAAAAACTGGAAGGGCGGCGATGGCTGGTGGGAGGTCAAGGACGGCATCCTGCAGGCGCAAAGCTCTGAGGAGAAGCCCTGCAAGAAGAACAGTCACCTGATCTATACCGCCAGCCAGCCCGCCGATTTCGAGTTGCGCGCCGAGTTCAAACTCAGCCCATCGGCCAATTCAGGCATCCAGCTCCGTGCGCTCGATCAGGAGTTCGGCGACAGCGGCTATCAGGCCGACATGAACGGCGGCGGCAACTACGTCGGCTTCCTTTATCACCCGAAGCAGCATCTGGTCGGCGAGCGCGGCGCGAAGGTCACGATTGCGGCCGACGGCAAGAAAACCGTCGACCGTTTCGCCGATGCGAAGGAGTTGGGCGACAAAGTCTTCAAGAAGGATGACTGGAACGAGTACACCATCATCGCCAAGGGGCCGACCATGACGCTCTTCGTCAACGGCATGAAGACCTGTGAGCTGACCGATCACCGTCCTGAAATGATGCCGAAGAAAGGCTTCATCACCCTGCAGATGCACGCGGGGCCGCCGATGAAGATCCAATTCCGCAACTTGCGGATCAAGGAACTCCAGTAGACGGCACTCGCTTGCCTGTAACGATCCGCAGATGACACAGAGTCCCGCAGATTTTGTTCCCGTCAGCGTCATCTGAGTCATCTGTGGATTCAGTCCCCCGGAGTTTGCCCTCGGCTCCGCCGGGCGGCCGGCTAACCTATCGCCCCGACCGGCCAGCCGGCGCGGGGCGAAGGTTTCTTGATCAATATCTCTGCAACAGGTCGAGCATCTTGCGGTCGAGCTGATGACCGTGGAACGATTCGTATTCGACGTCCTTGCGGCCGCTGTCGAGCACGCCAAACGAACCACGGAAGTTCCAGAGCGCCCAGCCGAGATCACGCTCTTTCCAGAGGCGCAGGTTGTCCTCCATCCAGGCCAGCACCAGCGCGTGCGGCGTGCGGTTGTAGGCCCCGAACTCGCCGACCATCGTAAAAATACCGGCGTCAAACGCAGGCTGCCACGCGTCGATCAATGTCTTCCGGAGATAGGCACGGCCGTCTGCCGACCCCTGCCCGGCATGAAATCCTTGGCCAGGGCCGAATCCCGTGAACCGGAACGTTCCGTTCGTGCGCCCCCAACTTTGTTCGAAGGGCATGGTGGCGATCTGACCATCGGGGCCGGTCAGCGTGAGCGTCGAAAGCTGCGCCCAGTCGCCCTCCGGCAGGCTGATCTGCAACCGGCGCACGTTGTTCGGCAGCGTCACATCAAAAGTACGCACACAACGCCCCTGGTTGATCTTCCACTCGCTCTTGTAGACCACGTTGGTCCAGTCGGACGCCCCCTGCCGTGGTTCCAGCACTTGGTCGAACAGGCGTGTTCCGTCCGCCTCGACACGGAGCCGCACTTTGCCCGACACCATGCCCGGTCGCACGGCCAGGGTTCCCGCCGGCACCTGCTCGATGACCAGCGGCACGTTCAACGGGGCTTTGGCCGGCCCATAGAGCGGGCTCACCGCCTGCGGCGGCGGCCAGACCGGGTCATCCGTGGGTGTGCCAACCCAACTCGCCATGTAGTGCGAGATCGACATCGGCGCATACCCGCGCATCGCCTGTCCAATGCCGAGCTTGAAAAGACGCTGCGCCGGACGCCCGCCCCAACGCAGCCCATCCGCGACGATAAACCGTGTGGGATCCACATCACGGATCGCGGCGACCAACGCGGTGGCGACGCGTTCGTACGCCTCTTCGGAAACCTCGCCCGGCTCGTTGAACAGATTGAAGCTCAACTCACTGGACGGGATGCCCTTGTAGCGCCGTGCGAAATGCGCCCAGTGCAGAGAACAGACCCGCAACGCCTCCGGATCTGTAAAGAGATCGCGGGGTTCCGGCGGCTTGGCCACGGTATACCCCGGCGCACGGTGGAAACAGAGCTGCACATGAAGGCCGTATTTCTGACCGTAGGCCACCGCCTGATCCACCGGCACCAGACGGTCGTCATCCATAGCGGTCCAATCCTGATCTTTGATCCAGAACCGATAATCCATCGGGAGCCGCACAAAGTTGAAGCCCAACTCACTGATGAGCTTGAAGTCCTCCTCTTCAAAATGCGCGGGCTGCCCATGATTCTGAAACATCCCGAGCAGATTGAAGCCCCGCCACCGGACAGCGGGCCGCCCGTCCGCAGCACTGCACGCCATCGCCGCCAGCACACACACAATCCCCACATACCTGATCATACCGTATTCCTTGATGAAGTTTTCTCATCCCATTCTATGCTGCCTGCCGGAGATGTCCATGCGGAAAACAGCCAGAAGGTTGTGGCAGGCGAGACGCCTGCACCACTGGCTTCACAAATCTGCCCGGCCCGCCAGTGAAGCCCCATCCACGCTTTCAACGGTGAACCTGCAAAGCTCACCCAAATGATCGCGCGGCACCCCCGTCACCACACAGGGCAGATATTCGCCACTCCAGCCGCAGGCACGCCCTTCGCGATCAAAGCGTTCCACCAGCACTTCGACACGTCGCCCGGCAAAACGCTGCGCAAACGCCACACGCTGCGCCTCGCCCTGCGCGATCAACCGCTTGGCGCGTTGCCGACGCTCCACGACCGGTACCTGCCCATCGTACGTACAAGCCGGCGTGCCGGGCCGCTCGCTGTACGGAAAAACATGCAGATTACTGAAACCCAAGTCAGCCACCATCCGCAACGTCCGCTCAAAGGCGTCCGGACTCTCGCCCGGGAACCCGCAGATCAGATCCGCGCCAAGCGCGACATCCGGCATCCGCTGCTGTGCACGACGCACCGTATTGATCACCTGGCGCACCGTATAATGCCGTCCCATGCGTGTCAGCACGCCGTCGTCACCACTTTGTATCGGCAAGTGCAAGAACTTGCACAACTTTTCCGAGCCGGCCATCCATTCAGCGACCGCGTCCTCGATGGTGCCCGGTTCGATTGACCCAAGCCGTAAGCGCCCCAGCCCGGGCAGTGCGGCCAACTCGGCCAAGAGATCGATTAAACCGTACGAGCCATCAGCGTAGCAGGCGATGTTGCAGCCAGTCACCACGATCTCGCGATAGCCGGCCGCGACCAACGCTTGTGCCTCGCCAACACAGCGCGCAAGCGGCCGACTGGCCGCCCTGCCGCGCGTATGCGGCACGATGCAGTAGGTGCAGAAAAAATCGCAACCGTCCTGAACCTTCAACAAAGCGCGCTTCGAGCGGCGCGATGGAGCGAGTACCACCGTCGATTGTCGTTCAGAGACTTCAGGAGTTGCCGGCCATTGTTTCAGGATCCGCTGCACAAGCACCTCACGCTGCGAACGGTCGATCACCAGATCCGCTCCGGCAGCCAGCAGTCGGTCATGCGGCACGGCCTCGGCCGCACACCCCGAGAGCACCACCCGCGCCGCCGGCAGCTTGCGGCGCAGCGCCCGCAACTGACGCAAGCACTCGTCTTCCGCGACCTGCGTCACGACACAGGAGTGCACCACCACCACGTCAGCCGGCTCGCCAAAACGGACACGGCGTATCCCGGCCTCGGCAAACGCCTGCTCGAAGGCGGCGGTCTCAGCCTGGTTCAGGCGGCAGCCAAAAGTTTTGAACGCGACAGTCCGCACGCCGATCCCTCCGTCGTTCAGGCAAAGAGCGGCGTGGACAGATAACGTTCGCCTGAGTCCGGCAGAATCGCGACGATCAGCCGCCCGGCAAACGCCTCCTCTGCGGCCAGCCGCAACGCCGCGGCCACGGCGGCGCCACAGGAGATTCCGGAGAGGATCCCCTCTTCACGCGCCAGCCGACGCGACACTTCGAGCGCCTCGTCCGTACTGACTGACTCCACCCGGTCAATCACCGAGAAATCCACCACCTGCGGGATGAAATTCGCACCGATACCCTGAATGCCGTGCGCGGCCGGTGCCAGCTTCTCTCCAGCCTTGCGCTGTGACAGCAACGGGCTTTCTGCGGGCTCGACGGCCACCATCTGAACCTTGCCCCCGAGATGTTTGAAGGCGCGGCCACAGCCCACAATCGTTCCGCCTGTCCCGACACCCGCCACCACAGCCGCGACCTTTCCGTCGGTCTGCGTCCAGATCTCCGGCCCGGTTGTCCGCTCGTGGATCAGAGGATTGGCAGGATTGGAAAACTGGTCCGGCATGAAAAAGTGCCCGGGGGACTCGAGCATCAGTTCCTTGGCGCGCTGCACGGCGCCGGCCATGCCCGCGGCGGCAGGTGTCAACTCGAGATGCGCCCCCAGTGCGGCCAGCACACGGCGCCGTTCGAGGCTCATGCTCTCCGGCATGGTCAGCGTGACCGTGTACCCGCGCGCCGCCGCGACCATCGCCAGCGCGATCCCCGTGTTGCCGCTGGTCGGCTCGACCAGCGCCATGCCGGGCTTGAGTGTCCCGTCACGCTCGGCTTCCCAGACCATGGACGACGCCGTGCGGCATTTGACCGAATAGGCCGGGTTGCGCCCCTCCACCTTCACCGCCACCGTTGCGCCCAAACCGCGCGTAAGCCGATTCAGACGCACCAACGGCGTGTTTCCGATCGTCAATGAATTGTCAGAAAACATTGTCATGGCATTCTCCTTGATTCGACATCCGTTCTAGCGAT
>DAOTKE010000142.1:0-8363 GCA_035449085.1 Kiritimatiellia bacterium | reverse complement strand
GCTTCCGCTCCCATCTCCCTGCCGCTTAACCATCAACTATCTTGAATCCCACCCAACCAGCGATGGGCAAGATGCGGTGCCATCGCAACGATGCACCGCGCCATGAAACACGTCCTCCTCACCGGCGTAGGCGACGCACCTGAGGAACTTGATCCCGGCAGCCATCGTTAGTGCCTTGCGGCTCGACAAGCACAATAAAAAACAAGTTGTTTCTCACACGAAGCCACGAAGGGCACGAAGGTGGATGCCGTTTTAAAAGAAGCCTTTGTGGCCTTTGTGCCTTTGTGTGAGATTGAATTGGGTTGCGGGCTACGCCCGCGTTAGACATTGCGAGGTTACAAGATGTTTGCGCGATGTGCTAAGGCACAGGCGCGGCTGAATACGGCAAAGCTTCACATCGGCCGGCCGCTCACGTGTGAAGGCTGCCGGATATGTGAATCGAGTTCCTTGTAATGTGCCCCGCCCAAGCCGACAAAAGATTGCGCCGCGTCACTCGCGGTAGACGCGGACCTCGAACACGCGGGCTGACGGATCGCCGTTCGTCGCTTCCACCAGCAGACGCAGTTTTGAGGCGCTCCGTGCCTCAAAACGGTGTACGCGGTGGCGCAGGAAGTTGTCGCGTTCCGTCACCACGTCAACCCACTTCCCGTTCTCCAACACGGCGAGCCGGTAATCTTTCACGCACTGTGGCACCACCGGGCGCACCGGGAATTTGGGGTTGAGGTCGGTGTCGAACGTCAGGCGCACGGAATTGAACGTCACCGGTCTGCCAAAGTCCAGTTCCAGCCATTGCGGTAACGACTGTTGCGGATCCGACGACCAGAGGTGGCTCTCTTTGCCGACGATGCGCGCGACACCGTCGATGACATTCTCGGGCCGGTGGTCAGTGGCGAAGCGGAGGGGCGGCTCGGTGAAAAAGGCGTATTGCTGACCGTTGACCACGGTCCACGGCCGCGTGTCGCTGCCGCCATATGCGCGACATCCCTCGGTCATGCTGCTGGCAACCAGTGCCCAGGAAACGCCCGGTGTTTTGGGCAACCCTAGCCAGATGTACGGCTGCGTGACAGGTCTGTCCACCTTGAAAGCCACGTACGCGCGCCGCTTCGCTGGAACTTTGGCCGTGACGGTCGTCAGATCTTTTGACGCGGTGAAATCACCTGCGGCGTCCGCACCGCGCACATGCAGCGTCACATCCGCCGGTTCCTCGCGGGTGGAGATCAGGCAGAGCTGCACGGTACCGAGCCGCTCGGTCAGGCCGCGCGGGAACATCACCGCGCGCGGCATGTTCAGTTCATGCTCGTCACCGGTCTTCACCTGCTTGCGCGTGAATTCGGAGAAGCGCTGTGTACTGGATGCGGAGACCTTCGCGCCGCGTGCGAGATCGTAAGGATCCTCGTTTTTGAGTTCCGGGATGTACTGGTCATCCTTGAGTAACTGCTGCTGCAGTTCGCCGATATAGCGTTGTCCGACTTCACGCGGCGTGGCGCGATGCTTGATCGCCAACGCGGCGGCGGTACCCGCCGCCTGTCCAGCGGTCGAGAGCGTCGCCTCGACACGCACGGTGCCCAGCGCGATGTGCGTGACGCTCATGCAACGACCGGCAAACAGCAGGTTGACGATATTCGTGGAGTACAGCGTGCGATAGGGGATGCTGTAGATCGGCACGCGTCCGTCAAAGTAATAGGGGCCTTCCTTGCCGGAGTGAATGCCGCGCGGATGGTGGACATCCAGGCTCCAGCCGCCGTAGGAGATGCGGTCAGGGAACATCACGCCCTGCTCGGCATCCTGCTGCTTGAGGATGTAGTCGCCAGCCAAGCGCCGCGTCTCGCGCCGCGCATCCATGTAGGGCACGTACGTCAGAACATAGTCACGGGCACGATCCTTGAATGCCCAATGGTTCTTAATCCAGCCCCAATACGCGAAGGAGATGCGGATCAATTCATCGCGTGCGTGTTCCGGATCTTCGAGATCGTCGATGTCGCCGGGGTGTTCCAGCCACCATTGCCCGCCCGCGAAGCCTTTAGGAAAGCGATGGAACTCTTCGGGCGGCGGCAGGCGGGTGGCCCACGGCGGTGGCGTGTACGGCTGCGGCTGTCCGGTGTTGACGGCGCGATAGCCGAGTGCGTAGTTGCCCATGATGCAGCCGCTCATCGTGATGTTGTCCGCCTTTTCCGGCGCGGCGGACTCACCGAATTCATCGCGCGATTCGCGGCCGAAGCGATATTGCGTACCGGCATAATAACCGACCCAGCCATCGCCGGTGCAGTCGATGAACAGTTTGGCGCGGAAACGGCCGGTGCGGTGGGTCAGGGTGTCGGTCGCAAGCACGGCGTTGATCGTGCTCGGGGTGTGCATCTCGACGCTGAGGACGCGGCGGTTGTTGAAGATCGTCAGATTTTTCTCGCCCTCCATCTGCTTGGCAAACGCCGGGCTGTAACGTCCGCTGTTGAGCTTACCGCGCCAGAGGTTGACCTCCTCGTTCAGACCGCTTTCGCGCGCGTTCGGATGCGAGACGCTCGCACCACAAGTCGGCACGCCCAGCTCATCGCTGGCATTGCCGCCCAGCACCGGACGATCGTGCACCAGCGCGGTGCGTGCCCCGTTACGTGCCGCCGCCACCGCCGCACCGCAGCCCGCCGTGCCTGCACCCACGACAATCACGTCAAAGTCTCCTTCGTCGCGGATCTCCGTCGGGAGGCCGGACAGGCGTGCCCGTTCGCGCCGACACGCCTCCGCTTCTGCCGGCGGCGTGTAGGCAATGTCGCGGGTCAGCAACACGGCGTCACAGCGTGCAAAGGCACCGGAAAGGTCGACCAGCGCAAGGCGCGTTTTCCCGGCGGCCAGCTTGAAGTTACCCGCCTGTTCCCAGATCCAGCCAGGGTTCTGAGACGCGCCAAGTGTCTGCGAGGAGCGCTGTCCATTGACGGCCACGGTGAATGTGCCGGGTGAATACTCCGGCAGCCAGTTCTTGGTGCGCACCCAGACACGGTAGATCCCGGCCTGCGGCAGACGCACCTCGGTGGAGGCCTCGCCGATCGGCGTGCCGACCCCGCACGCGATCAGGTAAGCGGATCCCATCTTGTGGACGAACTGGGTGTCCAGCTTCCATGCGCCATAGTCCGTGAAATCCTCGGCCTCCACCCAAAGGAAGCCATCAACCACCATACGCGCCTCGTTGGGCGGCGGGCGGAAAACCACGGCGTCAGCCTGCTGTGTCGGCGACACGGGCACGGCCGCCGCAGCGCACGTGCCCACCGCGGCGACGCAGACCGCGGCCACAGTTATCATTCGATCCCATGCTTTTGTCATCATAAGGTCTTCTTCTGGCGATAGTTACAGGGTGACAGTTGCGGGCTTGAAGTTGAACGTTGCGCCTTTGCATTCTGCGTTTTCGCCGGTGGGGGCGGCCCAGGCGGGTGTTGGGTGGACCAAGACATGGCGCAGGTCAAGTCAGTACTCCTGAGCAGCAGAACGCTCCTTCAGCTTCACCTTACGCCTCCCGGCGATAATTCGGTTATGGTCATAATGCCGACAGTGTAGCGACGTGAACCGGCGACGGCAAGAGGGTGGAAATCACAGAGCTGGCCGCGCGACCAGCGCGACACAGGTGCCGGGCTCGGCCGTGAGGACAAGCACCGGCCCAGCCGGGCGGGCCAACAGTGCCAAAGCCAAATGCAGGGCAGAGGTTGCCCCTTGGACATCGCCGCACAGGAGCGCCGGCTCCACGACGGAGAGACCGGGCAGGAGGCCTTCCGCCTCGTCGCGGCCAACCGCGTTGACATAGGCGGCACACAAAGCATCCGGAGTCAGTCCCGCTTGGGCCAGCGCGGCCTGAAGCGACGCTTTAACGGTCGGCGCCAGGCCGCAACCCAACAGATGCCCGAGCGGACAGGCACCCCGCGCTTGAGCCGCATCGGCCCTCTCGAGCACCAGCGTTGCGGCGGCCTCGCCCAGCGGTGCCGAATCACCGGCGGCGGCCCGCGCATTGAGGGCGACCCCGGAAAGCGCGTCTGCGCCGCAAACCGCGATCACCGGTGCCACGCCATCGCGCAGCTGGTCAAACGCTTCGACCAACGCGACACCCGATGCGGTTTCGTGTGCCACCACATTTTCGTGGGGGCCTTTCAGCGTCCACTCCATTGCGGCCAGGCTGACGGCGGTATTCGCGTAAGCGTGCGGGAAGAGGAACGGCTTCACCAGGCGCGGCCCTTTGAGAATGAAGTCGGCAAAAAACAGTTCTGCCGTTGACGGACAGCCCCAAGCTGTTCCGCCCATGATGCCGGCGTTCAGCGAGGCGAGCGTGGCAGCATCGAGGCGAGATTTCTGGAACGCCATGCCGCACGCGGCCAGGAAAAGCTGGCTCGCGCGGTCGAGATACGCCTTGGGCGCAACCCCGCAGGCGGCGAGATCCGCATCGGGGGCCTCGCCGGCCAACGGCGGTTCGGCGGCTTCCGGCACAGCGAAACGTGATAGCGGGAAGAGGGCGGGCTCCTGCTCCTGAAACGACGCGCCGTTCTCCTCCGCATCAGCCCCCAGCGCACTGATGACGCCGAGACCGGTGATAACCACGGGCGCGGGCGTCGGCGTTTCGGCTGATGTGGCATGAGACGATGCGGGTGCATCGCGTGTCAGGACAGCGGCGGCGTTGCAGCCTCCAAAACCGGCCGAGTTTGAGAGCACGCACTGGAGCGCGACGTGGCGCGGCGACGTCACGACATCCAGCGCGCATTCGGGATCAGGCGTGGTGAAATTGCCGGTCGGCGGGATGATGCCTTGCCGCAACGACAGGACCGAAACCATCAACTCGACCGACCCGGCCGCGCCCAGCATGTGCCCCAGCAGGCCCTTGACCGAGGTCACCGGGATGGATGCCGCACGATCACCGAACACGTCCTGGACGGCTTGTGTCTCTGTGCTGTCATTGGGCTTGGTGCCGGTGCCATGCATGTTGATGTGGTCGACGGCTTCCGGCGCGATGCCGGCGGCGGCCAGGGCCGCGCGCATGACGGCGGTCGAGCCCGCGCCGCGCGGTGCCGGGGCCGTCATGTGGTGGCCGTTGTTGCCGGTGGCCCAGCCGCGCAGCCAGGCCAGCGGCTCCGCGCCGCGCGCGGCGCAGAGGTCGGCCCGCTCGATCACCAAGGCGGCGGCACCCTCCGTGAAGATCGTGCCGTTACGAGTAGCATCGAAGGGCCGCACAATGTCCTTGGCCATGGTGCGCAGCGAGCAGAGCCCGCTCCAGGAGAAACGCGAAAGCGCATCGTACCCGACGATCAAGACCCGTTGCGCACGGCCAGCCGCGATCAGATTCGCGGCGGTCGCGGCGGCAGCGGCACCGGACGCGCAGGAGAGCGACAGTGCGATACGCAGGCCGCCGAGCCCGAAGGTTTCGGCCAGCCTGCCGGCGGACGATGCCTGCGCACAGTGAACGCCGGCGGCGACGTTGCGTCCCTCATGGCCGGACGGGATCAGCGCGGGTTCGCCGGCATCGATGTCGCCAAAATTGGAAGCGGTGATCAGGGCTGTCGTAGCCAGTGCCTCGGGATCATCGAGTAACCCTGCCTGGGCGAGGGCTTCATGACAGGCGCCTGCCGCAAAGCTTGAGGCGCGCGGTGTAGGCGCCACGCCAGCGGGCGGCGTATAATTTCGGATCACGCCGGCCCGCGTGCAGGCGATCCCACCGAGGTCGAAGAGATCCATATCGGAGATTGCCGATTCGCCTCGCAACAGGGCCTCCCAAAGCGCATTCACACCGCTGCCGAAGGGTGTGACGGCTCCCAAACCGGAAATCACGATTGCGGGCTTCGAGACATTCGAGTGCATGATATTCCCCCCCTTCACCATAAACTCTTCTTTGACAAGTTTGGAATCAGGAATTAGGAGTTGGGTGCAACCCTCCTCATTTTTTAAAAGCGTCAGACGCGAACGCGCGGGCCAGGGCCTGCCACTGGCCGTTCGTGAGCTGCTCGGCGCGCACGGTCGGCTCGATGCCGGCGGCGTCGAAGAGCGCCGCCAGCGACACATCATCACGTCCTAACGGTTCAGGTGCCTTGCGCAATGTGGCGGCAAGCTGTTTGCGGCGGTGCATGAAGGTGTAGCGCGTGAGGTCAAAAAACATCTGACGCTCATGCGGCATCAAACCGCTGTCGCCGCGACGGTCCAAGCGCACAATCGTCGAACCGACCTCGGGTCGCGGCCAGAAGCACGAGGCCTTGACGGCGCGTGCCAGCCGCACGTCGTAATCAAGCTGCAGCCAGACGCCGGCCTGGCCGCGTGCCGAGGTCGCGGGCGGCGCTGCGAAACGTTCGGCGACCTCGGTCTGTACCAACACCGTCAGGACGGGCGGCGCGTGGCGATGCAACGCCACGTCCAACAAGATGCGGGTGCCGACCGAATAGGGCAAATTTGAAACAAAGGCGTCGAACCCGTTTCCCAGCAACGCGTCCAGATCGAGTTCCAAGGCATCCGCCTCGATCACGGTCAGTCCCGCCGGATTCCCCAGCGCACCGGCCAGGCGGGCGGCCAGGCGGGCGTCCTTCTCGACCGCCGTCACGCGCGCGCCGCGCGCCAGCATGGCCTCGGTGAGCACGCCCAGCCCCGGCCCCACCTCCAACACACGCTGCCCGGCCGCCACACCGGCCGCGTCGAGGATCGCCTGCAAGATGTTGCGGTCGATGAGAAAATTCTGCCCGAGCGTCCGGTTCGGATGGAAGCCGTTTTCGATGCACCAAGCCTTGACCTGCGAGGGCGAGGTGAGATTCAAGCGGGCCTCACTTTCCGGTCGGCAGCTCGAACACCTTGATGTAAGCCTCGGCGCGCAGGCGGTCGGTCCACTCTTTGTAGAGCTTTTCGGCCTGGCGCATGCGCAGGTGGCTCTCGACATACGGCGCGGCCTCCTCAAAGGTTAAGGGACGCGCGTCCTGCTGTTCGTCCTTGCGGACGATGTAGCCGTAGCCGTCCAGGATCAGCACCGGCGAGGTCTCGCCCGGACTCAGCTTGGCCAGCGCCTCGACGATCTCGCGCCGGAAGACGTCCTCCGGATTCACCTTGCCCCACGAACCGCCCTCTGACGCCTTGGCGTCGCGCGAGTAGGTCTTGGCCAGTGAGGCGAAGGAGGTGCCGGCCTTGAGCGCCTCCGCGATCTTGGCCGCGCGCGCCTCGACGCTCTCGTCGCTTTCACGCTCTGGCGGATCGAGGATGATCATGCTGACGGCCGTCGCGGTCTCGGTCTGATAGCGCCCCTTGTTGGCCTCGTATTCCGCGCGCACCTCCGAGGGCGTCGGCGCGACACGCTTCTCGACCTGTTGGTAACGCATCGCGGTGATCAGCAGATCCTCCTCGATGTTCTTCTTCCACTCTTCGTATGCGATCTTGCGATCCGCCAGCAGGTTGTGCAGCTTGGTCTGATCGCCATCGAAATTGTTGGCCACGATCTCGCGGATACGGTTATCCACCGCCCACGATTGCAGCTCCATCTTCGATTTACGCGCGGCCGCCAGGATCAGCTTGCGGTCGATCAAGGCGTTCAGCGTGGCGGTGTACAGCTCGCGCAACCGCTTTTCGCGCAGTTCCGGCGCGGTGTCGGCCCACGGGCTGCGGCGCACTTCGCTCATCACCTCGCCGATGGTGATCATCTCAGTGTTGACGTAGGCGGCCACACCGTCGAGCAGGACGGCGGGGTTCTTATGCGTGAGCAACCCTTGGGCTGCTGCGAAGCCCGCCAGAGAGACCAGCCCGGCAGTAAGAGACAGACGCGGTATCATTGTGCTGTGTTCCTTTTATTTCAGCAGTTTCGTAAAACGTGCGTACGCCGCATCCCAGGCCGCCGTGTTTTGCGGCTTGAAGGTCGCGATCGGGAAAGCGGACTTGATCAACGGCATCGCGGCCTTGAGATCAGGGATGATCCCTGCGCCGATCGCCTGAACCATGAGGTTGCCGACGGCGGTCGCCTCTTTCGGGCCGGCCAGAACCGGCACGCCGACCGAATCGGCCGTGAACTGGTTGAGCAGCGGATTGTTGCTGCCGCCACCCACGATATGCACGACCTCGGTCTCGGTGCCGGTGACGCGGTTGATCACCTCGTTGACGTAGCGGTACTTGAGTGCCAGGCTCTCATAGACGCAGCGCAGCACCGTGCCGCGGTCCGCCGGTACGGTCTGACCGGTTTCCGCGATGAACGCGCGAATCGCCTGCTCCATGTTGGCGGGGTTGTAGAAGCGCTTGTCGTCGGGGTCGATGAATGCCGTGAAGGCCGGCGCGGCGGGCGTGATGGTGTCCACCTCCTGCCACTCCATGCGCTTGCCGTCCGCGATCTCCCACACGCGCAGCAGCTCCTGCACGATCCACGTGCCCATGCAGTTGCGCAG
>DAOTKE010000141.1:0-8391 GCA_035449085.1 Kiritimatiellia bacterium | reverse complement strand
GTCAATAACAGCCTCGTCGTCAGTAACTTCCTCGCCCAGCAAAACCTGGCCGTCGGACGCGTCGGCTACTATCTTGAACTGGTCAAGAACAACACCACCTCCTACTGCTGGACCGCCTTCGACACCTTCGTGAAAGATGTCACCCTCACCCGCTTTGATGTGCCGCGCTGGATTTACCAGCAGTTCATTGCCAATCTCGACGTGAAGTCCAACGTCCCCGGCATCGTCAACACCAACGGCTGTGACACCGGTAACATTGAGTTCTGGCACGGCAACTATGGCGGCGCGATGTCGCAGGGCCTCCCCGGCGGCACCACGCTCATCGACTTCGACGACTCCTACACAACGACTTCCACCGGCTACGGCTCCATGCAGGTCCACAACTGGGGTGCCAAACAGACACTCTGGGCGATCAACAACTTCAACAACAACGCCACCCTCTGCCTCGGCATCGGCAACAACCCTGACGCCGCCAGCACCACTTCTGGCAATCCGCCGCAGCCCGACTGGACGTTCACGCCGAACGCCTCCTCCTACAGTTCGCGCCGTCTGTTCTGCTTCATAAAGCCCGTCCGCAACGGCATTCCACTGACCAACGTCGCGCGTCCCTTGCCTTCTCGCGCTATCGGACAGACCTCCCTCAACCGCGCCCTCGTTTTCTTCAACGTCCCCGTTACGGACGACGCTGCGGCCCTCTCGAATTTCTCCGCCGACAAGGGCCTCGCGATCCTCGACGCAAGCATGCACCCTGTCTACAGCAACACCTGCGTGATACTCACGACTTCCCCGCAGACCGTCGGCGAGACCTACACCCTCACCGTGCAGGCCGCCACTGCCCGCATGACGACTGCCAACGCCATGCTAGGCCCAAGAACGGTCACGTTCACGGCGCAGACCGAGGCTTCCGTCCGCCCCGACTTCCTCGCCTCCATTCATGAGGCTGCGGACTTCAAAGTCGCCCAGAAGCTCGTCCTCAACCGCACCACCTATTACGCCAAGGGCGCCCCCTTCGCCCTCGACGAGACCTGGCCCGCCGCTCCAGCCTTCGACCGCGTCGCTTACGCGCTCGATCTGGTCGGCACCAACGGCGTCCGTCAGTGGGTCTGGGCATCGATGGATCCCTTCACGACCGATCCCCTGCGCGTCGGTCTCCCCACCGCAGACCGCGCCGCGCGCTTCCAGCAGATTGTCTCCAACCTCAACGTCGCCGTCTCCGCCAGCGTGACCGCTGTCACGCCCGGCTCGTTCGGGGACGGCAACATCGAGTTCTGGCCCAACAACTATAACCAGGCAAACGAAGCCAACATCCCCGGTGCCAGCGCCTCCGCCTACGATTGCGGCGACCGTGTTGATGCCAGCGTCCCCGTCGGACACGGTTGTCTCCAAGTCCACAATTACCGGCTCGGCCAGACGATCCTCGCTGTGAACTCCTGGGGCTCAGACGGACGTAACTTGGAAATGGGTATCGGCAACCGTACGACCGGTGCACCGGACTGGACGCAGTCGGGCGACGCGGGTTACCTCCCTTACTCCAGCCGTACCCTCTACGTGCTGGTCCGCCCCTCCGCCGTGCCGCTGGCTGAACCCGTTCCCGTTCCTGGCTGGGGCACGGTCCCGGCGATCATCATCCCGCCCGCCGACATCCTTGTGGATGTCGGCGCCGCCGCATTCTTCGCGGTGCATGCCACCGGCGCGGAGCGTTACCAATGGCGGCACAACGGCGTGTTTATCCCCGGTGCAACCGCCTCGTTTCTGGAGATCACCAATGCCCGTGGTCGCGATGTCGGCCAGTACGACGTATTGGTCTACGGCACCGGTTCCAAGTATGCCGTGAGCCTCCCCGCCCGCCTCGCCATCAACTCCCAAGGTTCGATCCTGATGCTCAAGTGACACGGATACTCAAACGCACGGCATTGTGGTATTATGATGGCCTGTACGCGACCTCAAGTATCAAGTGAGAACCATCATGCCTGTTTACGACTATGAGGCAGTAAGCCCCGAACGGAATTGTCCTCGGTGCGCCGAAGGCTTTGAGTATGTCCAATCGATTCACGACCCGCATCTGGCCGTATGCCCGGATTGCGGAGCGCCTGTACGGCGTGTCATCACCGCGCCGGCCATCGGACGCTCGAAATCCAAGCTCGACGACCGCGCCAAAGCCGCCGGCTTCACGAAGCTGAAACGGCTGGGCAAGGGCGAGTACGAAAAAATGTACTGAGCGAAGGAGCCCCTGTGCAGCGAGCCATGCTTGAGCGCCGCAGCCAAGTCCTGCGGACGGTTCGGGATTTTTTTGACGCCCGCGGATTTATCGAGGTTGAAACGCCTGTTCGTATCCCCGCCCCGGCGCAGGAGACCCACATCGACGCGCCGCCCTCTGGCCGGGCCTGGCTACGCGCCTCGCCTGAGCTTCACATGAAACGACTGCTTGCCGAGGGACTCGAAAAGATCTACCAGATCGGCCCCTGCTTCCGCAGTGGTGAATGCGGCCGTAGACACAACCCTGAGTTCACCATGCTGGAGTGGTACCGCACGGAGGCCGATTATCTCGACATCCTCGCAGACACTGAGGCGCTGATCAATACCGTATCCACGGCTCTGTTCGGGACGTCGACGCTGTCTTATCGCGGCACCGCCATCCAACTGACCGGGCCATGGCCGCGCCTGACGGTGCGTGAGGCGTATCGCCGCTGGGCCGGATGGGATCCGGCCGAACAGTGGGACGCAGACCGTTTCGACTTGGACATGGTCACGCGCATCGAGCCCGCCCTGCCGCGCGCGACACCGTGCGTGTTGATCGATTATCCGGCCCCCGCCGCTTCGCTCGCGCGGCTGAAACCCGGCGATGCCAGTGTCGCCGAACGCTGGGAGGTTTATATCGGCGGGCTTGAGATCGCGAATGCCTACAGCGAGTTGTGCGATGCCGCCGCACAACGTGCGCGTTTCGAGGAAGCCGCACGTGAGCGTCAGGCACTGGGAAAAGACGCCTATCCGATGGACGAGCCTTTTCTGCAGGCGCTCGAACGCGGCATGCCTCCCTGCGGCGGCATCGCGCTGGGCATCGACCGGCTGGTCATGCTAGCCTGCGACGCCGACGACATCGCAGAGGTCCGCGCTTTCTGCCAACGCCCGGACGCGGGTCACTAGCCGTTTGCGAGGGCGGCGGCATATGTCGGTCGCGCACACCACAAAGCGTCGCGCGATCACGGTTTCATCGCTTAACCGATTTCCCAGCCTTTGCGGCTCTCTTCCCTGATGAACGCATCGGCTTCAGGCGCATGGGTTGCCCGCATGGCGACAGGATCCCACAAGATCTTCTTGCCCGTGCGCAGCGCGACATTCCCCAGCAGAACCAGCTCTGTCAGGCGCGCCCCGTACTCGAAGTTCGCGCTGGCGGGCGGCCCTCCCTTGCAGGCTGACAGCCAGTCCGCGTGATGGCCTTTGACACGCGGCAAGGTCGGAGCAGGGCGTTTGTAGGACCTATGCAGATCCAGAGGCAACAGGCGCGGTGTGCCACTGTTTGAGGGGGCGGTGATATAGCCCTTGTCGCCGACCAACAGCAGCCCGTCGTCACCATCACCCAGTCGCTGGCGGGGATCGTCGGCGTCAATCCCCTCGGGAAAAGGCGGACGCAGCCCACCATCATACCAAGTCACCTTCACTGCGGGCATATCACCGCGCGGCCCGAAGCGGAACGTGTACATGCCGCCGAACCCGGCGACTTCGTTGTCGACCCCACCGGTTGTGACGGCTTCGACACTGGCGGGATGTTCCAGGGCCAACGCCCAGACCGCACCGTCCAGATTGTGGACAGCCAGATTGCCCAGGGAGCCGGTTCCAAACGCCCACCAGTCCCGCCAGATGTACGGCGCGTATGAGGGATGGTACGGGCGGAATTCGCGCGGCCCCAGCCACAAATCCCAGTTGAAGCCGGCAGGCACAGGCGGCGTTTCGACGGGTCTTCCGGGTTCTTTACGCCAGTACCGAGAACGGCTCCACCCGTGGACTTCGCGCACCTGTCCGATAGCGCCGTCCCAGACCCATTCACAAATCATGCGGATGCCCGATCCCGAGTGGCCGTGGATACCCAATTGCGTGGCAACCCCCGTCTCTTTGGCAACCTTCGCGATTTGGCGGCACTCCCATGGGTTGTGTGCGAGCGGCTTCTCGCAGTAGACATGCTTCCCCATCCGCATCGCGGTGATCGTGATGAACGCATGCGAGTGATCCGGCGTGGCGCACAAAATCGCGTCGATGCCTCTCTCCTTCTCCAGCATCACGCGGAAGTCCTCATAGTCGGCACAACGATACCCGGGCACCGTCTCGGCGTAGTGTTTCTCAATCAGCGCCTTGGTCGGCAGACGTCCCGCGTGACAGCGGTACCAATAGGCGGTGAGGTCGGTGCGCTCCGCCACGTCGCAGATCGCGACGATACGCGCTTCCGGCTCATTCAAGAGGGCCTGCGCATTACGCATCCCCATCCCGCCTGTACCGATGATCGCGACGTTGACCTTCTCGCTCGGCGCGACAAAACCCGGCCCGCCCAGCACATACCGCGGCACAATCGAGAACCCTGCCGCCGACACCGCAGCCTTTTTCATAAACGCACGTCGTGTCACGCCCGTTCCTGTTGTCATTGTCCTCCCCCTTTCATCATCATTATTCTGGGCGAAAAAATGAATCCTCGGCAGTGTATACCGTGCTGCGGCAACTCGTCAAATGGATTTCCCCCGGATGATTCGGACGGTTGAAAACCATCAAAAATTTTACGGTGTCAAGTTTGACTCGACGCGAATCCCCCTCTTTTCGCATACTGTAGTTTTTCACATTACCAGGTTCTGACCTTAAATCTGTGCAAGGGAGAAAGATCGGCAATGAACAAATCCGCTTCCATTTTTCTGGCTGGCGTCACGACCGGGCTGCTGAGCGCCTGTATTCTGGGCGCGTTTGTGATCCGGCCCAAAGCCTCGGCCGGCCCGAACGCCGGCGGGCGCGGCATCGTGCTCAAGCTGGCCCACGGGCTTGACGAGTCGCACCCGGTCCATCTGGCGATGATCCTGATGAAGCGGCGCCTGGAGGATCTGACCGGCGGCAAGGCTACCATCGACCTCTACTCCGGCGGCGTGCTGGGCGGCGAGACCGACTGTCTGGAACAGGTGCAGAAGGGCGAGCTGGCCATGACCAAGGTCTCCACCGCCGCGCTCGAAGCCTTCATCCCCGAGATGAAGGTCTTCAGCATTCCTTTCGTGTTCCGCGACGAGACCCACTTCTGGAACACCCTGCACAGCGGCGTCGGCAAGGCGCTGCTCGCGAAAGGCGCCGCGCGGAACTTCCGGGGGCTCTGCTACTACGATTCGGGCGACCGCAACTTCTACTCCACCAAGAAGCCCATCCGGTCGGCCGACGACGTCAAGGGCATGAAGGTGCGCGTGATGAACAGCCGCACCGCCATGGACATGATCAACGCGCTGGGCGGCAGCCCCTGCCCGATCACGTGGGGCGAGCTTTACACCGCGCTGGCGCAGGGCACCGTCGACGCCGCCGAGAACAATCCGCCCTCCTTCGACACCTCGCGCCACTACGAGGTCTGCAAGTACTTCACCTTCTCGGCGCACCAGCGCATCCCCGACATGGTGATCGTCAGCATCAAGACCTGGGACGCGCTCCCGCAGGACGTGCGCGCGGCGCTGCAGCAGGCCGCCGACGAGTCCGAGGCCTACCAGCGCGAACTCTGGAAAGAGAAGACCGCGCAGTCCCTGGCGCTCGCGAAGGAGAAGGGCGTGGAACTCATCACGCCGGAACTCGACGGGTTCCGCAAGGCCTGCGCCGGCATCATCCGGCAGAAGGATTACGCCGAGATCGTCCCGATCTACAACGCGATCCAGGAGGTGAAGTGATGGCCGCCCTGCAGAACACGCGGCACGGACTGGTCCGCGCGCTGGAGGTGCTTATCATAGCGATGGTGGCCCTGCTGACGCTCACCGTCCTCTGGGGCGTTTTCACGCGCTTCGTGATGGGCCGTCAGGCTGAGTACACCGACGAGCTGGCGCGCCTGCTGCTGGTCTGGGTCTCCATGATCGGCGCGGCGCTCGCCTTCGGCGAAAAGGCGCATCTCGGCGTCGATTTCTTCGTCAACCATCTTCATCCGGAGGCGCGCAAAACGCTCAGCGTCGCGGTGCAGGTGATCATCGTCGCGCTGGCGTTCACGGTCTTCATCGCGGGCGGCTGGAGTCTGGCCATGGCGCAGATGGGGCAGGAGCTGCCGACGCTGCGGCCGCTGACGCGCGGCATGGTCTATCTCTCGCTGCCGGTCGCGGGCGGTTTCATCGCCCTGTTCGCGCTGGAAAACCTCGTCGCCATTCTGAGAACCCCCGCCGACCGGCTCGGCGCGCAAACCCAGTCGGAGGGCTGAACCCATGGCCGGCATCATCCTGATCCTGACGGTATCCTTCTTCGTCCTGCTGCTGATGAACGCGCCGGTCGCGGTCGCGATCGCGGTCTCGTCGCTGCTGGCGATCCTGGCCAACGGCGGCGACGCGGCCTACACGGTGGCGCAGCGCATGGCCAACGGCGTGGACAGCTTCCCGCTGCTGGCGATCCCCTTCTTCGTCTTCTCCGGCTACCTGATGGGGCGCGGCGGCCTGGCGCGCCGCCTGATCGACTTCGCGGCGCTGGCGGTCGGGTGCCTGCCCGGCGGGCTCGGCTACGTCAACACCCTCACCTGCATGCTGTTCGGCTCGATCTCCGGCTCGGCGGCCGCGGCGGTCTCCTCGATCGGCGGCTTCATGATCCCTGAGATGAACCGCAAGGGGTACAACCGCGAGTTCAACGTGGCCGTGACCGCCACCGCGGCGACCACCGGGCTGCTGATCCCGCCGTCGAACGCGATGATCGTCTACTCGGTGTCTGCGGGCTCGGTGTCGATCGCGGCGATGTTCATGGCCGGCATCCTGCCGGGCATCCTCGTGGGGCTCTGCATCATGGTTGCGGCGGCGGTGGTCTCGATCCGCAACGGGTACGGCAAGTCGGTTCCCGGTGCGGATGACGAGCCGCGCCGGCATCCATTGCTCGTCTGCTGGCGCGCCGTCCCCAGCCTGCTGATGATGGTCCTGATCATCGGCGGCATCCTGATGGGCGTCTTCACGGCCACCGAGGCCGCAGCCATCGCCGTCGCCTACGCCTTCCTGCTGTGCGTGGTGATCTACCGCGAGATTCCCTGGAAGGACCTGCCGGGCATCTGCCTGCAGACCGGCATCACCACGGCGGTCGTGATGCTGCTGATCGGCGCCTCCAGCGCGATGTCGTGGATCATGACCGTGGCCAACATCCCGCAGACCGTCTCGTCCGCGCTGATGGGGCTCTCGGAGAACCCGGTCGTCATCCTGCTCACGATCAACGCGCTGCTGCTGGTGGTCGGGATGTTCATGGACATGACGCCCGCCATTCTGATCTTTACGCCGATCCTGCTGCCGGTGGTGCGCCAGCTCGGGCTATCGGACATCCACTTCGGTATCATCCTGATCGCCAACCTCTGCATCGGCCTCTGCACGCCGCCGGTGGGCACCTGCCTCTTCATCGGCTGCGGCGTCGGAAAGACGACCATCGCCAAGGTGACCGTCAAGGCGCTGCCCTTCTTCCTGGCGATACTGGTCGCGCTGATGCTGATCACCTTCGTCCCGTGGTTCTCGACGGCCGTGCCTAAGGCCTGCGGACTGCTGAAATAAGTTTACCGGTCATTGCTTTTTCCGGCCGCACGGTGTTGGCGGGCCGAGGGGCCGGCGTCTTGACAGACGCCGGCCCCGGCACTTTAGCCTACAATTAATTTGTAAATGACAAGCACCACCATGATGGCAAGAACGACCAAAACAAATGCGTGTTGTTGTGTCAAACACGCTCCGTTTCCGCCATATGGCTGATGACGCACGGAGGATCCGTTTTCATGGCAATTCCCGACCGCCCGTGTTGCGCACAAAAGCGGTCTTCTGTGATTTCTCTTTGTTGCGGAGCATTCTGCATCCGCACTTTGTGACATGAAATTTTTCCGGCTCGCCAAGGACCCGCCTTCGTATCTGGCGGAAGGTTATCTGACGCCATCGGGTGCTCGTATGCCGGGGCATGAAGTCAAAATCATCGGCGGACTGCCGTACGGACTGGGCCAGGCGTTGATGATCGGCGTTTGACTGGTGCTGCTCTATCTGGCGATCGTGAAGGAGTTCGAGCCGCTGCTCCTGCTGCCGATCGGGTTCGGCGGACTGCTGGCCAACATGCCGTTCGCGAATGTCACCGCGCCGCCGCTCGTGGACGCAGCTACAAAACTCGTGGTGGAGCCCGGCGGGTTCCTCTACTACTTCTTCGAGTTCGGCGTCAGCACCGGTCTCTTCCCGATCATGATCT
>DAOTKE010000140.1:0-8473 GCA_035449085.1 Kiritimatiellia bacterium | reverse complement strand
TACGCCATGCGATCCCTCACCGCACAAAAACCGTTCAAATAAAAACGCCCTGGCCTGCCGCGGGTTTTGTTGAGCGTTCAGAGCTGAACGTTGAGCGTTCCCCCTTCTCCCTCCTCCTTCCTCCCTTTTGCAATTGCGGAAAACAGCCTGTTCATAACCCGTCAATAACTGTTGATCCGATTTTCTTGACTGTTTTGCGCCAAGATCGACAGAAATGCATAACATGTTGTCTTACAACAAATTACGCAGACGCAAATGGTGCTTGCTTTCGATATACTCATATCGATTGACCCTCGTCTAGCTTGTCAATAGTTTTACGACAGACGAGCGAATGCTCAGCCAGCGCGGGCGTAGCGTGCGGGAGATCGCTCCCGCTATCCTAGATCCCAGGGGCGATCAAGGCTAGCCCACCCTTGTCGCCGCTGACAGCCAAGCGTCATTCGGACAGACCTTCGTTCTCCTTCTTGGTCCGGGCCGGTTTGTACCGGCAGGCTCGGCGTGAGGGCATATCCGGAAGTGCCGACCTTGCCGAGGACAGGCCCGTATGGCTTCAGGCCTTTGCCGGAACTTCCGGTACTACCGCGCACCTGCTGTGACGGCCAGGCCGCGAACCTGCCCCTCAAACCTCTCCCCTCACAGCCTCTTCCCTTCTCCCCCTTCCTTCTCCCGCCTCCTTTCCCATGTTTGCCGTCCGGCGGCCGTCCGTGTATACTGAAGGTTCTATGAATGTATCCTCTATCCCATCGCTCGCCCGCCGCAGGCCGGCCGAGTATGACGTCTTGGTTGTCGGCGGTGGCCACGCCGGCACCGAGGCGGCCCTCGTGGCGGCCCGTATGGGCTGCCGCACGCTACTGGTCACAGGTCAGCGCTCTACCATTGCGATCATGCCGTGCAATCCCTCGATCGGCGGACTGGCCAAATCCCATCTCGTGGCAGAACTGGACGTGTTGGGCGGCGAGATGGGCCTGAATGCCGATCTGTGCGGGTTGCAGTTCAAAACGTTGAACGCCAGCCGCGGCCCGGCCGTCAGAGCCACGCGCGTGCAGTGCGACAAGCGCCGCTATGCGGAGCGCATGCAGCAGGTCATCGCAGCGACCGCAAATCTCGCCGTTCTGGAGGATGAAGTCACGGCGCTCATGATCGACCGGGATGTTGTTTGCGGCGTGGCGTGCGCTGCACACGGCCCCATATCTTCACTGACCGTGATCCTGACGACCGGCACGTCGCTACGTGGGCGTATCCACATCGGCCAAGAGGTGGTTGCCGGAGGCGGGGATGGCCGCCCGGCGGCCGATTCTCTTGCCGCCTCACTGGAAAACGCTGGATTTAAACCTGCTCGGCTGAAAACAGGCACCCCCCCGCGGCTCTTGGCGGCAAGTATCGACTGGGAAAAGACACTCATTCAACCCGGAGAAGCACCGCCACCCTTTTTGTCGATCCGGACACAATGTTCCACGTGGAACATTCCTGAATCTGGGACGCCTGAACCCAATCAGACCGCGCAGACGCAGGCCCCATGTTCCACGTGGAACATTCCAGGCCCCTGGGTGCCCGGCAAGAACCAGATCCCGTGCTGGCTGACCCACACAACGGAGCGGACACACACGATCATCCGGGACAATTTGTCGCGCAGCGCGTTGTATGGCGGCTCAATCACCGGCACGGGGGTGCGTTATTGCCCGTCTATCGAGGATAAAGTCGTCAAATTCACCGGTGCCATGCGCCATCATGTCTTTCTGGAACCCGAAGGGCGTGAACCGGACGCCATGATCTACCCCAACGGTCTCTCGAACAGTCTGCCGCGCGATGTGCAGCGTGAGATGGTGCGCAGCGTGCCGGGGCTCGAAAAGGCGGAGTTTCTGGCCGACGCCTATGCCATCGAGTACGACAGCGTGGATGCCCGTGAGTTACGGCACACATTGGAGAGTCATCGCGTCCATCAACTCTATCTGGCCGGCCAGATCAACGGGACTACCGGCTATGAGGAGGCCGCCGCGCAGGGCTTTATGGCGGGTGCCAATGCCGCTTTGTGGGTTCAGGGCCGCGAACCGCTCACACTCAGCCGTCAGGATGCGTACATCGGCGTGCTGATCGATGATCTGGTCACCAAGGGAACCAACGAACCCTACCGCATGTTTACCTCGCGTGCCGAGCGTCGCCTGATTTTGCGACAGGACAATGCCCGCTACCGGCTGCTGGAGCAGGCCGAACACCTCGGGGTTGCGCCACAAGCCTGCCTGTCGCAAACCCGCTGCTATGCGCGAAGGGTCGAGGAGGAACTGGAGCGGTTGCGTCACACACGCCAAGAGGGGGTTCCTGCCTTGACCCTGCTGGCGCGCCCTGAGATGCGGTATGCGGCGTTGACCTGCCGGCGCACCGATTTGCCGGAGGCGGTGGTCGATCAGGTGGAGATCCGCGCGAAATATCAGGGCTATATCGTTCAGGAGGAACGGGCGGCTGCGCGGGCCAAGAGCGAGGAGTCCGTCGTCATTCCCGACTGGCTGGATTACCGTGCGGTCAAGAGCCTGCGGTTTGAGAGCCGGGAGAAGCTGATGCGGGTGCGTCCCGAGAATCTGGGGCAGGCTGCGCGCATCCCCGGCGTCAATCCCGCCGACATCGCGGTGCTGTCATTGATCATCAAGCGCGGGCATGTGTGAGCCGGGGGCGGACGGGGCTGCCGGGGCTGCCGCGACTGCGGGGACTGCGGGTGCTGCCGGGCAGTGGCGGCGTCATGCCGCCGCCGCCTGGGTCTGACCGCCGGCTGGGCCGCTGACGCGCAAGCCCGCCGGGTGATGGTTATTATGCGACTCTATGCCTTCTCCGCCTCGCGCTCCAGAAAGCGTCCGCGGCGGATACCGGTGAAGGTGCCTTCGGAATAGGCAAGCGCGCCGTTCACGATGACGTGCCGCATGCCTTGCGCGAATTGATGCGGCTGCGCGTAGGTGGCGCTGTCCGTGAAAAGCTGCGGATCAAACACCACGATGTCGGCGAATGCCCCCACGCGCAATACACCGCGGCCGCGCAAGCCAAACACCTGTGCTGGCAGCGCGGTCATGCGGCGTACGGCTTCCTCGATCCCGCACAGTGCCGCAAATCCCGGCACCAGTCCCGTCATCAGCCGCAGATAACGGGGCATCGTGCCATAGGCGCGCGGGTGGGGATGATCCAGCCCCAGCGGCCCCCACGGCGCGCGCAGCGAGGCGTCGCTGCCGGGCATCACCCACGGCTGCGCGTAAATGCGGCGCAGATTCTCCATGCTCATGCCGAAAAAGAAAGCTCCGGTACGCGTCTCGTCCGCCTCAACGAAGCGGCAGACGGTCTCTCCCGGCGTGAGATGAAGTGTGTCTGCCGCATCGGCCAGCGTCCGACCGCTGAAGGCGCGGACCCTTTCGCTCCAGCCGCCGCCGATCATCACGGACATCCAATCGCGTCCACGATCGTTCAGTTCGTCCACGATCCGCCCGCGCGTCGCCGGATCGCGCAGGTTGGCGAGGATCGCGTCACGTCCGCCGGCCGAGGCCCAGTCCGGCAGCACCACATCAAGGTCTGTACCTGATGCGGTGTACGGATAACGGTCACTGTGCACCGGCACACCGGCCGCGCGCGCGGCGTTGATCTGTTCCAGCACGGCCTCGATCTTGTGCCAGTTGGTCAGCCCGGCCGTTTTGAGATGGGAGATCTGCGCGCGGATTCCGGTGCGGCGCGCCAGCTCCAGGACATCACTGATCGACTCCAACAGGTACTCGCCCTCGCTACGCATGTGCGTGGCGTACAGACCACCCTGTGCGGCTGTTGCGCGGACAAGCGCATCAATCTCGCCCTCCTCGGCATATTTGCCGGGCTGATAGAGCAAGCCCGTGGAGAGCCCCCAGCCGCCCTCGTCGAGGGCCTGCTCCAGGTTCCGGAGCATCGCCTGCAGATCGGCCGGATCGGCAGCACGCGGCGCATAGCCCATCACGCCCGCGCGCAACGTGTTGTGACCGATGAACTGAACCGTGTTGAGGGCCGGACGGACCGCGTCGAATAACGCGCGATAATCCGCCACGGTGGTCCAGGTCGGCCCGGCGGAAGCACTGCGGCTCACCGTCCGCCTGGCCTCGTCCAGTTGCGGATAGACGTGCGAAGCCCAGTCGGAGGAAAGGCGCGCCTGACCCAGACGCGGCACCGCCGATCCGCCGCACTGCCCGTTGATCTCGGTGGTGATCCCCTGGGCGAGCTTACTGGGGGCGTCCGGCTCCAGCAGCAGGTAGGCGTCCGAGTGCGCGTGAGCGTCGATGAACCCCGGCGCGACAACTAAGCCCGTCGCGTCGATCCGCCGCCGCGCCTCAGCCGCCGACAGGTCGCCGATCGCCGCGATGCGATCCTGACGCACGCCGGCGTCCGCCACACGCGCCGCCGCGCCCGTGCCGTCCACCAGCGTGCCGCCAGTTATCAGAAGGTCGAACATCGGGGGGATTTAGGAGTTAGGAGTTGGGGGGGAGAGAAAGACAGGAGGAAGGAGTAACAGTTGGCAGTGGGCTTGCGCGTCTGACGGGTGCCGGTCAGGGTGGGCAGGCGCTTCCTAAAGCGGCGGCAAGCCGCCGCACTCCAAAACATGCTTCGCCTCATAACGAGCTAGCTTTCTGTTGCCGCAGTCCCGCTCAGCAGGGCGACCACCTGCTGCTGAACCTCGCTGAGGCGGTCAAGCCGCAGGCGCGGGTCGAGCACGACGAACGTATCGCCGCTTTTTTTGTGCTCGTACACGCGCAGGATGCCGCCGCTCTCGTGGGGCTTAGCCGCGCGCTCGATCAGTTGCTTGCCGCGCTCCAGCATCACGGCCAGCACGTACACCACATTTTGCATCGCCGGATCCTCAAGCGTGATCAGGCGGCGCAGCAGGCTTTCCGCGGTTTCCTTCTTGAGCGGCTCATGCTTGGCCGTCGCCGGAGCGGGGGCCTCGTAGAGGCCTTCCCACACGCTGAAGGGAACCCAATCGCGCGCGAGTCCCTGCCAGCAGTCGGGATGGCAGTCCAGCCGCTCATAGGCGTTTTCAGTCTCGCGCAGCACTGAGACGCAGGGCGTCTTGTCGGCGAACGGCTGCGCACAGACCGTGCAGACGTGGCCGCGCGAACGGATGTTCCACTCTTGTGCCATCTACACCTTCATGTCCAGCGTCCACGCACCGCGCATCGGCGCGGTGAGCAACTTGTCGGCCTCGGGATCATTCACGAAACGCTCGGTTTTCGGATTCCACTGCACCTGCTTGCGGCCCAGACGCAGGCCGATGTTGGCCAGGTGGGCGATGGTGATCGAGCGGTGCCCGATCTCGCAGGTCGTGATGGTCGGCTTGCCGCTGTACACGCACTCGATGAAGTTGCGCTCGTGCTGGCCGCTCCTGTAGAGGTTGATCTCGTTCTCCTGGATCTTCTCGCGGATCAGCTCCTGCGGCTTCATCTCCAGCTTGCCGCGCGTCACAAAGATCTCCTTGCCGCCCTCGCCGATGAAGCGCACGCCGTTGGGATTCTTGTTCGAGACAAAGACGCGGGTACCGTCGGCGTAGACCACCTCGAAGCTGTAGTTCGCGGCGGTGTTGAAGACCGCATCCGGCGGAGGCAGGTCGCTCTCAAGATTCTCGATCGCCACCGGTCCGCTGTCGTCCATACCGAGCGCCCACTGCACGATGTCGAGATGGTGTGCGCCCCAATCGGTGATCATGCCGCCGGAGTAGTCGAGGTTCGCGCGCCACGACAGCGGATTGTGCAGGCCGGGAATGAACGGGCGCTGCCTGGCCGGGCCGAGCCACATGTCAAAGTCGATGTGCGGCGGCGGCTGGGGCAGCGGCTCCAGGCTCGCGTCCGCGCCGGTCTTGCCGAAGAGGCTGTGACCGCCCGGCAGACCCACGATGATCTTCTGCAGCCTGCCGATGCGCCCGTTGCGGACAAACTCGCAGGCCATACGAAAATAGTTGTCCGAGCGCTGCTGTGAGCCGACCTGGAAAGTGATGCCCGCCTTCTGCACCTCATTCGCCATCGCGCGTCCTTCGGCGATGCAGAGAGACATCGGCTTCTGGCCGTAGATGTGCTTGCCTTTGCGCGCGGCCCAGATCGCCTGGATCGCGTGCCAGTGGTCGGGCGTGCTGATCACCACGGCGTCCAGACCGCCCATGTCCAGCAGTTCGCGGAAATCGGAAAACACGGCGCAACCGTTGTAGTCCGGACGGTTCAGCTTCTGGGCGTAGAACTCGTTGACGCGGCGGCGCCCCGGCTCGCGGCCGCCCAGACGCTCGGCGCGGTAGCCGTACAGGCCCGACTCCTTGTTGCAGTCGGCGATCGCGACGACCTGCACCTGGTCGTTGTTCAGGAAGTTGCCGATGTTGTCGTGCGCCATCGTGCCGTAGCCGATGAAACCGACATTGAGGCGTTCGGAGGGCAGCGGGCGGCGCGCGGCCACCCCTTTGGCACAAACGCAACCGGATGAAAGAATGGTCGGCATCGCCAGGGCGGCGCCCGTCCCGGCGAGAAAATGACGACGTGACACGATGTTGTGACGCATGGTTTTGTCCCCTGATGAGTATGAGATGAATTGGATTTTGCGGTATGGTAGCACTTCGATTCGCCTGCGACAAGCAATCACCATAAAACAGCAGGGCCCGCGTTGCCGCGGGCCCTGCATGTCAGTGATTCAGATCAACTTCGCCGAGGCGTCGCTTACTTCACGGTCGCCTTGATGAAGCTGCCGCCGGCAGCATTAACCTCGATGGTGGCTTCGCCCTCATCCAGGTTGATCTCGTAGTACTGCTCGTCGGCATCATTGAAACCGCTGGCCAGATCGTCGGCCGTCTGGACGACCAGCGTGCCGTTCAACTTGGTGAAGTCGACCGCGGGATCGGTTGCGCTGACGGTGATCGTGGCGGTTTCCGTAACGGGATCATAGACGATTCCGGTGATCTCGATCTGCGCGTCAATCGACTCGTCGATGTTCAGCAGGTAGTTGTCGAGATAATCCGCGGCATTCGCCTGGACGTCCTGGAAGCTCAACCCGCTCTTCACCGCCCACGCGGCCAGCTTGTCAGCCGGAATGCTGTTGTATGCGCCACCCAGGTCGGTCGAGATGTTACCGGTGAGCTGGCTGGCGTCGATTGTGGCCGTGCGGCCCGGGCCATCCGCCGTGATCGTGCCGGTCGACGTGAGGGTTTGTTCACCCGTATCGCCGTCATAGGAGATGCCCTCACCCGTGATGCTGTTGATCTGGTACCAGTCAATAGCCGTGATCACCAGTGTGGAGCCGCTCTCGACAGGATCGCCATCCGCCACGGGACCGCCGCCATTGACCGTCACGTCCAGCACGTCGTCATCGAAGACCAGCGTGAGGGTGATACCCGTCTGACCGCCACTGAAGGGCGCGGCCTCACGCGCGACGACCAGATCGTCGACCCAGCCGGTGCCCTGGAAGGAGACCTGCTCGAGGGTCGTCTGCGTCTCACTCAGCGTGTAGAAGATCGGCCCGTTATGTAAAACATTTTCATCGACCTCACCGTTGTAGTGCGTCAACTGATTGCCGTCCAGCCACAGCCAAGCCTGCATCGCTGCATAACCGGTATTGTATTGCATCTTGATGGTCAGGCGGTACCACTTCTCCGGATCGATCACCTGATCCGTGAAGACGCTGCTCACAGGCATATAGTTGCCATCAACATAGTATTTATGCCGCAGCACCAGGTTGGAGTTGACGTTGACGAAGAGTGCCAGCTTGATACCGGACCCATCATTGATCTCCGGATCATCCTCGCTGGGCGTGAACTTCATCAGCGTGTCGACAAACACGGGATCCGACGCTGTCACGGGAATCGTGGTCGGCGTCGTCAGCGGGAACCCCTCGGACGTCCCACCGTCATCCTTCGTGAAGTTGATGAAACGTGTCAGCGTCTGACCTTCGGTCTCGAGCTTGAGCACCTGCGCACGGGGGTTTTCGTTCGTGATCGGCCGTGCCCCCGTGTAGGAACCCTCGAACGCCTGGATGGTCGAGGCGTCGCCCGCCCCGGCATCCCAAACAAAGTTCGTGTACGCCTGCTGTATCCCCTGATAAATGCCAGCCCCGTACACCCCCGCCGCAGAGCCGATATCCGCTTCCTCGAAGCTATCGGCCACAAAAACCGTTTGTGCCGCTGCCGTGAGCGCACAGGCGCCCGCGCACACCGACAAAAACTGTAGCATACGCTTTGAAGTCAGGTTCATTTAAGAAACCCTCCTATCAGTTAAGTGCGTTATTGACTGTAATCCTTCAAAATCCCGACGCAACAGACAGAAAACACCCGCTTCCTGCACCGCCGGTCGAGACCATTCTTTCGTTGTATGGCATAGAATACCCCAAAGGGCGCAAGCCTTGCAAGCCTCAAAACGGGGGTGGAAGAAAAAATTTAGGGAGGGTGAATCGGCAGACTCCCCCCCCCCCCCGGCCCGGCCGGGGGGGGGGGGGGTAGTGCCTTACGAACCAA
>DAOTKE010000139.1:0-8497 GCA_035449085.1 Kiritimatiellia bacterium | reverse complement strand
CCCATCCGCTGCGCTACCTGCGCCCATGCCAATGTGTTTCGCCGGACGCTTACTCATATTCAGCACGTCCCGGCTGATCGCGCAGCACCAGCGGCGTCCGCGAAACGCCTAACGCCTCATCCAAGCCGAGTGGCGTATCGCGTTCCACCGCGCCCGTCGCGTAAGTGACACGCTTGACCGGTTCGTAGATCTCCGTGCGGTGGCTGTTGGCATCGCCGGTGATCGCGTAATAAGGGCCATAGGTGAAAAAGTGCATCGCCCGTACACCATGGCCGAATTCCAGAAACGCGCGCGCCTGAATTTCCCAGGGCGTCCGGCACAGAATATTGTAAATGCCGAACTCCACACCCGGTGCGCGGCAGGCGGCCCGCATCACATCGACATAATAACCGTTGACCTGCCGCGTGCGTGCCCAGCCGCCCCAACCCTCATGCCACCCGTAGGCCAAGGCACCCGATCCCAAAATCTCAAACCCATCGACGCTGCGCGAAACCAAATTGCCATCCAGTAGTTCACACGCGAAATTGACGGTCGTGGGTACGCCAGGCAGATGCCGCCGCACACCGGCATGACCCGCGCGCAACATCTCCGTCATCAAATGGAAGAAAAAATGTGACGGCCACTGCTTCTCGCCGCCGATCCCGATCAAACGGAGTGCCGCACGTTCATTGGCCACAGCCTGTTCGGTTGAGCGTTCCTCGCTCAACTTCATGTCGGTAAAGAACGGGAACAGCACCGGCGGTTTGCCCGGCACCTGTGGCACCGCCTTCGCCATGGCCAGCGAAGCGTCGCTTCCCTCACGCTCGGTCACCAGCCGGTAATCCACGAGGTCGATCGCGAACTGATACCCATCTCCCTTGCCGCACCTTACTTCACGCCTCAAGAGACCGGCTTCAGAGGGTGTCTTGGAAAACAGCACCTCGAACGCCGCCGCTCAATGTCATCGCCTCGGCCTGCACCACTTGCGCATCTTGAGGGAGTGCGGCACAAGCCGTCTTGAGGGCCAACCCACCCACATGCCGATCCAACGGCAATATGCCTTGATCATGAGGCCTCCGATTGCGTTTCATCCAATCATCGCCCTCAGCGAGATCCTTCAGAAGCACGCGGATTACGCAGATAGTAGAAGTGACCGTCCTCGGCACCACAAACCAAATCCGGGATACCATTGCCGTCAAAATCAACAACCGTCGGGTTTGTACTATGGCTGGCGATATTACGCATGTGCAGGTCGCCCATGTTACGGAAGTAAAAGCGTCCGTCACGGGCATCAACCTGTCGCCACCATTCGGCGTTACGCGAGTTGATCAGGATATCGAGGCGGCCATCGCCATCCCAGTCGACGATGCTAATCTTACGGCGTCCACTGTGCCCCGCACGTTTCACATTGAAGCGCAACAGCTCCCCTTTTTCATCGCAGAAGATTCGTTTCGGATGGCGCAAGAAGCGTTGTCCATGGCGCAACTCCCGTTCGAAAAAGGCGAGATAGCCTTCTTGATCGAGCATCACCAGATCAATCAGCCCATCTTGATTCCAATCCACCGTGACTGGCGTGGTGCGCCACTGCGTCAGCAAGGCCTTGCCACTGGGACGCATCCACCCCCAGTCCAGCGCTGGCGGTGTTCCCTCCCACTCAACTTCGATCGGCTGTGCTGCCGCCAATCGGGGCTTGTTGCGAGACCCGATGTTACGGTACCAGTGCACGTCACCCAGAATCGAGTTGGCCACAATATCAAGGCGTCCATCGCCATCCCAGTCGCAGACGGTCTGTACGGTGTATCCCCACTTTGCCTCGGCCGGCCCCTGGATGCTACCGTTCGGCCCCGCCATGATCCGGATGACCTTCCCGTCGGCTTCCAACAGTTTTGGGGCCGCCCACTTCGGCTGTTCCACGCCGGGGCCACTCAGATTTTCTAAGAACGAGATGTAGCCGGCCGTATTGCCGCAGATCAAATCCCAGTCACCGTCACCATCCCAGTCACAACCGCAAGGTGTCGCCAATGCGCCGAACTTGAGGTATTGGGCTTCCTGCTGGAAATAACGCGGTTGACGAAAGATCGGCATACGCCCGGCGCAGAAACGCCCCGTATTCTCAATGAAAGCCACTCGGCCATCCTCATCCCCGCAGATCAGGTCCAGATCACCATCTCCATCCCAGTCGATCGCTGTCGGCGTAATCATCTCCAGATCCATCACAAGCGGCTTACGGTCGGCACCCATCAGCCGGCGTCCCGCCGCATATTCCGGTTGCTGGCGTGTGCCGATATTTTCAAAGTAGGTGAACCCATCCAGAAACTCACCGCAAATCACGTCCAGATCGCCATCTCCATCCCAATCCGCGAAATTCGGCGAAGGACACCCGTAAACCTCGAGTGGACGGCCTGCCGCCATGATCAACGTGGCCGGGGCGTAATCAGGTTGTTTGGTTGTGCCGCGATTGCGCAGCCAGTAGACCAGTCCGCGCAGCGGGCCGTTGGTCCAGACACCGTCGGCATTATAGGCATTGTCCCAGCCATACTCGCTCCAATCGCCAACGCCCACGATGAGATCCTGCGCACCGTCACCATCGTAATCAACAACGCGCCACAAGTTGGCGCGCACGCGATTCGTGTGGATATTTGACTTAATGTTCGCTCCCTCGATCTTGACCTCCTGCGCGGCCCCTAACTGCTTGAACGCTGGATACGTCCTGGCCGGAGACAGGACATGCGGCACGCCATCAACAAAGCTCACCTGCATGTTAGAAGGCGCGCGACTCAAACGACGCGTCTGCCGGAACACCGGCATGCGCGCCGCGGCGTCCAAACCGAACATCCACTTGCGTGGCGAAGTCCGTCCACTCAGATTCTCAAACACATAGACGCCGTTATAGGGCTTATCTGGACAGGCAACCACCATATCGAGGTCGCCGTCGTCATCCACATCCATCGGCAACGGCCACGCCCAAAGTCCGACGCCCAGATCGACCTTCAACCCCGGGTGATTGTAGGCCATGCGTTCGAACGTACCGACACCGTTGAATGCCATCCCCAGCAAAAGCAACCCGCCGGTCCATGAGCCCTGCGGCACCCGCACGCGTTCACCGGTCTGAAGCTGGCGTTCATACACATGCATCTGGGTGCGCCCCCCGTCGGTATAGCGGAACGTGATTCCCGAAACCGGTGCCCAACCGTCAAGACGCGCGTCAGGATCGGCAATATCACACGCCATGTAGACCGTTGTCGTGCGCCGAGCCTCCACCTTCACGATCGCCGGCTCACCCCCTGCGGTTTGCGTGTAGCGCCACGCCGACGTGTCGCGCGGCAGATCGGCCCAAACATACGGACGATTGGAAAAAGCCTGTTTGCCGTTCGCCAGCGGCTGGAGTGTCCACCCCCGCCCGCTGATGATCAACGTTTCGGTCTCCTCCCGTACCTCACGTGCCGCATCGCCAGCGGAAACCGCCACCGCACAGAGCACTCCCCCCAATACCACTTGAATGATTCGACGCATGTCATCCCCTTCGTTCATTCATCTTGTTTTTTGTACGGAAACAGACAGCCAGCAGAAAACCGGTCAAAAAGATAACCGTCGTGCCCAGCACGATCGACAGGTTTTGATGGATCGTCACCGGCAGCGGCCACGTCTTCTGCCACACGCACACCCACGCGATCATTAGCACACCCAGCACCACGCCGACCGCCGCCTCGGCGTTCCGCGCCCTCCGGCAAAAATACCCCAGCAGAAACAGGCCGAGCATGCCGCCGCTAAAAATGGATTGCATCGCCCACCACGCATCGAGCGCGCTCTTGACGCGCATCATCGCCAGCGCGCAGCCCACGCCCAGCACCGCCAATCCCACGGTCGCCGCCTGCAAAACGCGCAACGCGCGCAGGCCGCGCACACCGGGGTCCACAAACCGTTTGAAATAATCCTCGAGCACAATCGTCGCGCCGCTGTTGAGGCTGGTGGAAACCGTGCTCATGCCGGCCGCGAAAATCGCGGCGATCAAAAGTCCGGTAATCCCGACCGGTAATCCTTTGACAATGAAAAAGGGCAGGATCTGATCGGGACGCGCCGCGATCTCAGCCGGAAGCAGATCCGGCCGCGCCTGGTAGTAGGCGAACATCGCGGTGCCGATCAGAAAAAACAGAAAGGAGACCGGCACATAGAGCAGCGAGCCGAACAGGGTCGAACGTACCGCGTCACGGTGGTCGCGCGCCGTGATATACCGTTGAATGTAGTTCTGATCGATGCCGTAATTCTGCACGTTGATGAAGATCCCGTAGATCAGGCAGACCCAGAAGGTCTCGTGGCCCCAGTCTGTCAACGACCCGCTTCCCAGACTCATCTTTCCGGCCGACGCCGCGATCTCCCACGCTTGTCCGATCCCCTGCGGCATCGCGACGAGCAGCACCGCAAGGCAGAGCAACGAGCCCGCGATCAGAACGATCCCCTGTACGGCGTCCGTCCAAATGACAGCCTGAATACCGCCCATCGCGCAATAAAGCAGCGTGCCCGCGCCGGCCACGATAATCAGCAACGGCACCGACCACCCCAGCAACGCATTCATCGGCAGCGCCAACAGATAGAGAATCGTGCCCATGCGCGCGACCTGCGTCACCAAGTAGCAGAGCGAGGCGTAGACGCGCGCCCACGGCCCGAAACGCGTCTCCAGATAGCTATAGGCCGAGGCGCTGTTCAGACTGCGGTATAGCGGCACAAAAAAACGCACCGCCATCCATGCCGCGACAGGGATCGACAGACTGAATACAAACGCATTCCAGTTTCCGGCATACGCTTTGGCCGGCAGCCCCAAGAAGCTGATGCTGCTGACGAACGTCGCAAAGATCGACATGCCCACCGCCCAGGCTGGCAGGCGTCCGGCGCCGGAGGTGAAGGTGTCGGCCGCGTCGGCCGTGCCGCGCCGGAAATAAAACGAACAGCCAAACACGGTCACGCCGACCAGGTAGGCTACGAACACCAGAAGATCAACAAGCGGTAAGTTCATGGCGATACAGACGGTCACTCCTTAACGACGTTAGCCCCGAGCGCCAACAGGCGGCTACGGATGATCGACCGCTCCTCCTCGCGGAAGCGGCTGAACGGCTCGGCCATGAAATCATTACAGATGCCCATCAGGTCCAACGAACACTTCACGCCCTTCAGAAAACTCGAAACGTGACGCCCCACGCCATACAGCGCGCCGCTGACCTTCATGATACGCTCCTGCAGCTCGCGCACGCGGCCCACATCGCCCGCGACCGCCGCATCGTACGTCTCGACAAAGAGCGCGGGGAAGAGGTTCGCCCCACCGCACACGCCACCGTGCCCGCCCATCAGCACCACCTCACCGAGCGCCTCCTCCGGCCCCATCAGTATTGAGAAATCGGTGCGCTCGCGCAACAGATGACGCACGGTGTTGAAATAGACGATGTTAGCGGAACTGTCTTTCAGCCCCACGATGTTGCCATTCTCCGCGAGGGCGCGCACCGTATAAGGGTCGATCATCACTTTGGTGTGCGACGGCATGTTGTAGAGAAACAGCGGCAGCGGCAGGCTGTTCGCCAAATGCATGTAATACTCGACCAGCTCGGGCTGCCCCGGGGTAAAATAGTAGGGCGGTGCCGCGACAACGCCCTCTGCACCGGCACGGGCCGCGCTCTCGGCCAGGCGCACGCTCTCGGAGAACACCGTGTCGGTGATGCCGACCATCACAGGCACGCGCCCGCCGACCTGTCCGCAGACCCGTTGCACCAGCTCATGTCGGAGTTCATAGCTCAGGTCAGGTGCCTCGCCAGTCGTTCCCAGCAGAAATAATCCGTGCACATGCCCGCTTAAGATGTGTTCGACCAGGCGTTCAAGCCCCTTCGCGTCGAGTGTATGATTGTCCAACAGCGGGGTGACCATCGGCGGCACCACCCCTTTCAACGGTTTCGTCAACATGCTCTCTTCCTTATCCTGAATACTAACGCGGGCGAAGCCCGCAACCCAATTCAATCTCACACAAAGGCACAAAGGCCACAAAGGCTTCTTTTAAAACGGCATCCACCTTCGTGCCCTTCGTGGCTTCGTGTGAGAAACAACTTGTTTTTTATTGTGCTTGTCGAGCCGCAAGGCACTAATACACCAGATTCCTGAAACCCCGCACGGTATGAAACGTGATCAAATTCCCGTCATGCGCGCTTTTGGCCCGGCTGTCACCGCTGCGCGACAACACGTGCAAGTCGTCTCCATCGATCACCATGGAAGCGTAATGGCGGGCTTCGCGCGGCGTCTTCCCGGTGGCCACCAGTCCCGCGAAACACCAGTCCACCATGTTCTTGGAAAAATGGAGTTGCAGACGGTGGCGCTCGTTGTTCGGCAAATTGTACCTGTCCGCCGGCAACAGCTCCGCGCGCGTCATGGAATCGGTCGCCTGCGTGCTGAGCAGCCAGAAGAGCCGCGTCGGCTCGTCGTACAGCACATGAAAACGCATCTGGCCGCCGGGGCAGGGCAGAAAGAGCGCGGTCTTGCCGGACGGCACTTTTTCCAGCAAAGTCACCATGCTGCCATCGGCCCGCTCCACCACTTTGGCGAGCGCCGCGTAACCGGTGCCGCCGGTGTGCGCGCGCATCCAGAGATGAAAGGTCTTGCCGGAGGGGTCATGCCAGAAGTGGCCGGGATCGGTGAACTGGATCACATTGGTTTCAAGCCACCCGATCGGAGCGCTGTTGCGGCGCGGCGCAGGCAGCGACCCGCGCGGATAGGCGGAGTCGTAGAACGGCACACCGAAAAAATCAAGAGCGGGATCTCTTTCGATGTTCGGGACGGTGTCGCGGAACGACAGTTCCGAGGCGAACGTCCAGTTTTCGCGCCGCGTGAGATCGGCGTCCAGCCGGCCGCGCAGCAAGACCGGCGCGAGCTCGCCGACCGGCCACGATTGGATCGCCTGCGTCACGCGCCGTTCCATGACCAGATAGACGCACCCGTTGGCGGTCCAGACGTTACACGCTGATTGGTGCCAGTGTTGCTTGTCGGTCAATCGGGCCGGCTCCGACCAGGTTTCGCCGTTATCGTCGGACCGCACCACCATCAGGTCTCCGGCCTGTCCCAGCACATACAGCGCCGCGCCCGCCCTGAACGGCCGCGCGTGGCCGAACGGGAAAGACGCGCGCTGCGCCCAACTCTTGCCGCGGTCGTCCGACACGAAGATCCGCCCGCGCGGCTCTCCTTTTTTCCAACCCGAACCGCCGAAATCCATGGTCGCCACCAGTCGGCCCTGCGCAGCGACGGCCAGTCCCGGCGTGTAGCAATACACATTCGATGGCGAGTGCGATTCGCACACCACCACATAGTCGTCGGCCAGCGGCCTGACACGCCACGCCGTTTCCGCCCGCGTGCCGGCCGCGATGGCGGCGATACCGATCATGATCCAGACTCGCGCGCAGATGCCCATACCCACCCTCCCTTTCACAGCCCTGCTCTATTTCAGTTGCGATGCGTCGATGACCGCATGTTTGACGTTCGTCCGTTTCCAGGTGTAGGTGACATGCACGCGCCCGTCCGCAGCCTGGATCACGGCGGGATACGAAAATTCTGCCGCCGGCGCGTTTTCAAGAATCAGCGCTTCACGCCAGCGGAGTCCGTCCTCGGAAAGCATCACCGCCAGCGGAGTCCGGCCCTTCTCGACCGGGTTGCAGACCAGCAGATGCCGCCCGTCCTTGAGTGTCACCGCATCCGTCCCCGCGTTCGGATTCGGCACATCCAGCAACGTCATCTCGCCCCATGTCCGTCCCATGTCCTTGGAAAAGATCGAGAATACCCGCCGTTCTTTTGTCCGCCCCACCATCTGCAGCAGGTTATGCGGATGCATCAAAAAACTGGGCTGGATCGCGTTGATGTGCCGTCCGTGCAGGTGGCCGGTCCGCGACCACGTCGCGCCTGCGCCGTCTATCGTCTCGACATGCACGAGCCACGGACCGAACTCCGTGCTGGCCCCGCACAGCACGCGTCCGTCGGGCAGTGCCAGCGGCTTATTCTTGATCGGCCCGATCATGCCGTTCGGCAGCCGTTCCGGTTTGGACCATGTGCGCCCGTTGTCGCGCGAGACCATGCGTTCACCCCACCACCACGTGCAGTCCGGCCCGACCTTGAAGAACAGTGTCAACGCACCGTCTTTTGCGGCATGCAGCACCGGGTTCCAGCAGGGATGCCGCGTGCCATCCGGCTGCACGCCGTTGGCCACCTCCCGCGCGGGCAGCCACCGTCCGCTCTCCCGCCGCGCCAACCAGACACCAACATCCGGATGCTTCTCGCGCGTGCCGCCGAACCACGCCGCCACCATCCCTTCTGAGGTTTCCACAAGGGTCGATGCGTGACACTGCGGTGTCGGCAAAGGATCGCAGACAAACTCTGAAGAGACCAGCGCCTGCGCGCACGCAAGCCCGGCTGACGCACTCACGGCCAAAACGATCTGAACACGTTGTCGAGTAGACATAATATGATACCTTTCCTTAACTTACTTGATAAACGTTTT
>DAOTKE010000138.1:0-8498 GCA_035449085.1 Kiritimatiellia bacterium | reverse complement strand
GCTACCCGACGGCGGCAAAGCCTCCGGTGAACGCCGAGCGGGACGCGTCAGGCCGTTGGATCGCGCCCAACGTCCCGATGCACCCCATGAGCAACGGCCTCGTCCGCATCCAGTTCCGCATCGATCAGGACGGACAAGCCCCGTCCTTCCGCCTCTCCGAGTTCAGCGTCAACAAGGTGATGACAGCCATTGGTAATGACGCAAACGGCTCGATCACAAACTTACCGTCCGGTGACTCCCTCGCTTACGACTGCGAGGGCAACCTCGCCTGTGTCTCCAACGCGGTCAGCGGCGCGGTTTCCCTCTACTGGTACGACCAGCACGGCCGCCGAATCGCCAAGGCCGAGTCCGGCTTGCTCACGCTCTACATCTGGGACGGCATGGAGATCATCGCCACCGCCAACGCCGACGGTTCAATCCGCGAATACTTCACCCGCGGCAGCGGCATCGCGGGTGACGTGGGCAGCCTCGTTGCCGAGACCCGCTTCTCCGGCGGTACAGCAACCACGACCTATCTCCACAGCAACTGGCGCGGCGACGTGGTCATGGCCACCGACGCCGCCGGAAACGTGGTGGGCGAATACTCCTATACAACGTTTGGAGAACAACTCTCCGCCACCGGCACCTACACGCCCCGTTTCACCTTCTCCAGCAAGGAGCGCGACGCCACCGGTCTCGTCTACTTCGGCTTCAGGTGGCTGGTCTTATCGAAGCCACGGGGGGCACTGTAGCACGTCCCACTGTTAGTGTTCCCGGATGGGATCGTCCTGTTCCTGCGACCAGCTTCAAGGCGCGTATACCACAACCATGAGGAGGTTCCGCTTATGAAGGCACGTCATATTGTTTTACTTCTCGGCATCTCTACCGAACAAGAAGATGCATCTCCCCCCAGTTTTTGAGTATGAATTTCCAGACATCCGTGAGTTGCGGAGCGGTTTCTCGGTGTGTCATTGTATCGCCATGTCAGGACAACTGAGGCGCCACTTGCGAACAATCCTGCCACTTAACCATCAAACTATTTTGACGCGCACCCGTACACCCTGCGAGTACACCCTTGATCTTCTGGCCGAAATGCCGTAAAAAGCTCCCTGTGCGTCGCCTTGTTTTGGTTTATTTGGGAGGCGGTGCGGAAGGGGAAAATACGGGATGGCGGTTTCCGTCACGGTTGAACGCGTGGTCAAGGTGTTCGGCACTTTTACGGCGTTGAAAGAGGTTTCGCTGGAGGTACAGCCCGGCGAGCTTTTCTTCCTACTGGGGCCGAGCGGCTGCGGCAAGACCACGCTGCTGCGCTGTATCGCCGGGTTCTACCGTCCGGAGAGTGGCCGCATCCTGATCGGCGACGTCGATGTGACCGTGCTGCCGCCGCACCGTCGTGACACCGGCATGATGTTCCAGAGTTATGCGCTGTGGCCGCACATGACGGTTGAGGAGAACGTGGCCTTCGGCCTTAAGATGCGCAAGGTTCCGCGCACCGAGGTGCGCAGGCGGGTGGGGGAGGCGCTGGAACTGGTCCATCTGTCCGACCGTGCCAAGGTGCGCCCCAACCAACTTTCGGGCGGCCAGCAGCAGCGCGTCGCGCTGGCGCGCGCGCTGGTCATTCGGCCGCGCTGCCTGCTGCTGGACGAGCCGCTTTCGAATTTGGACGCCAAGCTGCGGCTGGAGATGCGCATGGAGATCCGCCGCATCTGCAAGCAGGCTGGCCTCACCGCAATCTATGTCACGCATGACCAGAAAGAGGCACTCTCGGTGGCCGACCGCCTTGCTGTCATGCGCGACGGTGTGGTCGAGCAGACGGGAACGCCTGAAGAGGTCTACCGTGCGCCGGTCAACCGTTTTGTCGCCGGGTTTATCGGCGAGGGTACGTTCATTGAAGGACGCATCGAGGCTGGAGCGGGCCCGGGCGTGCGGGTGTCGACGCGTATCGGGATGCTGCATGCCGCGCGAGCGCCACAGGGGACGCAGGCAGGAGATTGCGTGACGCTCTGCCTGCGGCCGGAAGCGTTGGGCCTGTACATGTCGCCGGATGTGCCGTCCGGCAACCTGTTGCGCGGACAGTTTATTGAGAGTGTGTATCTGGGCGAGGTGGCGCAGCATCGGGTCGAGGTGGCGTCGGCTGATGGCGGTGCGCCCTGCGTATTGACCGCTGTCGAACTGAACCCGGTGGCGGGACGCCGTCGCGAAGGCGAGCCGGCGGCGGTCTGGATCCCGCCCGAGCATGTGATTGTCACCCCTTTTGAATGAAAGGACAAGTATGGGACCGAATGGCACCAAACAGGACAAGCCCCTGATCGCGCTGGCGATGGCGGCGCATCCGGACGACATTGAATTCATGATGAGCGGCACGCTGCTGTTATTGAAACAGGCCGATGCGGAGATCCACGTCTGTAACCTGGCCAACGGCTGCTACGGCTCGCAGGTCTACGGCAAAGAGGAGGCGGCGCGCGTGCGGGCGCTGGAGGCGCAGGAGGCGGCGCGAGTGGCCGGCGCGATCTGGCATCCGCCGTTTTTTGATGACACGGGCATCTTCTATGATGCCGCCTCACTGGCCAAGGTCTCCGCTGTGATCCGCGAGATCCAGCCCGACATCCTGCTGACGCTTTCACGTTACGATTACATGGAAGATCATGAGTACGCGTCGCGCCTGGCTTCATCCGCCGCGTTCAACCGCTGTCTGCCCAGCTATATCACCGATCCGCCGCAGCCGGCCACCAACAAGCCGGTGGCGGTCTATCACTCGCTGCCGCATGCGCTGATGGACATGCAGCGCGTGCCGATCGTGCCGGAATTCTGCATCGACGTGAGCAGCGTGATGGCGCAGCGCCGCGCCATGCTGGCATGCCACACCAGCCAGCGCGAATGGTTGGACGCGACGCAGGGCATGGGATCGTATGTGGAAAGCATGGTCGATGCGGCGCGCGAGGTCGGCCGGCGTTATGGCGGTTGTGAGTTCGCGGAGGGCTGGCGCCGCCACAACCACATGGGCTATTGTGCACCCGACTATGCGCCGCTGGAAACGGCGTTGGCACCCTTTCTGAAACAAGTGAAGTAAGGAGACGAGACATGGCACGAGCAATCAGCAAGTTGGCACCGGGATGGTGGGACTACACGACGTTGGACAGCGAGATCTTGAATGATGCGGCGGCGCTTACCGCCAAGGATCTGCTGGAGCTTTCGCGGCCGGGATTCAAGGTCTGTATCTATGACACGGTTGAGGAGTTCTACACGGCCGAAGCGCTGGAGTATGTCGAGGCCTGGCGCAAGGCCACGCCTGACAATCCGGTTGGCGTGTGCGGCCCGATCGGTCCGACCGAACAGCTTCCGCTGGTGGCCCGCATTGTGAATGCGATCGGGCTGAAACTGCATGACGCGCATTTCTGGGGCATGGACGAGTGGGTCGAAAACGGCAAGGCCGTTTCGCCAAAGCATCCGCTCTCATTTGCCAAGTGCGACCGCGACATGTGTTTCGACCGGATTCTGCCGAAGCTGCGCATGCCCGCAAAGAACATGCATTTCCCGACCGGCGATCTGGCGGCTTACGCGCGCACCTACGATCAGATCAGGTGTCTGCTGATGCAGGGCGGACAGGGCGAAATCAAGCATTGGGCGTTCAATGATCCGCCCAAGCGCGAAGGGGCCTACGTGGATGCGCCGCCATCGCCGGCTGAGTACCGTAAGCTCTCCACGCGCCTTGTTGATCTGCATCCGGTCACCATCATCCAGAACGCGCGGACTTCGGGCGGCGGCAATGTCGCGATGGTGCCGACGCGCGCCGCGACTGTGGGCCCGGTGGAGACATGGAAAGCAGACAAGGTGTCGATCTGGCATCCCGGCCACCATGACAATCCGTTCGGCATGCGCCTGACCGCGCTGATGATTTCCAAACGCATCCCGGACAGCAGCGTGCCGATGTCGCTGCTGGCGGATCACCCCAACGTCCAGTTCAACTACCTGCGCCGCGGCATCGGTGAGGTGGTCGTGGATATGCACTGAGGATCGGTTCGATGAGCGACTTGAAAATTGTGGCGGCGGGGCACGTCTGCCTCGATATCATCCCGACGTTCCTGCGCGGCGCACCGACCCTCGACGCGGTGATGCAGCCGGGCAAGCTGGTGGAGATGGGGCCTGCGGTGCTCTCGACCGGCGGTTCGGTGTCGAACACCGGCCTGGCGCTGAAGCGGCTGGGGCTGCCGGTGCGGCTGATGGGCAAGGTCGGGGACGATGCGTTCGGCATGGCGGTGCGCGACTATTTCAGCCGCCTCGACAAGACGCTGGTCGAAACGATGATCGTGGATCCGGCGGTCGCCACCTCTTACACGGTGGTGGTCAACCCGCCGGGAATCGACCGTATTTTCCTGCATTGCTCCGGTGCGAACGACACGTTTCGCGCTGCTGATGTGACGCCCGAGTTGCTGGCGGGGATGCAGCTCTTCCACTTCGGGTATCCGCCGCTGATGCGCGCGTTCTACAGCCAGGGGGATGAACTGGCGCGTCTCTTCAGCGCGGTGAAGGCGTGCGGGCTGGCCACATCGCTGGATATGGCGTTGCCTGATCCGGCTTCGCCTGCCGGGGAGGCGGACTGGCGCGGTATCTTGGCAAAGGCGCTGCCGTCGGTCGATATCTTCGCGCCCAGCCTGGACGAGATCGTGTTCATGCTGCATCGCGAGCGGGGGCTGGCGGTGCGGAACAAGGCCGCCGAGGGCGTGCCGATGGGGGGCTTGATTGAGGATGACGTGCGTGCGCTGGCCGGCGAGCTGCTGGCGATGGGCGTGGCCGTGGTGATGCTGAAACTCGGCAGCCAGGGCGCGTATCTGCGCGTCACGCCCGACACACAACGGCTTGCGGCGTGCGGCTGTTTCACACCGGATGCCTGCGAGAGCTGGGCCGGTGCCGAATTTTTCGCGCCCTGCTTTGACGCGAAGGTGGCCGGGACGACCGGCTCGGGTGACTGCACGGTCGCGGGACTGCTGGCTGGCGTGGCCAAGGGCCTCGGCCCTGCCGAATGCGTGCGCTCTGCCGTAGCGGTGGGCTCGGCCAGTGTTGAACAGCCCGATGCGACGAGCGGTGTGCCCACGTGGACGGAGCTGGACGCGCGGCTGCGGTCCGGTTGGGGCCGTGAAAAACCGAAGGTTGCTTTCCGTGTGCCGTGGGCGTAGACTCAGCCACGATCATTATTTCGGGTAAGGGCCATCCGTCGGGCGATCATGTCGCGAGCGACTGATGGGATCTTTCAACGCGCAACGTTCAGGCAACACACGAGGAGGATAGAGGATGAAACGTAGGGATTTCTTGAAGTCAGCGGTCACGACCGGCGCGGGACTGATTATCCTGCCGGGGGGCCTGCGCGCAAATCCGGCGAACAACAAGCTCAACATCGCGCTGATCGGCACGTGGGGCCGGGGGCTGGCACATTTCGATTCCATTGCGGATGAGAATGTCGTGGCGCTGTGCGACTGCTGGGAACGCAATCTGGTAGACGCGGTCAAACGCTTCCCGAACGCGAGGACATACGTTGACTGGCGCAAGTGTCTGGAGCAGAAAGACATTGATGCGGTGGTCATCTGCACGACCGATTTCACGCACGCCTTTGTCGCCAACTGGGCGTTGAACCGCGGCATGCACGTCTATCTTGAGAAGCCGCTGGGAATCACGGTGGAAGAGGCGCGCGTGGTCCGCGCCAACTGGCTGCCCAAGAAGGGTAAGCTCGCGACGCAGGTCGGCATGCAGCGCCATGCGCACGACAACTTCAACCGGATCGCCGAGATGCTGCGCGACGGCGCGATCGGTGAACTGAAGAGCGCCTACGCCTGGGGCAACCGTCAGATTCCCAAACCCGGTTACCTGCCCGCCGAGGGAACACCGCCGGCAGGTCTGCACTATGACTTGTGGCTGGGACCTGTCAAAACCGACCATCCGTACAATCCCGAATACTTCGCGGGTGGGCCGGGCGCAAACTGCCTGAAGTGGAACATGTACTGGGATTTCGGCACCGGCCAGATCGGCGACATGGGCAGCCACACGATGGATCTCCTGTGGAACGCCGTGGACTGCGGCCTGCCGACCTCCGCTGAAGCCAAGGGTGATCCGTTCAATCCCGATGTGACGCCGGTCAAGGCCGAGATGAAGTTTGAGCATCCCGCCAACAGTTGGCGCGGTCCGATCACCCTTTCGTGGTATCAGGGCGGCGCGATGCCGAATCCGCCCAGTTCATATGTGGACATCAACAAGATCGGCCACGGGGCGATGTTCAAGGGCACCGAAGGCATTCTGGTGGCGGACTTCACCTCACGCGTGTTGATCCCGCTGGGCAAGGACGGTAGTCTAACCTACTACAAGCCACGCGCCAAAGAGGCGCTGCTGCCTTCGGTGGGACATTTCCAGAAGCAGTGGATCAATGCCTGCAAGAATCCGTCGCTCAAGACCGCGTGCGATTTCGAGTACAGCGCGAACATGATCGAGCAGATGTGCCTCGGTCTGGTGGCCTACCGGGTCGGCAAGAAGCTCGAGTATGACGGCCAGGCCGGGCGCGTGACGAACAGCGCTGAGGCGAACGCATTGCTCAGCCGCGAGTACCGCGCCGGCTGGACGCTGAACGGGTAGGGGCGGGAACCGTCTCCGATGCCGTCCGCGCGGTTGTCTGCCTCACTCCCACTCAATGGTGGCGGGCGGCTTGGAGCTGATGTCAAACACCACGCGGTTAATGCCGCGCACCTCGTTGATGATGCGGTTTGAGATGCGCGCCAGCGTGTCGTAGGGCACGCGCGTCCAGTCCGCCGTCATGGCGTCAATGCTGTCCACGATACGCAGGGCGCAGACGTTTTCGTAGGTGCGCTGGTCGCCCATGACACCGACAGAGTTCACGGGCAGCAGGACGGCGAAGGACTGCCAGATTGTGCGGTAGTCCGGGAGCTTGCGGATCTCTTCCTGCACGCGCAGGTCGGCCTGCTGGAGCAGGGCTACGCGTTCGGCCGTGACCTCGCCAAGGATGCGGACGCCCAGTCCGGGCCCGGGGAAGGGCTGGCGGTCGAGCAGTTCGCTGTCCATGCCCAGCACGCGGCCCACGGCGCGCACCTCATCCTTGAACAGCTCGCGCAGCGGTTCGACCAGCTCGAACTTCAGATCCGGCGGCAGGCCGCCAACGTTGTGGTGGCTCTTGATGGTCTGGCTCGGCCCTTTTAGCGGGCTTTCGCTCTCGATGACGTCCGGATAAATGGTGCCTTGCCCGAGGAACTTGCAGTTCTTGAAGGCGCGGGCCTCTTCGGCGAACACTTCAATGAACTCGCGGCCGATGATCTTGCGCTTCTGTTCTGGGTCGGTCACACCTTTGAGCGCACTGTAGAAGCGCTCGCGCGCATTGATCACGTGCAGATCCATGCCGAGCTTGGCGCGGAACATCGACTCGACCTGACGGTCCTCACCGTAACGCAGCAGCCCGTTGTCCACGAAGATACAGTGCAGCCGGTCGCCGATGGCGCGGTGCAGCAACACCGCCACGACGGAGGAGTCCACGCCGCCGCTCAGGCCGAGCACCACATGCTCGTCGCCGACCTGACGCTTCAGTTTCTCAACCGTGTCATCGACCCAGGAAGAGAGTTGCCAATCGCCCGTACAACCGCAGACCTTGAAAAGGAAGTTACGCAAGATCTCGGTGCCGTGCTGGGTGTGGACCACCTCGGGGTGGAACTGCAAGGCATAGGTCTTGCGCGCCGCGTTGAACATGGCCGCGTGCGGGCAGGAGAGTGAGCGCGCCGAGACAGAAAAGCCGGGCGGCAGCACCTCAACCTGATCGCCGTGGCTCATCCAGACGTTAAACTCGGAAGGCAGATCGGCGAACAGGTCGCAGGCGATGTCGGTGCCGATCCGTGTATGGCCGTATTCACGGTGCAAGCCCGGTTTGACCGTGCCGCCTTGGAGTTTGGCCGTGAGCTGCATGCCATAACAGATACCCAGCACCGGAATGCCGAGCTCAAAGATCGCAGGATCGCAGATGGGCGCCCCGTCCTCAAACACACTGTTCGGGCCGCCGGAGAGGATGATGCCGGCCGGCTTCCGCTCCAACAATCGGGCGGCGGGCGTGTCAAAGCGAATAATTTCCGAGTAAACCTGCTGCTCACGCACGCGCCGGGCGATGAGCTGCGTATACTGCGAACCGAAGTCAAGAATGGCGATCCAGCAAGGCTGTTGCATGGGGGCTCCTTTTTGGGCCGCGAATTTTAATCGTTCAAGAATACTTTGAAAAGTGGAATCGCGATCCTATTGGTGATCGCCAAAAAGAAATGGTTCGCGGAAGAGGAACTGATCCCGTTGGAATACCGCTTGACGGCCCTCATGTGTGAAGCTCAACCAGACTGATGAAATTATACAAAAAAGAAAACGGAACGATACAATGGACGCATTATTAATCTTATGCAATAGTCTGGCATGGAACAACCGAGTAAGGATCACCTCAGCGGTTCCAAATCAAGGGGGTCGAGATGCTGGGAAGCGCGAGGGGGGAGGGC
>DAOTKE010000137.1:0-8501 GCA_035449085.1 Kiritimatiellia bacterium | reverse complement strand
AGTGTTTCCCTGATAAACAACGCGCGAGCCCAGTTCAAATAAAAACGCCCTGCCGATGATCCCGGCGGTGCCGGAACGCCAGTCGTTCGCGTAGCCGCCGACGCCGACGGCATCGTTACGCATCACCACTGCCACCGTCAAGTCGGTAGCGCCTGAAGTCGGTGTCGGTGCATTACCGGTCAAGGCCATTGCATCCGTGACACCGTTGAACGAGGCCACGCGGTAACCGTTCATCAGTGACGTGCCGATGGTCGGCGCGTCGAAAGTCCGTTTCGGCGTGTAGGTGCCGCCGATCGTGGTCGCCAACGCCGATGAGAACTTCCACACGCCGTTGGTGCTGGGCCACTCGGCCAGCTCGTCGCCGGGAGCACCCGTCAAGGTGTCGGGCGACCACACCGCAGACGAATCCGGAACCGACACGGGGATGGACGTCCAGCCGCCCGCCACGTAGGCCGCACCATAGGTGTCGGCCAGCAAGGTGCCGAGCATGTCCTGCTCGGCATCGGATAAGGCGGCATTCTTGTAAAACCGGATCTCCGCGATGTCACCGTCAAAGCCGAGACCGTTCTCGTTCGATCCCATCAGCATGCGGGTCTTGGCCAGCAGATTTCCCGGCACCCCGCTGGTCAGCCGCGTGCGCGCGCCGTCGATGTTGATCGTGAGTTCAGTCCCCTGCGCCCACGTGTAGATCACCACATGCGGACGGCTGTCGACGACATTGGTGGTGCTGTCCCAGACCACCGTCCACGCCAAGTTATTGAGGCTGACACCGGATCCGACCGCACCGTTCTGGTTGATCGCCAGTCCCCAGAGGCCACCTCCGCCCCCCGTCATCTGCGAACCGACGATACCGGCCGCGTTCACGATCTGCGAGCCGTCACCCTTGCCCGGCCCACGCGGCCGCACGACCGCCGCGACCGTCAGCTTGTTTGCGTTGTTCACCGGCGTTGTGGTCAACAGGCCACTCATTCCCAGCGCGTCGGTACTACCATTGAAGCGCACCGCCTTGTGGCCGTTCATCATCTCGGGCGCAAGGATCGGCGCTGTCGAGGTCGAACGAATCGAGACCGCCAGCGCGTGCGAGAAACTCCAAGACGATTCGCCCAACTCGCAGGGCCATTCCGTGACCGCTTCGCCAGGTGACACCACCAGGTTGTCCGCCGTCCAGCGGGCGGTCATGACACCAGAAAAAACATCGAGGCTCAACGTTCCCTCGGCCACTACGGTCTTACCGGTGTAGGTGTTCACAGGACTGGCCAAAACCAACGTGCCGGCGCCTGTCTTGCGCAGACCGCCCGTCCCGTAAAGCACCCCCTTTTGCGTGATCGTGTACGGCGTCCCGTCGGTGTCCGCCGCCCGGAAGGTCACTCCGCCGTGCGCGTTGCTCAACCGCGTATTCGCCCGGTTTATGTAGGAGGCATAGGCACCTAGCGTACCGCCCGAAAACAGCGTCTCGTACCATGCGGTCGCGCACTCTTGCGGGATGCCGGAAACCCGGTTCCATACCGCGTGCGGGCCGATCCCGTAGGAACCGACCGTCACCTCGCCGCCGATCAAGGTGAAACGTGCGTAGCCGTTTGTCACGTTCCACGTGCTGTCGCGCACGGCTTCGGTACTGCCGTAACCGATCTGAATGGTCCGCAGCGACCCGCCGGACACAAGCAATTCGGCGCCCGACACCGGGACGGCTCTCCATTCACCATCGGTTTTTACGGCGGCCAAGTCGATTCCAGTGTACTGGGAACTGGCCGCCCGCACGGCCTGTACCTCACCGCCACGGATTTCCAGCACACCCGGCTGGTTCTCCGAACTCATAGCACCAATGTGGAAACGGCGCACATCCAGTGTGCCGCCCTCTATCGCGACGGTACGGGAGGCAGCGGGCCCGCCTGTGTCGAAGCCCACGTACATCGCGTACTCCGAATAGGCGGAGCCCTGAGCCTGTGTATATGACCCAGAATAGAGGTACCACCAGTTCGCGGCGATTTCCCCGCCATCCATTCGCACGTCGTTCTCAAGAATGTTGATCCGGCCGCAGGTCCGGTTGTCTATCACGGTCGCCCGCACCAGACGATCATCCGCTTTCAGCGCCACCGTGGCTTGTGTGGTCGCCGCACTGCCCACCGGCCGACCGAAAACAAAAATGCCGTCATTGGTGACACTGCCGGACGTGAAACTCTGCCGCCACTCGGTCGCTGCCGGCTTGTTGACCACCAGCGTGCTACCGCCACTGACTGAAACCGCCCCGTTCACTACGGCGTTCGACCGAATATACACCTCCGAACCCTCAGTCACTTTGATACCGCCGGACATTGTCAACGGCTCATAAAACGCGAACCACCCCGACTCCAGCGTCAGCGGGCCCGTTCCATCCACTGACTGCCAGAAATTATTACCGACTAAGCCAAATGATCGCCAGGTCTGAGGCGCGGCCAAGGTAATCGGCACATCAAGGGACACCCGGCTGTCCGAAATATCCACTTGAACGGTCATATCCATACCGCCCGCACCGAGCGAGAGCCGCGAGCCGTCGTTGGTCACGACCAAGAAACCGGTCCGGTTGGTCACCCGGATACCGCCCCAAGACACGTCCCCACCCAAGCCGTACATCCAGTTGGTGGCGTTGGGGGTCAGATCACCGTCCCAAACCGCCGTGTCGTCTCCGCCCGGTGCCACCCCGCCGACCCAACTTGAACCGAGCGCGAGCGCGTCCTCGTTGTCCGCTTTATGAACCTCCGCAGCGCGCGCTGTCACGGCCATACTCACGAGACCGACCACCAGACGCGCCTTCATGCCTACTCCCCTGACTGTCATGCTCGCCTCCCTCTGCCCAAGGATAAACGATGATCACACGGCATGAAAATACGCCTATAACAACCGATACGCAATCTCGATAATCCGAACTCGAGACTCGATTTTCCGAACCCGACGGATGGGCGAGATCCCCGCGTGCGCTCAGTACCGGGTGAGATACTTGTTCATCAGGCCGGCCATGCGCGTTTCCAGCCAAGGGGTCACCTTCCAGAAATCACGCAGTTCCAGATACTCACTCACGGCGGACTGCTGACCCGGTTTCACGCCGAATTCGGCCCGCAGCAGGATGTTTCGCGCCGTGGCTTCAGCCGAAACAAACTCCATCACCTGCACACGGAAGCCAAGCACACGCAGGATCTGCGCACGGAAGGTGTCGGTCAGCAGATCGGCCAACCTCTCTCTCAGGATACCCTGACGCAGCACCGCCTGCATCGGGCCGCCCTCTTTGAGCGACTTGTGCAATTCGTGTTGGCAACAGGGCGCACACAACAGATAGCGGCATTTCCAGTCAATGCCACGTGCCAAGGCTTCATCCGTTGCCGTATCGCAGGCATGTAGACTCAACACCATATCCGGCTCGAAAGGCGCCTCGCTGTCCGTCAAATCGCCCTCGATGAACGTCACATGTTCCGACACGTCCAGCGCGTCAGCCATCGTGCGCGCGGTCGCGATCACGTCGGCCCGCCTGTCGATTCCGCAGACCCGAACTTCAAAGCCCCGCACCGCCGTCAGGTAAAAGTAAACGGCCAGCGTGAGATAGGCGCGGCCGCACCCGCAATCCACGATGTTCAGCGTCTTGTCCGGTTTCTCGGCGATCGTGACATCTATGATCTTCAAAAACGCATTCACCTGATCGTATTTGCCACGCATCGAGGCGCGGATCTTCCCGTCCGCATCAGCAATCCCGAGCGTTTTCAGCAGGAGATCGGCATCAAATGACGTCAGCGGCTGGCGCTTGATCCGGTCATGGCCCTGCTGGTCATCGACCTCGCGCGAGAGCTTGCCGCTACGTGATTCCAACACTTTGCCTTTTCTGGTGACGCGCACATGCAGATCACCCGAAGCAGTCACCAGGTGCAACTCGCGCGGGCCGGTTTGTCCCAGCATCTCTTCCAGACCGGCACGCGCGCCTTCCAGATCAAAGTTCTTCACCTGCGTGCGGCCGTCCTCCGTCATTTCACCCTGATACTTATTTTCGCCCTTGATGACCACCGGACGCAGGCTGACGCGGAACGTGCCGCCTCCCCGACGTACGACCTGCGTCACCTTCATAAAGCCTTTTTCGTTAAAAACCCGGTTGCGGATTTCCTCCGCGACACTTGCCGGCAAATCCGTTCGCGCCATGTCTCTCAACCTTTCAATCGTGTTTTGCGGCGATTATACCATGTATGGCCCAATCATGCGGTGGTGAAGGTGAACCTTTTCTTTTGACATACCCCAGGTGACCCACTTGCCAGACGCCGCGCGCAACGGCCCCGAAAAACTGCGTACAGCCGGCGTACGTATCTTGGCGGCCGGCGCCCTGCCCGAACGCAGCGACGGCAACCAGGCGAAAGGCGTCCAAAATGTGGAACCTTTGGCCAAACCCCCTGACTCTCGTACACGGGTCTTGCGACTGGCCAGATAATCGCCACCCGGCACTCCGTCATTCCCTATTCACGGCCATCGTGCTAAAGTAACACCGTTTTCAAGGAGAAGCGCCATGTGGAACTATAGCGACAAAGTGATGGATCATTTCCGCAATCCCCGTAACGTGGGCAAGATCGAAAACCCTGACGGTGTCGGCACGGTCGGCTCACTGGCGTGCGGCGACGCCCTGACCCTGATGTTCAAGCTGGGGCCCGACAAACGGATCGTGGATGTGAAGTTCCAGACGTTCGGCTGCGCCAGCGCGATCGCCTCTTCCTCGGCCTTGACCGAGATGTTGGTCGGCAAAACCGTGGAGGAGGCCGAACGTATCACCAATAAAGAGATCGCCGACTATCTGGGTGGTCTGCCGGATCAGAAGATGCACTGCTCGGTCATGGGACGCGAGGCGTTGGAAGCCGCCATTCACAACTACCGTACGGGAGAAACCATGGTCAAGAATCTGGAGGACCACATCGTGTGCACCTGTTTCGGCGTCTCTGAAAACGAGATCCGCCGTGTGGTCACGGAAAACAGCCTGACCACAGTGGATGAGGTGACCAACTTCTGTAAGGCTGGCGGCGGGTGCGGCATGTGCCGCGACGACATCCAGTCCATTATCGATGGTGTGCGTGACGCCGCTCAGACTGCCAAACCCCAGCCGGAGGCCACACCCAAGAAACGCCTCTCCAACCTGCAAAAGATGAAGTTGATCGAAGAGATCATCGATCGCGAGATCCGTCCCCAGCTCCAGAAGGACGGGGGCGATATCGAGCTGATCGATATCGAGGGCGACCGGGTGATCATCGCCTTTCGCGGCATGTGCGCCGGTTGCCAATCGGCCGCCTACACGCGCCAGGACTTCATTGAGGCAAAGCTGCGCGAGTTCGTCGATCCGGCCATCACCGTTGTCGATGAACGTTAATCGGCTGGTTCCTCGCGTTTGACCTCCTCCCAGACCGCGTCCAGCTCTGCCAGGGTGCACGCTTTGAGAGAGCGGCCCTGTTCGCGGACACGACGCTCAACCTCGCGAAAGCGGCGCGCGAATTTGCGGGTCGTGTTCTCAAGCGCGCTTTCGGCATCGACCTCCAGAAAACGGCAGGTATTGACGAGCGAGAACAGCAGGTCGCCCATTTCTTCGGCGACCTTTTGCCGAGAGCCTGACATGATGGCCTGCTTGAGCTCGCCCAGTTCCTCGTCGATCTTCTCGACCGCGCCCGAGGCGTCCTTCCAGTCAAAGCCCACCCGCGACGCCTTGGCCTGGATGCGTTGCGCTTTGAGCAGGGCCGGCAGCGTGGCCGGTACGCCGTCAATCGCCGAGCGGTCGGGCGACTTGCCTTTTTCCGTCTGTTTGATCGCCTCCCAGTTGCGCAGCACCTGACCGGAGGTGGCGGCAGGCGTATCGCCGAAGACGTGCGGATGGCGACGCACCAGTTTATCGGCCAGGGTGGTTGCCACGTCATCCAGCGTGAAGCGGCCCTCTTCCTCCCGGATCGCGCACTGGAAGACCACCTGCAGCAGCACGTCGCCCAACTCCTCGACATGCAGCGCGAGATCATCACCCTCCATCGCCTCCAGCAGTTCGTAGGTCTCCTCCAGCAGACAGGGCTTCAGCGTCTGCAACGTCTGTTCGCGGTCCCAAGGGCACCCTCCGGGCGCGCGCAGGCGTTTCATGATCGCATACAACCGCTTCATGCCCGACCAACCATCTGTCCCCATCGCTCACCCTCCAAACGCGCGAGGCGCCGGTTCCAGAGAACAGGCGCCCCGCGGAAGTTCATCCATACTGAATACGCTGCGGCGCATCACACGCGCAGGATGCGCGCAACCTCGCCCGCCAACCCGGCCGTATACTCCGAGACACAGACATCGCATCCGCTGAAGTCCTGATAATCCGTCAGCGGATTCGGTTTGGCGATCACGCCCAGACCGTCATTGATGGCACCTTTTGTCGAGTACCCGCTGGCCGCCACGGCCACGCACAGGCGATCATGCAGCTCGCTCTTACGCGCCGCGCGCCGCCACCCTTCCCAAGTGGTGAAGCCGAAGCCGTTGGGCACGTCGTGCAAAACCACGAGCTTCTCGCCCTGCACATCCCCGAGGGCGGGCAGCACAGTCTCGCTCTCGAGCCGCGTGATCAGCACAACTTTGATGTTCTTCGCGAGGAGCGCCTTAACGAATTCCAGAAAACCGGTCGACACCGCGGACAGATTGCCGGCCAACTTTTCCGCGAAAGCCTCATTGCACTCGGCCATCACCGTCGGCACATCCAGCGTTTTCTGCTGCCGTGCGCAGAGCGCGTTAAGACCGGCGGAGAACGTCTTGCCTCCCATGGCCCGCGCCATCCACTGCGCGTCCAACTGCACGCCATCCTGCGCCAGCCGCGTCCGGCAGGCATCCAGCAGTAGCGAATGCCCGTCCAGCACCGCAAAGTCAAACTCGATCAACACGCCACGCTGCAACTGGGCGGCTTGCGAACTACTCATTATACTCTCCTCGCTTGTCAAACTATTAGAGGCCACACCTTCCTAGGCGCATACTTTAGCGTGTGCGCTTTGCGTCGGTCAAGCATCCGTCATACCGCTCAATGCTTCACCGACACCTTGGCCCCCTTCGGCTGACCGATCGTTTCCAGCAGTGCAGTGAACCACGGCGTGTCGATATCGAAAGGCTTTCCACCCTTGATCCGCGGGAACTCGCAAGCGCGCAGCTCGCCGTTCCTCTCCTCGTCTTCGCCGACCACGCCACCCACGCCCGCCAGTGCGCATTCGACCGCCTTCCTGGCACAGGCCTGGATCAGTTCCTTATCCCGCTCGATCGGTGCCGCCGCCCGGCTGTAGTAGCCGCTCTTTTGCACCATCGTCTTTTCAGCTCCCAGCATGCCGCCGAACTGCTTGGCGAACCAGCCGCCGACATTGACCTTGTCGAGGCGCGGATGGCCGAACGCATCGCGCGGCACTTCCTCGCCCGCCGCCTCCAGCTCCGCAATGATCGCGTCCACGCAGGCCCCTTCCGAGACGAAGATGTTCACGCCGTCGTTCGCGTCCATCACCTTGCGCAGACGTTCCGCCTCGGCCTTGACATCAAATGCCATCTCCGGCACATACACGGCATGTATCTCTTCGCGATCACGTGTCAGACCGAACTCCGGCAGATAGTGGGTCGCGTCCATGCGACGGCGATACGCCGCAGCGGTGGCGGCCGTCAACCAGCCGCAGTTGCGCCCCATCACCTCATGCACGATCAGCATGCGCGGGTTCGCCGTATTCTCTTTGACGATATTGGCGAAATATTTCGCGCCCTCTTCAGCCGCGGTCCAGGCGCCGAGGCTCTGACGGATCGGATACACGTCGTTGTCGATCGTCTTGGGCAGGCCCACCACCGTGAGACCGTAGCCGTTCTGCGCGAGAAACGCCGCGAGGTCCGCTGCCGCCGTGTTGGTGTCGTCTCCGCCGATCGTGTGCAGCACATCGACGCCGTCCCTGACGAGCTGGTCCGCCGCGACCTTCTGCGGATCCTGGCCCTCCTTGACCAGCCCACGCCTGACGCAGTCCTTCACGTTCGTGAGCTTCACACGGCTGTTGCCGATCGGGCTGCCGCCGTGCTCGGTCAGGTACAGCGCATGCTTGCGCACGTCCGGCGTGACCGTGATGCTCTGGCCCTTCAGCAAGCCCATGTAGCCGTTGACGTAACCGATGATCTCGACCTCCGGTGCCGTGCGGGTATACTCGTCAATCAAATACCCGATCGCCGAACTGAGACACGGCGCCAAACCACCCGCCGTCAAAATACCGACCTTCTTCACCTGCTTGCTCATCATCTCTCCTTAAAAAGTTCCGGTGCTTGCAGAAACGTGCGGCCCAGTATAGGAAAACGCGGCGCGTCAAGACAAGCTAAGTCGTAACGGCTTCACCGCAGCCGGATCACTGTCCCGATATCCGCGCGCAGTTCAAGGCGCTTGCTCGCCCAGTCCGCATGGACATACCACGGCGCCGGCAGGACCGAGCCGCTGAAGCCCGAGGCCAGCCCGCCGCCCCACGTGGCGATCGTGTAGTGCTGGG
>DAOTKE010000136.1:0-8550 GCA_035449085.1 Kiritimatiellia bacterium | reverse complement strand
TTGAAAATGGTCGGGGCGGAGGGATTTGAACCCCCGACATCCAGCTCCCAAAGCTGGCGCACTACCAGGCTGTGCAACGCCCCGTACTCAATCGGAAAACGCGGGGATTGTAGGATAAACGCCCCGGACAAGCAACCGGTTTCACCGCCAGAAACCAGAAACCCGGGACCCGGAACCAGAAACCCATACGTCCCAGCGAATACGCTCGCCCCCTGCAAAGAAAGCGGCTTACGTCTTGACACCGGCACGGGGGTTTTCGACACTACGGGATATGCAACAGCTTTTAGATGCGATCGCCCGTCTGCGCGTGCTGGTGGTGGGCGATCTGATGCTTGATCATTATGTGTGGGGCGACGCCTCGCGCCTCTCGCCGGAAGCACCGGTGCCGATCGTCAAGGTCGGCCACGACACCTACACTGCGGGCGGTGCCGCGAACGTGGCGGCCAACCTGCGGGCGCTGGGCGTCGCGACGGAAGTCGCCGGCGTCTTTGGCGCTGACGCGTGCGGACGGCTGCTTCAGGCGAATCTGGCCGAACGCGGCGTGCACTGTGATACGGCCTGCTGTTGCGAGCAAGTCGCTACGATCGTTAAGACCCGCGTCATGTGCCGCAACCAGCAACTGTGCCGCATCGACCGCGAGGGTCGGCCGGAGACCTATGCCATGTCGGCGGAGGTCGTCGAGGCGCTGCGTACCCGTGTGGCGGCAGCGGACGCCGTGATTCTTTCAGACTATGCCAAAGGGGTGGTCACGAGCGAGCTGATCCGTCACGTGCAGGGAATGGCACGTGACGGGCAGATTGTGGCGCTCGACCCCAAGCCGCGTCCGGACCTGCACTTTACGCGCGTGTCGTTGATGACGCCCAACCGAGGCGAGGCCCTGCAGCTTGCCGGACTATCGGGCGCGGAGGGCAAGGCTTTCCCGGGCGCGGAGGTGGCCGCTCGCATTCATGAACGGTATGCGCCCGAGCATCTGGTGGTGACCCTGGGCGCCGACGGCATGCTGCTCAGTACCGGCGGCCGGACTGGACGCCATCTTGCCACTGCCGCGCGTGAGGTCTTTGACGTTTCAGGAGCGGGCGACACCGTGATCGCCACGCTGACCGCCGCGCTGGCCGCCGGTGCGGATATCGAGCGCGCCGCCACGCTGGCCAATCTCGCGGCCGGCGTGGTGGTCGGCAAGCTCGGTACCGCCACCGCCTCGCCGGCGGAAATATTGGCCCATGACGCCAAAGGAGTCTGACCCGTCCATGTTGCAGGCCGCACAGCCCGTCGGCGCCCGAGCGGCGCTCTTTCTCGACCGCGACGGAACGGTCATCCGCGATGTGGGCTACCTGAGCGATCCGGACGGCGTTGAATTGTTGCCCGGCGCAAAGGAGGCGCTGCACCGCGTGTGCGGCAGCCACCGCCTCTACCTCCTCACCAACCAGAGCGGGATCGGCCGCGGATACTATACGCTGGAGCAGGCAGAGGCGGTCAACGCGCGCATGATGGCCATGCTGGAACTGCCGGAGCCGGGGTTCACGGCGGTATGCATCGCGCCGGAAACGTCGGAGCAGCCCGCTGTCTACCGCAAGCCGTCGCCTGCGTTCATTCTTGAGCGCATCGCCGCCGATGGTCTGGATCCCGTGCGCTGCTGGATGATCGGCGACCGGTTGAGCGATCTTCAGGCAGGCGTGAACGCCGGCATTGCCACCGCACTGATCCACAACGACACCTATTTCAACGAGCAGACCCGGGCCTTTTGCGACGAACATCGTATTCCCATCTATCCGTCGCTTTGCGCCGCGCTGGCTGTCATCGTGCCGGAGCGTCCGCTGGTGCGTTTCACGCCGGAAGGAAAAGTATCCGCTGCCTGGATGCAGGGACATGAGCGTCATGAGGTTTTGTTTGACCGCCCCGGCGACCTGGCGGAACAGCGTTTCGCGGCTTTGGCGCCCGTCTCGCGGCTGGAGGTCGCGGACGGGAAGCAGGGCTGCGAGCACCTGTTCTTCACCGTGCCGTTTACGGACGCCGCGCTGCCGGAGCCAGCTTTTGGTGCAACGCTCACGCCTGCCTATCGCGCGGCATTCACGGCGCTGATCGACCGCGATACGCCCTGTGACGACTTCTGGATGATCCGTGGCGAGCCCGGTGAGTTTGCGGTCGGGGCGCGTCGGCAGGGTGCCGTGTGGCGGGTGGCGGGTGTCACCGCTGCGGCGCAGACGCTGACGGTGCGTTTTGAAGACCTTTGGCTGCGTACGCCGGCCGCGCTGCGGGCGCTGCGGTACACGGTTCAGTTCCTGCGCGACCCGATCGCCGGCGAGGGCGGTGAGGTTATCGATGAGACGTTCGAGGGTCAGGCGCCGGATGTACGCGTCCTGTTGGACTTGGCACGGGATGGCGGCTTCCTGCTGACATTCCGTCCGCAAGCGCAGACCTCTGGACGGTAGTGATGACTCATGCAAGAAGAACTTCTTGATAACACGGATGACGAGGCGGCCGACTCCGTCATGGTCTTCACGGTGCCGGAAGGCGCGGCCGGCCGGCTCGACGCTTGGTTAGCTGCGCAGGCGTCCGATTTGTCTCGCGCGCGGATCCAGGCGTTGATCAAGGCGGGGAGGGTGACGGGCGCGGACGGGCCGGTCAAAGCCAACACACCGGTGAAGGCGGGGCAGATGTTTACGATCATTGTGCCCGCACCGTTGCCGGCCATACCGCAGCCGCAGGCGATCCCGCTCGACATCCTGTACGAAGATGGCGATCTGCTGGTGCTCAACAAGCCGGCCGGGCTGGTGGTGCATCCCGCGCCAGGGCATGCGGACGGCACACTGGTCAACGCGCTGCTGCACCACTGCCGTGACTTGGGCGGCGTCGGCGGCGTGGAGCGTCCGGGGATCGTGCACCGGCTCGACAAAGAGACCTCCGGTCTGCTGGTTGTCGCCAAGAACGATGCGGCGATGGCCGGGCTGGTGCGGCTGTTTCAGGGCGGGGGCATCACCAAGGAGTACGAGGCACTGGTGCACGGTGCGCCCCCATGCGAATCGGGCACCGTCAGCGGGCTGATCGGTCGGCATCCGGTGGACCGCAAGCGCATGGCCGTGGTGCGCGCCAACGGACGGCAGGCGGTCACCCACTACACGATCGAGCGGCGCATGGGGAGTGGGGTCTCTTGGGTACGCTGCCGCATCGAGACCGGCCGCACCCACCAAATCCGCGTGCACATGCAGTCATTGGGCTGTCCGCTGGTCGGCGACGCGCTGTACGGCCGTCCGGCGGCTGACCGCAGACTGCCGCTGCTGCCGCAACGGCAGATGCTGCATGCGGCGCATCTGGCTTTCACACATCCTGTCAGCGGCGTTGCGCTCGATTTCCGTGTGTCGCCGCCGGACGATTTCATGTGCGTGGCGCAAAGCCTGAGCCCCCAATAACGTTTTCTCAAGACAGGATTACGGGATGAACATGATTGAGATCAGACAGTGGCATCATGAAAATCCTGTCGAAAGATTGGACTGTGTAGAGCACTCACTGACGGCGCGTTCAAAGACAGCCGCGCACGTTTCATAGGAAAAGTGTGTTCGCGCCGCAACCAGGCCGCATGCGGATTCTAGGCGCAGACGTTCCGGATCAGCCAGAAGTTCGGCCCACACGCGGGCTAGGGTTTCTGGCTGCGCGTCAGGCGTCAATACGCCGCATCCAGCCCTGGCGGCCAGTTCGGGGAACGCACCGTGCGCCGGCAACACCAACGGTACACCTGCCGCCATCGCATCCAGCGCGTAATAGCCCAAGGCTTCGGGCGTGGCCCCCCCGGGCACCGAGAGCATGCTCAATTCGGCGAGAAATCCGGCGCGGTCTCTTGCAAAGCGCTCGGGCGCGATCTCGGCGTATGCCAACGCACCTGCTGCGTCCAGCTTGCTGCGCTGCCGTTTCAGAAAGCGTCGGTCGGCCGCGGGACCGCCGGTCGCAGCCATCTTCACATCCGCATATCGCGGATCGCGGCGTAACAGCAGAAAGGCGTCCACAAAACGGTCAAAACCCTCCTCGGCGGACAAGCGCGACAAAAAGCCGATCACGGCAGGACGTCGGGTAGGATCGGTCGGCCGGTAGAGCGAGGGATCGACGCCCGGATAGACCACGCGGAAACGTTCGCCGTCGAGCGCCAGCCATTCCGACATGCGTTCGGCGTAGGAGGTGCTGACCGCGATGAAACGGTCGATGGCGTCGGCGTCCGCAGCGATCACGCGCAGTGCGGCGGCACGCAGCGCGGCGTCCATCGCGTCAAGCCAGACATGCTCATCCTGCAGCCAGCAGACCAGCGGACAACGCGCAACCCGTTTGAGGGCCCGCGCCAGCCCGGCCAGCAGCGCGTTGGAAAGCACGATCAGCTCAGGCTTTTCATGCGGCGGCAGCGCGGCGAGCCATTCGGCCAGGCGGTGCAGCTCTTCGGCCTGCCGTCCCTCTTCACCGCGAAGCATCGACAGGGTCAGACCTTCAAGACCCGACGCCGATGTCGATTCGGAAAAACGTGCCGCGAGGCGCAGGACCGGCCACGTGTCCAAAGGCGCAAACCATGCGCGAGGCAGGCGGCGCAGCGCGGCATAGCGGTGGCGCAAATAGAGAGAGACCGCACCATAAAAGACCGGCACAGCGTCTGGCGCCGCAGCCTGCGCCGTTGCCGGCAGATAGAGCGGCATCAAGGTGACGTCATGGCCGCGCCGCCGCAGTGCCTCCGCCAACGCCATGTCGCGCAGACAATTCTGGCAGTAAAACGACCCGCCCGATCCCGGCACAATGGACAAGATGCGCATGTGTGGCCTCGCCGCAGAAGCGGCTTACACATCGCAGAGCTGGACGGCTTGACGTAGCGACTCCATACCGTTTTTCGGCTTGAACTCATGTGCCACGTAGCCATTGTACTTGCCTTCCTCCTGCAACTGTGCGATGACACGCATGATCGCGGGATAATACAACTCCTGATCCTCGTCGAGATCCTTGCGCCCGGGGTTGCCGGCGGTGTGAAAGTGCCCGATATAATCGATATTCTCACGGATCGTGCGGATGATGTCCCCCTCCATGATCTGCATGTGATAGATGTCGTAAAGCAGCTTGAAACGCGTCGATCCCACACGCTGACACAGCTCCACGCCCCACGCCGTGTGATCGCACATGTAACCGGGATGGTCCACCTTGCTGTTGAGCAACTCCATGCAGATGGTCACGTCGTAGTCGGCAGCGATCTTGACCGCTTCTTTCAATACCGGCACGCAGGCGGCCAGACCGTCGGCATCGCTGATACCCTTGCGGTCGCCAGCCATCGTGATGACGCGCTTCCAGCCAAACTCAGCGGCTGCCGCGATATTCTCACGAAACTGCTTGAGAAACTCCGGATGCTTGGCTGTGTTGTTGAGGCCGTCCTTGATACTGCCCGCGCCAGGCACCATCGTGGCTGTCAATCCGTGCTCTTTGAGCACGGGCCAGATGCTCCGGTCTCCCACCAGGTCCAAACCGGCCAGCCCCATCGCTTTGAGTTGACGGCACAGCGCGTCAGCGGGCATCCTGCCGAGCGGCCAGCACGTGACCGATTGACGGATGCGCCCTTTCAGTTTCGGTGTCTGTTCTTGCGCGTGCGCGGTCGCAGGCGCCAGCGTAGCTGTTGCCACCGCGGCCCCGGCCAGGCGGAACGCATCACGACGAGAGACATTCATGGATACAGCTTTCATAAGAGTCACCTTTTAGGTTACGGGTTTTACGTCAATGCCGTGTCACCGGGCACGGGACGTTTTTGCATTGAAGATCCTTGAGGCCACGCCACCCCTATGTGTTCCCCTCGTATTCTTCGACTACTCTGAGTCCAGTGCCGCCACCGTAGCGTTGGCCGGTGCGGTCAAAGATGATCGTGTAAGACTTGCCATGGTAGTGGAGGTGTTCAAGCTTGAACCAGCCCCAGTCAGCCGGGATCATCGGCTGCACCTCGAACAGGCCGTCATCTTTCGGCTGCACACCGACGAGTCCCGCAATGACCAGGTCACAGAACGTCGAATGATTGTAATCCTTGCCGCGTTCGCGGTATTTGAGCGGGCGTATTCCATGACGCTCCCAGTCGATCATCACCTGGCGCGCGATCCACTCACCGGTGATCGGATCGAGGTTCTCGTCAATCCATGGCACCTCGCGCCCGTCCGGCAAGATCCGCTTCTGCTGGGCGGCGTACTGCTGGAGCAGTTTCGCAAAATCGGCTGCTCCGATCGGCATGTTGGCGGCGTGAACGCCCTGCAGAGACTGATAGAGTGCGGTGAGTGCGATCGAGGTCGCGTAAGGCCAGCTCGGGCCGTTCCATAGGCACTCATGCTTCGCGAGATCGATACGCAGATCGAAGCCCGGCGTGTTCCGCGCCGGGAACGACAGTCCCACCGGGGCGGCGAACCCCGTCTCTTCGACAAGCGGTTTCCACGCCGCCTCGTAACCGGCGAGCGGCATCCGGAAGTAGAACGGTGCGTAACCGTGAAGCTCACAGACATCATCATGCTGGCCTTCTACGGAAAGCGTCGTGAAAAACTGTTTGTCGCTGTTCCAGAGTTTCGCTTTGATGTTTCTTTCGAGCGATGTTGCCTTGGCCGTGAAACGTTCGGCCAGTTCTGTGTCGCCGGAGCGCCTCGCGATCTCGGCGATCGCCGACGCTTCGGCCCACATCGCCGCATTGATCAACGGACGCGCCCCATCATGCGAAAGCGCGAACTCGCTGCCTTCGCGGTTGCCGGTAAAGTCGAAAAGCCCTCGGTCCGCACGCAATCCGGTCTTGATCGATTTTCCTCTGGTCCCTTGGCGGTTCTCCACATCACGCAGGCTCATGCCGCTCGTGGTCCAGCCCTTCTCCCACGCCTCGTAGTTGCCGACAAATTTCTGAAGGAGATTTGTCGCAAAGCCAAAGTCGCCAGTGACTTTGGCGCGTTCGAGCGTGCCCCACGCCGGCCACGACGAATAGGCCCGCGGACCGTTCACCGAGCCCTCGGTGAGCATGAAACGCACGTAGTCGTCGAGGTACGTCGCCTGTCGTAGCCAGCGGCCCTCACGCAGATGGTGTCCGAACGGGCACGATATCGTGTTGTGTTTGCCCGCCCACCCCACGTCCGGCAGGAACTCCGTCACGACCCAGCCCGACGGCGTCTTCCGAAGGTGTTTGCGGTACGTCCACCAACGGAAGTAGTACGTGCGCGTGATCGTTTTGTCGGGGCACTCGAACAGCGGTATGTTCCGCGCGAGGAATTCCGCAGCAGCGGAATTGGGGATCGTATGGGTGTAAAGCTCCTCATCGGTCGCGTTGAATTCTGCGACATAGGCATTCAATAGCGTGATGAGGCCGGTTGCGGCCGTAGCGAGAACGTTCATTCCAGATCAAGCCCCTCATGGACAACCAATCCGATGTATTCACCCTTGTTTGTGTTACGACCGTTGTACCACAAGAGCCAACGGCCGCGCTGCTCATCGCGATAGACAGAGGGCTTGTAGCAGGCCGAGGCGTCGAAGGTGTCGGGTGTCGGGGAGACGATAGGATTTGTCTTGAGGCGTGTCCAACAGGTGATGCCGTCCGGTGAAATCGCCGCGCCGATGCGGGCGGTATGGATATCGGAATAGCCGATGTAGAACATCACCCAGCGGCCATCCGGCAGCGGATGCACTTCGCAACCGCCGACACGATCCTGCTCCCACGAGTTGGGCGCTCCTTTCACGAAGATCGGGTTTAAGAGCGATTTCTCCCATTTGATTCCGTCCTTCGACTCCGCGTAGCAGAGGACATTCGGCTCGTAGGTTTCGCCCGACGCGTACCACATCCGCCACACGCCGCGCGCCGCATCCCAGCGGACGTAGGGGTTCATCACCGAGAAGCCCTCCCAGGGGTGGTCGGGGATCATCACCGGCAGCTTCGAGACGCGGGTGAAAGCCACGCCGTCCCGCGAGGTCGCATAACCGATCTTTGAATATTCGCGGGCCTGTCCGGTGTACCACATGTGATAGACACCGTCCTTGAACACGGTGCATGAACGGTTGAGCCTGTCCTCCCAGCCCGATGTCGGGTCTGCCTCAAGGCAGATGATCGGCTCTGACCAGGTTATCCCGTCTTCGCCCTTCACGAGCGCGATCGCCTTCTTCGGTCGCCACGAGAAGTACATCCTGAACGCTGCTTCGGACCCCTTCATGACATTCACGTCAAAACACGTGCCGAGTTTCACCGGATCCCCCATCACGGGATTCCCTTCGTGCTTGATCCAGCCGTTTCCGGCAAACGCCACACAGGCGACACACCCACCGAGACCGGCAACGACAATCGCTAGCGCTTTTCTCATGACTATTCCACCCTGTCCCCTTCTGGATTGCAGTATCCGGTCATGTCCCGTCCCCACAACCGAGACCCATTATGCGGGGAGGGCTGAAAGAGTCAACCTCAATCGCGTTTTCAAATAATGAATGTTTCCCCTTGTCTAGCGTAGCGTCAGATGCTAACCTTTTCTCCCTTTCCCAAAGGAGAAATCGGTTATGTCCAGAGTTTGTGAGATTTGCGGCAAGGGGCCGCGCACA
>DAOTKE010000135.1:0-8783 GCA_035449085.1 Kiritimatiellia bacterium | reverse complement strand
TGCCCTTGATCTTCTCCCCCGCCGTGACCAGCGGCCCCAGGCGGTTCAGGCGCGCTGAGAAGAGCGCCGCGCGCCGCAGCGGGAGCGGGAGCCTCGCCAGCTCGGCGCTGGTCGCCTCGGTCGGGAGCGGTATCCTGGGCAGGTCGCGCATGGCGGTGGCCTCTCCACGGGCTAGCGGGTGCCGGCCGTCTGGCTGGGGACGGCGGGCTCGCAGGCGCCGCCGACGCAGTCGGTGATCGCGGCGGCCTCGGCGGCGGTGAGCTTTGTCCCGGCCGGCGCGGTGCCGCTGATGATGGACATGAGCTTGTCCAGCGCGGCGCCGCCGTCCGCGCTGGCGTAGAGGCCGTCGCCGACGGTGATCCGGACGATGTTGGAGCAGCCGTTGACCTCGGCGCGGATGTCGCGGTAGGAGGTGCGGTTGCTGCGGGAGGCGGGATCGGCCGTCTGGCAGCCGGCCAGGAGCAGGGCTGCGGCGATGGCGGGCATGACTGTGGCGGTGATGGCGGTGTGGTTCATTTTGTTTTCTTTCAGCCGCGCGGCGAGGCGGGCTCTTTTGCCTGCGGCTTTTTTGCGCTTGGCCGCGAGCCTGGTTGGTTTTGATGGTTTTGCTTTCATGCGGACTTGTCACGGCTGTGGAGATCAACGCGCATGCGGCGCACGGCGATGTAGGATGCGATCCCGCCGGAGACGAGGGATCCGATGCCGGTGAGCAGCAGCGGCAGGTTTGCGGTGATCCAGTCGAGGCCGCCGACGGCGGCCAGCAGCGCGGGCACTGCGGTGCCGAGGATGCCGATGGCTGCGGCGATGCGCGCGCCGGCCGAGAGCGTCGCGGTCTCTGAATCGTCGCGTGGGGTGACGGTGGTCTGTTCGTTCATGGGGTTTCTCCTTTTGTTTGCCGCGTCCACCCAGTGGGCGCGGCGGTGAGGGTAAAAATCAGGGCTCCATCCAACCGTATATGCCGGGCTCCCAGACGTTGGCGTCGATGATTGACGTCCAGATCACGCCTCTGTGCCTGACGCGCGCGCCGAAGGGATAGGCGTCGTGGGCGCCGAGGGGCTGGCGCCAGGCGGGGATGCCGGCCTCGCCAGCGGCGCGGACGAGCCGCCACAGCGCGGGGGCCGCCGGCGGCTGCCAGCCGGGCAGCGCCGTGTGGGATTGGAGGCACACGTACACCGCGCCGGTGTGGGCACAGGTGTCGCCGGCGAGATACTGTGCGCCGTGCGTCCACCCGCGCGTGTTGACGAGCGGCACGCTGACCTTGGCACCGGGCGCGGCATTGGTGACGATGCTCGCGATCCGGTCGCCGCGCAGCGATCTGGCGAGCCGGGGGCGCGGCGGGACGGCTGCGTCAGCATCCAGCACCGCCAACAGTATGCACGCTCCGATCACGGCGGCCGCAACGAGCAGCGTGAGCAACGCGCTCTCTGCGATGTCCAGCCATTCGCGGCGCGTGCGGCGGCGGGGCTCATCGTATCGGTCCATCCTCACGGCTGCACCTCCCTGATCGTGGCGGATAACGGCACGAGCCGACCGTCTGGCGCGTGGTGATAGAGCCTGATCACGCCGGTCTTGGCGGACGGTGTGACGGGAGGCGGGTTGCCCTTGTCGGCGCTTGATGGATACGCATAGACGGCGGCGGCCATGGCAAGGATCGCGATGGCGTAGCCGTCGCGGCTTTGCAGAGCTTGCCGCGCGGTGGCGATCATGCGCGGCAGCAGCCATGCGGCGAACGGCAGCAGCCAGAGTATGATGACGAGTGTCTGCATCATTGCACCTCCTCTGCGGGTATGCGGTAGGTCTTGCCGCCTGCGCTGATCGTGATGACGGAGTCGTAGACGACGGGCGCGGAGTTTGTGGAGCCGATCACGCCGCCAGAGAACAGTGCGGGCATCGTTGTTTTGAAGTAGTTGTCGATGACAGTGGTGGTCGTGGCGCGCCAGAATCCGGCGGGCGACTCGGCCGGGACGGTTGCCGTGGCGGTGCCGTCCAGATTGTCGACCCACACGGCGCCGGCAACATCGATGAAGTCCAAAGAAAGAGTCGGGGTGAACCAGAGCGTCGGGAAATCTCCGCCCGCGTAGGGATAGACGATTTCCGCGTAGCCGCCGGTCTTGCCGCCGCCGGTTACGCGTAATGATTCCGGAACGGCTCCGACCGTGACGCTGCCGCCGCCAACGTACCCGAACCAGTTGGTTGAGTTGGGGCCGAGTCGGAACTGGCCGTCCCCGCCGGACGCGAAGGCCACGGTGCCGGTGGCGGTGAGGACGGCATATGTCCCGTACGTGGACCACTGGGCGCCGGACGCGAAGACAGCCGCGGGGGAGTTGATGAAGGTCATGTAGTCGGGGTCGGGGTTGTCGCTGCCGTCCGGCGCGTACCTGCCCCAGGCGCGGCCGCCCTTGGCGGCCAGGTCGTGCGTGAGCTGGAGGATCGCGGACCACAGCGTCTGCGTGGCGGCGGGCGGGAACGCGTCGCCGCTCTGCCAGAGCAGGTTGGTCTGCGCGGCTCGTCGGGCGCGACCACAGCCACATATCCCGGATCCTGTCCGGGGAGCGCAAGCCGGGCAAGGAGCTGGAGCGCAAACTGCGGCGGCTGGGCGTGAGGCTGGACAAATAAGGAGGCGGCGGTATGAAGGCAACGGGGAAGGAAGACGGAATGAGCGGACGCAACAAGGGTGCGCCGCCGCTGCGGCGGTGCCAGTGCGGCGCGCGGCCGCTGTACCGCGCGGAGCGCGGCGACATGCGCGGCGGGCGGCGGGCGCCGGTCCGCGAGCGGATCGTCTGCGCGTTCTGCGGGAACGCGACATCTGCCGGCGGCAGCCGCCGCGCGCTGCGCGCGGAGTGGGACAGCGCGGGCTGGTGCGGACAGGCGGGGGCGGATCCCGATGGCGCGCCGTACGGCGAGGCGTGGCAGAGGGAGATGCTGCGCAAGCGCAAGCCGGAGCTGGCGGCGCTCTACGGGCACGCGTGCCGGGAGAGGGAGGCGCTGCGGGCCGCGGTGCGGCGGCTGCGGGCGCGCCTGGAGCGGGCCGAGCTGGCGGAGGCTGTCGCGCGGCTGGAGCGGCGCGGCGTGCTGGCGCGGGCAGGGAAGGGGGGCGCATGAGCTGCAGGTTCACGGTGAACATCTGGGCGGCGAGCGGGCTGAGCGGGCACAGGGCGGCGCTGGAGGCGTTGGCGCGGCTGGTGGAGACGGGCGACGGGCCGGTGATCCACCCGGTGCTGGCGGGCCGCGAGCGGGACGAGCACGAGGAGGCCGCGGCCGGCGCCGGCGTGGCGGCGGTGATCCTGCGGCCGGAGTGGAGCGGGAGCTACATCAACACGCAGGCGCGGATCATCGGCGGGCGTCACGCGGCGGCGGGGCGGCTTGTGGCGCTGTTGGGCGTGCCGCGCAGGCGGCTGGCCCCGGACGTGCAGGCGATGGCGAGGTGGGTGCTGTGGTGACCGGGCGGCGCGGGCGCAACAGGAGAGGAGGTGCGGGATGGGACGGGCGAGACGGAGAGGGAGGCGGGGGTGCGGCATCGGCATCGCGGCGGGCGTCCTGGCCGGGATGCTGCTGGCCGGGCCGTGCCGGCGCGTGCCGGCGCCGGGGCCGGAGAGCCTGGCCGCGAACATCGCGGCGGGCATTTACGGGGACGAGCTGTGCGGCGACGAGGCCGCGGAAGGGAGGCAGCCGTGATGAGGGACTTGCCGGGGCAAACCCTGATGCCGTGGGGCGCGGACGCGGCGGACGCGTGCGCCGCCGTGGAGGCGGGCGTGCCGGCGGCGGCCGAGCGCTGCACCACGGCGCGGGCCGCGCGGGCGCTGCACGTGTCCGAGCGGACGGTGCGCAACATGATCGATGATGGCACGCTGCTGGCGAGCTTCGCCAGCAGCAGCGCCTCCCCGCGGCGCAGGCACTGGCGGGTGGTGGTGCGGGCGGACAGGCCGTTTGACCCCGCGCGCCGCACGCTGATGACGCTGCAAGAGGCGGTCAAGGTTTTCACAAACATCGGCGGGTGACCGATCTTTAATCACCCTTGAAAGGAGCAGAGAATGAGCAGAGAGACGGTGGAGATCACGTGCGGCCCGGAGACGGCCGCCGCGCTGGAGGGCATCTTCCAGGAGATGGCGGAAGCCTACGAGCAGGCGCGCGCCAGACAGGACACGGATGCGGAGGGCGTCCCGGACGGCTATGTGAAGAATGCCAAGGGATGGCTGCTGCCGGCGGCGGACGTGAAGAGCAAGGATCTGCTGGAGGGGCGGTTCGTGGATGAGTTCCACCGCCTGGCCGCCGCCGCGGCTGCGGCATGCGCCCACGTCCGCCTGGCGGCGTTCGCGGAGAGCGACGCGCTGGTGGGGATGATCGTGGAGGATGCCGGCGGCTGCCATGACGGGCATGCCGGCAAGGTGACGCTGCAGAATATGCGGGCGACGCGGCGGATCACGATCGACCGGCGCGACACTGTGGCTTTTGGTCCGGAGGTGCAGGCGGCAAAAGACCTGGTGATGGCGTGCGTGCGCAAGTGGAGCGACGGCGCCAACGCGCATCTGGTGCAGTTGGCGATGGCGGCCTTCCAGGCGAACGGCCGCGGTGATTTGAGCGTCAGCAAGGTGGCGGCGCTGTGGCGGATCGAATGCCAGGACGCCGACTGGCAGACGGCGATGGCCGCGCTCAAAGAGGCGTTGCGCCCGACGGGGACCGCATCGTACCTGCGCTTCCACGAGCGCACGGGGCCGGACGGGAAATGGCAGCTCATCGAGGCGCGGATCTGAATGTTTAACCCGGCGGACGCCGGGGATGAAAGGAAAAAAGGACATGGCTAAGAAAACGGTTGTAAAAGACAGCGACGTGAAGGTCATCACACGCGGCGGCGCCGCAGTGATCACGCCCGAGACGCGGGCAAGGGTGGAGGGCATCCTGGGGCAGGTCAACAGAGACATCGGCAACGCCGAGCTTGGGCGGTTCTTCGCGCTGCGGGCGGGATGCGGGCTGATCGTCGTCAAAGAGCTGTGCGAGCACGGGGAGTGGGGAGACGAGATGGTGCGGATGCTCCCGAGCCGTGCCGCGCGCACCCTGCGCCGCTACATGTCGGAAGCCCGGGACTTTCTGGAGGCGAAGGCGCTGCTGGCCCGCGACGTGTGGGACAAACTGGTCAGCGTAGGGCAGCTTGACGGCGCGGCCGGCACGCTGCTGCTGGGGAACGGCGGGAAATCCGCCGGGAAGGAGATGCCGGAGCTGCCGGCGGAAGTGCATGCGATGGTGGATTACATCCGCGACGGGCTTGGCGTGCCGAAAACGGTCAAACCTGCGGATGGCGCGCCGAAGTCCGGCAAGCTCAGCAAGGCGGACAGGATCAAGGCGGCGCGGGACTTCTGGCACCCGGTCGCGAGCCGCATCCAGAAGGCCGGCCTAACGGACCGCCTCTGGGAACTGCTGCCAGACGAGGAGCTGGAAGATCTGGCGACGGCCATCGCGGCGGTGGCGGTGGCCATGAAGCAAGAGATCAAGCGGCGCGGCAAGTAAGGGGCGAGAGTACCGTAGGGATGCGGGAGGAAGGACGTCAACACATGAAACCGTGCGTGAGAAGTGAGTGTCTGGAATTCGCGATGCTGCCGGCTGATGTGCGCGCCGATACCATCGTGGTGGAAAGCGTGATGCAAGCCGTGGACGCGAGCGGAAATGTCCTGGAGGCGTGTCGGCGGGCCGCCCGAGAGGGCGGCGGCCAGCGTGGGTGGAGCGTGTCCAGGCTGCGTTCCAAATACTACCAGTGGGTGGCATCCGGACGGACTTGGACCAGCCTGGTAGACTGGGCGCGCGTGCCGCGGGAGCGGAATGTCCCTCGCAAGGTTGTGGAGGAGATGTATAAGCTCTATTGCGAGCGCAACCAGCGGAGCAACAAGAGGGCGTGGCACGCCATGCTTCGCGACATCCGCAACGGCGTGGATATCCCGGGCGTGGGGGATTGGCGGTCGCTCTGGCGGCTGTGCTACCCGGGCGAGACGGTTCCATCCGCGTGTCCGATCGGGTGGGTTCCGCCGGGGTTCACCTATCGTAACCTGCAGCGTTATGCGTCGATCACCCCATACGAGGAAGCCGCGAGCAGAATCGGGACACGGCGCGCGCGCGATTACATTCCTCCCATCTATGCGACTCGGGTCGGCATGCAACCGGGGCAAGTGTATCAGTTTGATGATATGTGGCATGACATCGAGGTGGTGCTTCCAGGCATCAACAAGGGGCTGGCGCGGCCTCTGGAGTTCGGATGTGTCGACTATGCGTCGACAAACAAAATCGCGTATGGGCTACGGTGCCGACAAGATCGCGATGACGGGACAAAAAAGCAATTGTCTGAACGGGAAATGACGTGGCTCGTCTGCCATATCCTCACGAACGTCGGCTATCACAAAGATGGATGCTGCTTTGTGATCGAACATGGGACGGCCACAATCCGGTCGAGTCAGCGCGAGTGGATCACGCGGATGACAGACGGCCGCGTCACATTCCGCACGTCGTCCATCCTGGGAGCGGCCGTCCATCGCGGCATGTTCGACGGTCGCGGCAAGGGCAATTTCCGCGCAAAGGCGTTGATTGAAAGCTCGCACCGCCTGCTGCACTATGAGAGCGCGGATCTGCCGGCGCAGACAGGCGGCAACGCAAGGGTGGATCGGCCTGAGCAACTGGATGGTATTGAGGATTACGCCGAGACACTCGTCGCAGCATGGCAGACACTGCCGGAGGAGAAACGCCGTATGCTTTGGATGCCGGCCTTATCGTTTGGGGCATACCGCGACATCTGCATGATGCTTTACGACCGCATCTATCGGCGCACTGACCACACTTGTGAAGGCTGGGAGACCAATGGATGGATGATCGAAGAGTGGTCGCTTGACGGGCGCGGCGACTGGAAACCGGTAGAATCAATTTCACTGTTACCAGCCAGCATGCAGCCTTTGGCTGTCGCCGCATGTAAAGAGCCAGGACATGTCCGCAGCCGTCGCATGAGTCCGCTTGAAGTGTGGGAGCGCGGGCAGGGCAACCTGATCCGGCTACCGCCATGGTCTGTGATCGACCTGCTAGGGCCAGATTTGATGCATGTCTGCACAGTTCAGGATAACGGGCTGATCGAGTTCATGGACGCCCAAATTGAAGCCGGACAGAAATTCCGCTTCGTCGCCACGTGCCTGACGCCAGATGGCTCTGTGACGCAGTTGCGGCCAGGCCGCAAGGTCGGCGTGTACGCACTGCCGTATGACCTCACAAAGTCAGTGGCGGTCGATCCTGACACTCGCGCGGTAATCGGAGTATTGCCTGCTTGGTCGGCGGTTTCCCCTGTCAACGCGCAGCAGGTTGAGATTATGGTCGAAGCACAGGCCCGTTTGGTCGCCGCGATCGACGCACCGATTAAGGCGCGTCATGCGGCAGATGTCGGAACGCGCACAGCACTCATCAATTCAAACAGAGCGATCATAGAGGGTGTCCGGCTTGCAGATTACCAGCCTGAAGCGGACAACGACAAAGGCAGGCCCCCCGATATCATGTCGGTGCTGCCGCAGCCATCTAACAATAATCTCCGCGCTACGGCGGCCAGCGAAGAGGAGGATCCCAATGAGTTCTAAGAGCGTTAACACGTCCACTCGCGACCTGCTGCAGGGCTATATGGACAAGACAGGGAAGACTCTTAAGCAGGTTGGAAAGCAGCTCGGTTATTCAGAGTCGATGGTATGCCGCTATTTCAGTGACAATCCCGGTGGCGACATATCGGCTTTCGAGGCTGCGGTAATAGACATGTTGGCCGCGGAAGACCGGGACGAACGGTGGAGCGAGATATACTTCTCAACGCAGGCCGTCGAGGAGTGTTTCTTGATTTTCGACCTTATACGGGCGTCGCGCGATGTGGGCATTATCTCAAGCGAGCCGGGGGTGGGTAAATCGGTCGCATCGGTGCGCTATAGCGAGGCCAACAAGACGGCCATCCTGTGCCAGGTTCCGAAGTGGGCGGCGGGTCATTGGGGGCTACAGAAACTCATCTGGGAACAACTCGACACGCGGCGTTATGATCCGTCCGCAGAGTCAAAGGCCGACTACCTTGTCCGTCGCCTGAGCGGCAGCGATCGCCTGCTCATCCTTGACAATGCCCAGCGGATTCAAAAGGCAGGGTTAGAGTGGTTGCTCGACTTCGCCGAGCTAACCCACTGCCCGGTTGCCCTAGTCGGCAACCCCGCTCAGATTCTAGAGCGGTTACGTTCTGATGCGGCGCTGTCGAGCCGCATCGGGATCCGTAAAGAAATCTCGACAAGCACAAAAGACAAGGCCGCCGTGAAGTGGCTGGGAGATGCCTCCGATGCGATGGTCACGGCTATGTGGCCAGAGGCCCACTCAGAAATCCGCACGTTGGCTCGTGAGGCGGCTATGCAATCCGGCCACCTGCGTCGTCTCAACAAGCAGCTCCGGATCGCTATCCGCATATCAGAATCGCCTGCTTGGGACAAATCAAGGGCCGCGGCGTTCGCCTATGCACGCACACTGCTGGTTTCGACTGACATGTCGGATTGATTGAAACCCGATTGTCAGATGGTTTCAGGCGGGGTCAAATTCCCCGCCTTTTTTGTATCAAACATGCGGCAAAACGCCCATTCCAGCCGTTGTGTTGTATCAAACCTCGTTTATGCCGTTTCTCCGTCGTAACCCGTTGATATTACGTGTCTTACCGCCTTCTTCCGCGTTGTACCGCACCCTCCGTCCTTCTGCTTCGCCGCCTTCGGGCCGATCTCCCCGCTGAACAGGACGCCGAACGTGTGCTTGCC
>DAOTKE010000134.1:0-8798 GCA_035449085.1 Kiritimatiellia bacterium | reverse complement strand
TGACAACCACCTGATTCAAGGGGAATTGCTGTGAAATCTTTGGGACACTACTGTCCGTCTCCTTTCCTGGACATAGGCTTCCCTCATTGTGACAGCAGCCCACGCAGACCAGGACTGATGGATGACATCTAGACCAGTCTGCGCGCGCCGCGCATACCCCACCGCCGTTATCGGAGCTTCAAGACCATGCCGGGTTCGACATAGCGGAAAGAGACCGCCCCGGCCGTGTAATCATACTGGACAAGCCACTTGTTGGGCAAGACGGCCGCCGCAAAAGGCCCGGTCAACGTGCCGCTGCAGGTGGCGACGGTGTACGTCACGACTCTGCTTAGCGAATCAGGGTTCGCGATCTGCAGCGTGAGCCCGGTCAGATCCAAGTTCCCGCTACCGACCAGACAATCGCAGGCACCTGTCTCCGTCACATCGACCAGCAAGACGCCGCATAAGGTGGCGCCAGCCACATTCAGCGTGCCCACCGTGTTCCCGGCGGGCGAGAACGCCTCCGTCACGGTCAGTGTGCCGTTGGACACGGTGCCGCTCCCTTGGATCTCGGTCAGTACGCAGGCGCTGCCGTCAAGATCCAGCGCCGCGCCCGACGCGAGATCGATGCGTCCCGGCACACCCCGCCATTTGCAACGCAAGTACGCTTCGACCTCGCTCCGCGTCGTCTCGTCAAGCGCGGTGTCGAAAACCAGCACCTCGCCGATGCGGACGTGCCCGTGATAGATGCTGCCCGGGCTGATGTTGGCCAGCGTGAACGTACTTCTGCCCGATCCCTCTCGCGAGGTGAACGCGGGCAGCCCGCTTGTGGCGTCAGACACGCCGTTGATATAAACGTACGAGCCGTTTTCAACGCCGTTTTTCAGCACTGCCGAGTAAACCAGCACATCGCTGGTGTTCATCCCCTTGACCGGGGTGCAGTCACCGTCGGTCGCGATAGGGTAACCGTCGTACATGCCGAAGTTCAGAAGCTGCATGCGATCCCATCCGCCATTGTCGTGTCCCCACAGGCCGCCGTTTGAGTTTTCCGCCACCTGCTGGTAGACCATCATGATCGTGATGTTGGGCATGACCGACGCATTGATGTTGAGAAGGCTCGTGATGTCATCGTCCACACCGTCGAACTCGATCACGGAACGTCCGTTGAACCCTTTCGCGTTGGTCACGTAGGCAGGGCACCGTTCCGGAATGTCTTGCGTGGCCGGCTTCGCGTTGCCGCTGAGATCGCCCCAATAGCCGACAGGCTCTCCCGATTGCGTAACAGCGCCGGTGCCGGTGGCTTCCGTGAACAGGGAGGAGCGTGCCGAAGCGTCCAGCCACAGCTTGAGATTGCCCATGACCTCTTCAGGCAGTTTGCAGTTGGTGCCGCTCCGCATCACCGGCAGGATCGGATCCGACGTGCCCTTCCACTTGTTGCCGAGGTAGGCTTCCACATTCCGTCGTGTCGTGTCGCTGAGCGCCGACCGATAGACTAACACCTCGCCGATCTGGCATTTTCCTGCGTAGCCCGTATCGCCGTCGCCTTTACCGGCCAAGGTCAGACTGGCTAAACCGCCACGATCCGAGGACGTAAACCCCCTCAGGCCATGCGTGGCGTCAGAGACGCCATCGATATACACGTAGGAGCCGTTGGCCACCCCGTTCCGCAACACGGCCGTATACACGGTGACCCTTTCAGGTGCCATCCCGTTAACGGTCGCCGCCGTACTGTCCGTCGCGATCTGGTAGTACACGCCGCCGTTATAGAACAGTTGCATGCGGTCCCATCCGCCATTGTCGTGTCCCCACAGGCCGCCGTTCCCCGATTCCGGCAATTGTTTGTACACGATGATGATCGTCATGTCCGGCAAGTTCGACGGGTTGATGTCCAGCAAGCTGGTGATGTGGTCGTCTGTGCCGTCAAATTCGAGTACGGGCAGCCCGTTGAAACCGGCTGCATTCGTCACGTAGGTCGGCCGACGTGACGAGTTGCTCTGCGTGGCGGGTTTGTCGCTACGGCTCTTGTCGCCCCAATAGCCGACCCGCTGCCCATGAGCGGTGATCGCGCCGGTGCCGTCGGCGTTTTCGAACAGCGTAGAGATGTCCGATGCGTCCAGATGGAGCACGACATTGTCGGCGGCCAACGGGGAGAGTCTCAAGGTGCCCGCCTCAACAGACGTCAGGCCGTCGTAGGCGTTGCTGCCGCCCAAAACGAGCGTGCCTTCCCCTCTTTTCGTTAACGGGCCTGAACCGGTGAGATTCTGACTGATCCCCACATCATATCCCGCCGTATCGATGACCACGCCGCCCGCGTCCATGTTGCAGACCAGCCCGCCATTGATGAACGTTCCATTGTCCGCGCGCGCCCGCAGTGTGCCGCCGTTCAAGTTGAGCGTGTTCACCCCGCAGGCGCCGCCCTCGATCTGCACCAGCGACAGGACGCCGCCGTTCAGATTCACGGTGGATTTGCTGACGGTTGAGCCGTGATTGTTGCCCAGATACAGCCAGCCGCGGCACCCGTTTTCGGTCGCCGTGGACGCCCCTGTCCCGATATTGACCTCGCCGCCGCTGAGGCTGAACGTTCCCTCGCCATAAGCCGCCGCCAATTTGTTGTCGAAGCGCGTGCCCAAGCTCATCGAGTGCCCGACGTTCACCACGCCGCCGTTGACGTTGAACACACCTGTGGGCTTTTTAGTCGCGTCTCCGTTAATGCCGACTCGTAAATAGCCGGCGCCATTCGCCATATTGGTGAGATTCAGCGTGCCGCCGTTGACCGTCAGCGTGTTGGTGTTGCCATTGTCAACGCCGACGAAGTTGCAGTTAGGCCCGCCGTCGCCGCCGAACGCGGTCACGCCCGCGTCCGAGGCCAATGTCATCGTCTGCCCATGTTGCAAGAGCAGTCGGTGGAGGCTGGAAAATCCGCCGCCCGCCGCAAACGTCACGCTCCCCCCCGGACTCCAGCTCGAGTTCCTGTAGGCGAGTGTGCCGTTCTTGAGCGTGGTGCCGCTGCTCATCGAGAAGGAGCCCGCCGTGATGGACTGCGTGTGGCCGCCAAGGTCGAGCGTGCCGCCGACAAGCGAAATGCCAGCTGCGGTGTTGAGCCGGTTGTCACCGCCCGCGAGCGCCAGCGTGCCGGCCCCAATGATGGTGCCGCCGGAATAGGTGTTCGCCGCGCTCAATCTCAGCGTGCCCGCGCCGGTCTTTTCCAGTCCCGCCGCCGCGCTGCCGTCCGCGATCACGCCGCTGATCTCCGCCTCGGCACCGGGCGTTGTGGCGGAGACCGTCACGGTGCGGGTCGTGCCGTTCAGGTTGATCCCGTTCACGAGTGTCAGGTTCGTGTTCGCCCCCGCCTCGTTAAGCACAAGCGTTTTCACGTTGAACGCCGGAAAGCCCCACTCCAGCGGCGCCGCCGCACCGCCGATGTTCACCGTGAGCGGGACGTCCACGGCGCTGAACCCGCTGTCCGAGCCAGGCACAAACTCAATCTCGCCCGCCCCCGTTCCGAGCGCGGAGGTCACGCTGCCGCCCGCCGTTGAAAGAGTTCCGCCGTTGAGCGTGATGTTGGTCGTTGCTGAAGGGCCGACCACGAAATCGGCCTGGAGGATCCCCTGTATCACCGTCACCCCGCCGGCGCAGCCGGTGTCGCTCGCGAGCTTCAACGCATTCGGGCCGGTCTTGACGATCCCCGCCACGTTGGGCACCGTGAACTGACCGCTGTACGTGTAGTTGCCCACGGTGGTGTCGAACCCGAAATAGGTGTCGGGACCGTAGACCCCCGAATCATACAGGGCCATCAGATCGGCACTCGACCAACTGCCGACACCGATCGAAAGCCCGGCACCGGAAGCGAGCGTCACCCTGCCAGGCGTTTCAAAGCCCGGCAACGCCTCCGGAATCGCGGCTGCGAGAAAGCCCTCGCTGATCGTCGTACCGCCCGCGTAGCTGTTGGTGCCGGCAAGCAAGAACAGTCCGGCCCCTTGCTTGATCACTGAGCCGTTGCCGGAGATCGGGCCGGAAACGGCCAGCGTGCCGGTGCGGTTGACCACCAGTGTCGCCCCGGCGCTCACAAGTCTGACCGCGCCCGCGCCTGCCCCGAGCGTCCCTGACGCACCGCCATCCCCGACCTGCAGCACACCGTTCGAGACCGTGACATCGCCGGTGAAACGGTTGTCGCCCGCCAGCACCATCGTGCCGTCACCGGATTTTGTGAAACCCGCCTTAACGTTTTTATTCTGGTTGATTAACGGGGCGGAAACGGTCAGCGTGCCTCCTGTGACCGCGAACACGTTGTTTCTGAGATGGAAACCATTATTCGAACCGCCTTGGGTGTTGATGGAGGAATTGCCGCCGGAGGTGACGGTATCCGCAAATTCAAATGACTGGTACACGGAGGTCGCCCCGCCCGTGGAGGTGATCGTCCCGAGCGTATTGAAGGTTCTGCTGTTGCGGAGCGTGGCACCGTTCCTCACGTTGATCGTCACCAGCGGCGTGGAGCCGGCACTCCCCAGCGAATCACTTTCATGGAAATCCAGCGTCGCCCCGTTCTCCACGGTGATCGTACGGGGTGAGTGCAGGTAACCCAGCCCACTGGTGGCCGGATCGACCGCGTAATCGTCCTGCTCGGCGTTCACGATCAGCGTTCCCTGCGAAATCAATATGTCCCCCGTAAACGAACTGTTCGTGGACGTGAGCGTCAGCGCTTGCGCTCCCGTCTTGATGAACCCGGGTGTGCCAATGATGGCGGAGGAGATGGTAGCGGGCGCGTCCAACTGAAAGATCGGAAGGCCACTGAGCGTGAGCGGGCCGCCACTCAGCGTGTATGAGCCTGTCACGCCAGCGTTGAACCGCAATCCGCCGATGGTCACACCGCCTGCCTCGACCGTGACCGTCCCCGCCGTGCCGCCCGCACCGAAAGCGGCCGTATCGCCGTGGGCGTTGTTCCATGCCGCATGCGCACCTCCGGCCCCGACCCAGTTCGCCGTCGCGGTGTTCCAGATCCCCGAGCCGTCTTGCGCAGCCCCGGTCGTGGCTGTACTCCATGTGTAGGTGTCTGCCTTGATGAGGCTTGCCCACAATATGACCGTCGCCACCGCCATCACGCGCGGCGTCACTCGACGCCCAAAAACGTCGAGTCTCCAGTTGCGTTTGTTGCACATGACTCATCTCCTTTTTTCCATGACCTTCACCGACATTGACACACTTTAAAACTTGCATGACCTCACGCTGAGCACCGTCGCACGCGATGCCCAGTAGATCGTTACGGCGCCATCATCCTCGTGCGGCAAGATGACGGTGTTGCCGGCATCCGTAAAACGTAAGTCCTCGCCGTTCAGCAGGAGGTCATCGTATGTGAAGCCGATCCATCTCCTCGTCCTGCACCACGCTTTACGCATTTCCGCCTACAGAAACCAGATTTCCAAATATGAACTTTGTTTCCAAACATGGAAAAATCGTGCCACATGCGCACCCCACAACTCAAGAAAAAAACAAAACAAAAAAAGGCGGCAAAAGCGGCTTCAACGCTGCTGAATCCGTCCCCCAAGGAAGGGTTAGGATGAGCGATTTCTCATGCAGCGCCTCATTCCTCCTTGGAAAATGGGAGTGGATACGCCGGGACGGGAGCGGTATGATAAAAGGATGAATTTGACAGAAAAGACGCTAGGCGTGCGGCGAGTGTTTGCAGGGCGCGCGCTGACGATCGATGTGGCCGACATTGAGCTGCCTGACGGCCGGCGGACGACGCGTGAGATCGTGCGGCACCGCGGCGCCGCCGTCATTTTAGGTCAGCGTCCGGACGGCTGCTATGTGCTGGTCCGGCAGTACCGCAAGGCCGTCGAGCAGGCGCTGTTGGAGGTGGTGGCGGGCTGTTTGGAGGAGGGCGAGGATCCCGACGAGGCCGCACGGCGCGAGATGGCGGAAGAGACCGGATATGACGTGACCGCGCTCAAAAAAATCGGGGTGATCGTGCCGTGCCCCGGTTATTCTGAGGAACGCCTGCATCTGTACTACGCGCGTCTTGCGCAAGAGCCGCGCGCGCAACGTCCCGATTCGGACGAGAATCTGGAGACCGTGGTGATGACCGCCGAGGCGCTTGACGCGGCCCTGGACGCGGGCGAGCTGACCGACGGCAAGAGCGTCGCGATCTGGCTGATGTGGCGCCGCATGTGTCAGATCGGATAACTGGGATGGTGATGATGAAACACCTTGCAGCCATGGCACTGCTGCTCTGGTTGTTCGTGCCGTTTTCTGGACTGGCCGGGGATTCCCCAACCCCAAAACTGCGGGAGTTTCATCGCGGGGCGTTCCGAGGGGGCGGAAGGTAAGCGTCTCACGACCCCCATCTTTCGCGTGCCCCGGAGTTTGTTGATACTGGCGGTCTGAAAGGGACCGGTGTCATCATGGAAGGGACGCAAACGAGTTGGGCTGACCGGCGGGTGAAACGCTTACGTTTTAACGTCCATGGCTCGCCCCCGTTGCGGATGGTTGGGGCCATCGAAATCGGGATCGCTATCGGGATCGAACACCGAAGTTCGTGAACGGGAACGGGAACGGGAACGAGTGCAACAAAGGGACAGGTTATAGCACGGCTGCCAAGTGTAAGGATGCGCATCATTCTGGCAGCAATGACCTCGCTGCCGATTCTGTCCGGTTGCGCGACACATTCTGCGCCCCAAGTTGGTGAACGCATTACCCGGCTGTCTGATCCAACCCGGGCAGGTGATATGGGCAGCACAAACGTGGTTCTGGAATGTCCGACCCTCGTTGTCAATACCCGCCGCGGAAACCGAAGCTCTCGCGCGTCAGGCCGCGCGGGAGTTCCTTGATGAAGCGAGAGGGCTTGCAGAAAAAGACACGGCCGTCACGCGTGCGGCGCATCTCGGGCGCGCACAGCACCAGTTCATCCTTGGCGCGCGTGACCGCCACGTAAAAGAGGCGGCGCTCTTCGGCGTCGTCCTCACTCTCGCCCATCGACCGGCTCGACGGGAACATCCCTTCCGAAGCCCAAATGACGATCACCACCGGCCACTCCAAGCCCTTGGCCTGATGCACGGTGCTGAGGTGCAGCATGTCGGCGTGCTCGCGCGCCATCTTGTCATACTCGTGGTCCACGTTGGTGAGCAGCGCCACTTCTTGCAGAAAGCCCGCCACACCGCCCTCGCTCTTGCCGATCTGAAGGGCCAGCTCGCGGATATCCTCCTCGCGTTTCTCTGCGTTGTCATAGACCTTGGCCAGATAGGTGTGGTAGAACACATCGCAGAACCGCTGCACGGCTTCACCTCCGGCGGCTGAAAGTTTCTCGCTGTGGTACGCCTCCAGGAGCCGGTCGATCTCCTGCCACTGGCCGCGCGCGGCGGGTTTGAGTGCCGCGACCAAACGTGCGCGCTGCTGCGGATCGGCCGTTTCAAAGTGCCCGTTCAAAGTTTTTCCCCACAGCGCGTCAATGGTCTTCTCGCCGACACCGCTGAGCATGCCGAGCAGTCGCCCGAATGCCATGCGATCGGAACGATTCTCTCAAACCCGCAGGAAAGCGATCACATCCTTGACGTGCGCCTGTTCGAACACGCCGATGCCCGAGGTGATCACGAACGGCAGCCGCGCTCGTCCGAGCATCATCTGTAGTTCAATCGAATGGAAATGCGCCCGATAGAGCACCGCGATATCACTCAGCGCATAACCGTCTGCCTGATATCGCCGGATCATGGCCAGAACGACACGCGCGCCTGCTCATCTCCGTCGCGCAAGAAAAACACCTGCGGCTTGTTGTGTGCCTTGCGCGTGGGACGCAAGGTCTTCTGGAACTGTTCTGGATTCCCCTGAATACAGGCGTTCGCCACAGCCAGCACCTCCGGCACGCTGCGGTAGTTGCGCTCCAGTTTCACGATCCGGCACCCGTCCCAGTGCTTGGGGAACTCCATGATGTTCTTGAAGTCTGCCCCGCGCCACGAGTAAATGCACTGGAAATCGTCGCCCACGGCCATCACGTTGCGGCTGAGCCCGCCCAAGATGTCCACCATACGCGCCTGCAGCAGATTGGTGTCCTGATACTCGTCGACCAGCACATGCCGGAAGCGGTTTTGATAATACTCGCGCACCGCATCGTGCTCGACCAGTAGACGCAGGCCGTTGACCAGCAGATCGTCAAAATCCATCGCGCCCATCGCGCGTTTGCGTTCCGTGTACAGGTTGGCGACTTTGATGATCTCCATGGGGTCCACACGCAGCTCCTGGACCGTCTGCTCCAGCACATCCTCGATGTCACAGGCGCGGTTGGCGGCTGATCCGATCAAGGACGCCATGACGTCTTTCTTGGGAAAATCCTTTTTATTGCGCACGACATCCTTGATGCAACGGTCAATCAACGCGTGCGATTCGTCGCGATCCAAGATGGTGAAATCGTTGGGGTAACCGAGCCGGTCACCAAAGCGCCGCAGGAAACGGTTGCAGACGTGATGGATGGTACGTGCCGCTCAGAAGGTTGCCTACCGTATTGCCGGCCACCTCCTTGGCGCGTTCCAGCATCTCGCGCGCCGCGCGGTTGGTGAAGGTCAGCAGCAGCAGCCCGTCCGGACGCTCACCGCGTTCGACCAGATACGCCACACGGTACACCAGCGTGCGCGTCTTGCCGGTGCCGGCGGCGGCGAGCACCAGCAAGGGCCCGTCACCCGCAGTCGCGGCCTCGCATTGTTCCGGATTCAGGATCTTCGAGTAGTCAGTCATGCAAGGCTATGATACGTGACTCATCCCCGAAACACAATGCCACACGACCCGGCGGTTCCAAATCAAGGGGGTCGAGATGCTGGGAAGCGCGAGGGGGGAGG
>DAOTKE010000133.1:0-8876 GCA_035449085.1 Kiritimatiellia bacterium | reverse complement strand
CTTGCTCTGTGTGGACTTTCCCGTGGGTGTTGAAAGTTGTCCCGCTGTTTGTTCCTGTTCTGCGTACGGCGGGCTCACTCTTCAATCCCGGATTTTTAGTGCCTCTTTGACCTGCGTCGTGAGTACAGCGGGTTCATGCCGTAACGTGGCGAGATCGAAGCGCGGCAGCAGGTCGCGCAGCGTGAGACGCTCGCCCCAGGCAGCCCAACCACACCACCAGGCGAGCAGGCCGACGACCTGTTCCGGCGCGATGCCCGCCGCACGTAAGGCGCTGATGCGGGTGTCGCCGTGGCGTTTGGCCAGGCGCCTCCCCTCTTCGCTCACCACCAGCGGCACGTGAATAAAGACAGGCGGTTTTAGATCCAGTTCACGATAGAGCAGAAGCTGGCGCGGAGTGGCCGGGAGCAGATCGTCGCCGCGCACGACCTCGGTGACGCCCATCGCGGCGTCGTCCACCACCCCAGCAAGCATGTAGCCCGCGCCATCCGGGTCTCGCGCGAGCACGAAATCGCCGCTGAACGTGGCGACCTCCTGCTCGTAAGGGCCGTGAAAGCCGTCCTCCAAGCGCACGGTCTCGCCTTCCGGCACACGGAAACGCCAGGCGGGCAGGCGCCCCGGCGGCAAGACGCGCCGCGCGGCCTCGTAGTCCGCGAAGCGGCCACGGCAAAGGCCAAGGTAGAAGAGTCCGTCTTCAGAGTGGGGCGCGGACTGGCCGGCCTCGACATCGCGCCGCGAACAGACGCAGGGGTAGACAAGCCCGCGTGCGCGCAGCGTCTCAAGGGCGCGGGCGTAAAAGGCCCGCCGCTGTGTCTGCGTGTAGGGCGCGTGCGGGCCGCCGACATCTGGCCCCTCGTCCCAGTCGAAACCGAGCCAGCGCAAATCTTCAAGCGCCGCCGCAGCCGCGCCGGGCTTGTTCTTGGGGTGGTCGAGATCCTCCATGCGCAGCAACAGCGAGCCGCCGCGGCTGCGCACACTGAGCCAAGCGATCATGAAAGTGCGGGCGTTGCCGAGGTGCAGCGCGCCGGTGGGGCTGGGTGCGAGCCGTCCGCGGGGCCTCTCGGGCGGGGTGTTTTGCGTCATGCGGGCATCATACGATGCGGCCCGCCGCTTAGGAAGCTGAAAATGGGGTTACGGATTCCGTTGATGGACAACAGGTTACGAAAGAACACAAAATACGGTGGACATCACTTGTTTGAACTACTATATATAGACGCGTTACACGAGATTGTCGTTTTTTTCACCCGACGTCAGACCCGGGTTTTCCGAAAGAGGTGGAGGCGTGAGGATACCGATCAATCAGAGCGTTGTCACGGGATGAGACGCGTGCCCCCGCAGACCGTCTGTGTTGCATTTCCCCCTTCCCGGCACGCAAAGGAAGCACCATGAGCATTGAAGCGTTGAAGAACTATGTTTTCACCTCGAAATACAGCCGGTACATCCCCGAAAAAATGCGGCGCGAAACCTTCCCCGAAGCGGTTGAGCGCGTGATCGACATGCATCGCCGGCATTTCACGGCGAAGGGGATCGACGTCGAAGATCTGCTGCAAATCTGCGAGCAGGCGATGAAGCAGCGGATGGTGCTGGGCAGCCAGCGGGCGATGCAGTTCGGCGGCGAGCCGATCCTGCGCAAGCACGCGCGCATCTACAACTGCACCACCTCGTACTGTGACCGCCCGCGCTTCTTCCAGGAGGCGCTGTGGCTGCTGCTGTGCGGCTGCGGCGTGGGCTTCTCGGTGCAGACGCATCACATCGCCAAGCTGCCGGGCATCGCCAAACCCGGCAGCACACACGCCACCTACACGGTGCCGGACACCATCGAGGGGTGGGCCGATGCGCTGGGCGTGCTGCTCTCCAGCTATTTTTCCACGCGTCAGCCCTTCCCGGAGTACGCGGGCACGACCGTGGAGTTTGACTACTCGCAGATCCGCCCCAAAGGGCGCCCGATCTCTTCCGGCATGGGACGTGCGCCCGGTCCGGAGCCGCTGCGCCGCAGTCTGGAGATGATCCGCGGACTGCTTGACAAATGCTTGGCCGAAGGCCGTACGCGCCTGCGTTCGATCGACGCTTACGACATTCTCATGCACGCCTCCGATGCCGTGCTTTCGGGCGGCGTGCGCCGCAGTGCCACGATCTGCCTCTTCTCGCCGGATGACGAAGAGATGGCGACCGCCAAGACCGGCAACTGGTTTACCGAAAATCCGCAGCGCGCCCGTTCCAACAACTCCGCCGTGCTGCTGCGCGACAAGACCACACGCGAGCAGTTCTCCAAGCTGATGAAGTCGGTCAAGGAGTTCGGCGAGCCGGGCTTTGTCTGGACCGACCATCTGGACATGACCTTCAATCCGTGCGGAGAGATCGGCCTCTATCCGCAGATCGACGGCGTGTCGGGCTTCGCCTTCTGCAACCTCTGTGAAATCAACATGGGGATCGTGGACGACAAGGAGAAGTTCCGCGCCGCCTGCCAAGCCGCGGCGATCCTCGGCACGCTGCAGGCCGACTACACCGATTTCGGCTATCTCGGCGAGGTCAGCACGCGCATCGCCAAGCGTGAGGCGCTGCTGGGCATCTCGATGACCGGCATGATGGAGCACCCCTCCATATCGTTCGACCCCGAGTTGCAGCGCGAGATGGCCAAATACATCCTCGATGTCAACGCGCAGGTAGCCAAGCGCATCGGCATCAACCCCGCGGCGCGCGCCACCTGCGTCAAGCCGGCCGGCACCACGAGCAGCATTCTCGGCACCTCGTCGGGCATCCATCCCCACCACGCCAAGCGCTACTTCCGCCGCGCTCAGGCGAACGAGGATGAGCTGCTTGTCGATTTCTTCCGTGCCCAGAACCCCAAGGCGGTCGAGAAATCGGTCTGGAACCCCAACGGCACCGATGTCGTGCTCACCTTCTGCGTGCAGGCCAGCCCCGACTCGCTGACCAAGCGCGATGTCGACGCCGTCGAGCTGTTGCGCAAAGTCAAACTCACCAAGGAAAATTGGATCGACGCCGGCAAGCGTCCCGAGCTGTGCGCGCAACCCTGGCTCAGCCACAACGTCTCGAACACCATCTCGGTCAAGGACGGCGAATGGGGATCGGTTGAAGCCTTCATCTTCGAGAACCGCCACGCTTTCGCCGGCGTTTCCCTGCTGCCTGACGGCGGCGACCTCGATTATCCGCAGGCCCCCTTCTGTGAGGTGCTGAGCGCGGAAGAGGTCGTAGCGATCTACGGCGTGGGCGCGCTCTTCGCCTCCGGCCTGATCGTGGACGGTCTGCATGCGTTCGACGACAACCTTTGGGCCGCCTGCGACTGCGCGCTTGGCCGCGGCGAGAATCTCGAGATGCCGACGCCGAAGATCTATCCCAAGCGCGTCTACGAGGCGATCGAGGGGGTACGCGCGGCAAAACTGGACTGGGTGAGGCGCGCCCACAAGTTCGCCAAGAACTACTTCGGCGGCGATGTCCTAAAGATGACGCGCTGCCTCAAGCGCATCGACGCCTGCAAACTGTGGGAAGACCTCAACCGCACCAACACGCCGGTGGACTACTCGAAGCTCATCGAGCGTCAGGACAACACGACCGTCACGCAGACCGTCGCCTGCGCCGGCGGCAAGTGCGAGCTGATTTGATCAGCGGCCAGAAGTCAAAGGCCTCGCGCGGCGAGGCCGTCTTCGTCGAGCCCCAGGAAATGGCCGATCTCGTGCAGGAGCGTATCGCGCACTTCCTGGCGGAAGCTTTCAGGATCATCGCCGGATTCCTCGCGGATGTTTTCGACAAACAGGCGAATTGAGCCCGGAAGTGGTTCAGGGTCTTCCGCGGCTTCGGCATAAGGGGAACCGATGAAGAGTCCAAGCAGATTCTCTTCGTCGTCCTCTTCCGACTGCTCATCCGGCTCGGGACGCGGCGCCAACGTGATAGACAGCCCCGTGAGGCACGCACGCAGGTCGGGCGGCAGTGCCGCGCACACCGCTGCCACCTCTTGATCTGCAAGCTGGTACCAATCTCTTGCCACTGCCCCTCGCCCTTTTTCAAGCACCAAGTGGTCGCAAAGATGAGCGCCTGCGTTACGCCAGCGCTGTAAGCAGGCCGTGCTTGTAGAGCAGGCCGACGGCGCGCACATCAAGCGTATGGCCGGCGCGGTAGGAGACCACGCGCCCGGCAAAGCGGCCGGCATCGATCAGCGCGATCGCGGCCAGCAGGTCGAGCGTGGCGCGGTGCCAGACCGGCTCGAGCGCCTTGCCGCTGTCCGTCTGCACGAAACGCGGTTCGCTGTAGAACTTGCGCTTGCCGTGGATCAGGATGTTGCCGGTCGTGTAACCAAGGTTCCGCATGTCCGCGAAAAGAAAACCGATCGTGCGGACCATCAGCATCTGGTTGTACGACGCATTGGTGCGCGCGAACGCGCCGTGACGGAAACTCGCCGGCGTCACATCAAAAACGATGCGCTGCCGACCGATGATCGACTTGAAATCGATCGCCACATCCAGACGCAGCCTCTTCTCGCCGTTTTCGGGCGGCAGGAAAGTCAAAAAGTCGCCGCGGTCGCCGCCGAAGGTGACCGGTTCCTTGACGGTGACATACCGCGCGGGCTCGTCGCGCTCGACGATCCCGCACTGCTCGACCGCCTCGACCAGATCGATACTGCTGCGGTCAAAAAGAGGCGGATCACCGGAGTTGGTGCTGATGACCACGTCATCCACGCCCATGCCCAAGCGCAGAGCGATGATGTGCTCGACCATGCGCAGATAGTTGTGCGGATTGCCGCTACGCAACACGATATTGCGCGCGGAAGTCCACACATTGCGGATCGAGACCCTCGTCATGAGCTGTTCGCCGAGATCGGTGCGGTCGATCCACCAGCCGGGTTCGCTCGATGGGCCGAAGGTCAATGTGCGCTGGGCTCGTCCGGTAAAGGTACCGGGACCGGTCACCGATCGCTCGCCGCCAAGCGTCGTGCGGCGCGGTGAATAGCCGGCATCGCCCTCGCACAGCATCGTCTGGTCCACAGGCTGGGCGTGAAACCGCTCAACCGCCTGCCGCACCGTCTGGGTCTCGCCCAGCAGAACCCTGCCGAGCGGATAAGAAAACTCCATAAGATCTCTGGCCCTATTTCTTCTCAGCGGCCTTTGCCGCTTTGGCGGCTTTTTCAGCCTTCATTTTCTCGTACGCCGATGGCGCCTTGCCCGCCACGGGTGTCTTCTCAACCTTGACTCCAGCGTCGTCGAGCAGTTTCTGGAGATGATTCACGTAGGCCTCGGCACCACCTTCCCGGTACCCGGTCTTGCCGAGCTGCTTGCCTTCGGCATTGAGCAGAAATACCGTAGGGAAACTGCGTACGCCGTATTTATTCGCCAACTCGCTGTTTTGCTTAATGACCTTCTCGGACTGCTTCTTGGCCTGCGGGAAGTCCGCTTCAAACAGGATCAGGCTGTCGGCAGCGAATTTCTCGAACTCTTTCGTGTCGAGCACCTCATTCTTGAGGCGCACACACCAGCCGCACCAGTCACTGCCGGTGAAGAAGGCAAAAATCGGCTGCTTGAAGGTGGCCGACTCCTTTTTGGCCTGCTCGAAGTCAGTCACCCAACCCTTGGTCTTCTTCGGCTCTTTCTCCGCCTGCGTACCGGACTGCGCTTGAGCGCAAACGGCAACCATGACCGCCGCACACATCATCAGCAAGGTTGTTTTCATGCGTATTTCCTCGATTTGTCTGTGCTTGAACCGACGCAACCTTTACCCTGAAACAACCAACCGCCGCGCCAGTCGGGGCAGGCCGGGGTCGCGCGCACCCAAGGTTGCCAACACCCCGCCGACGGCCGCATGGGCCCGCATGATGGTCTCAGCGTCATCAAGGCTTCCAACGGACGTGACTTTAACATCTTTTTCATGGAGCAGGAAAGCCAAAACGTCGCTGCTGACCGAGCGGTCGGCGGTGCCGCCAGCGTCGTAGACCGGCAGCAGCAGCAGCGTGTCCTGCGGCCGGCAGACAGCGGCAAATGTCTGTGCCAGTCCCTCCAGCATTTTGCGCAGCGGCGCGTAACCGTGAGGCCGCCAGACGGCGCACACGCCGGCCGGGAAGGCGGCCGCGAGCGTCGTCCACGCCGCTGCGAGTTTTTCGGGATTGTGCGCATAGTCATCGACCACCGTCGCCGCGCCGCAACGCCCCACGCGCTGCAGGCGGCGCTCCACACCCCCGAAGGCGGCCAGTGCGGCCGCCAACTGCCCGGGCGCCGCGCCCAGCGCGCGCGCCATGCGCACCGCGTGCCATGCGTTGTGGACATTGTGCAGGCCCGGCATCGGCACCCGGTACCCGATGCCCTCGAAACGGAAATACCCGCCCCAGCCCTCCGTTCGCGCACCTTCCGGGCCGCCGTCCGCGTCGCGGCCGTCGATCACCGTCCCCGGCACCCGTTCGCGGAAAGCGGCAAAGAGACTCAGCGTCTCAGCCAGCGCGAAGTGGTCGGCGGAGGCATTGGTGATGATCGCGTGTTCAGGGCTGAACACCATCAGCGAGCGGTCCGACTCATCGGCCTCGATCACCGCCCACTCCCCTGCCCCTTTTCTGACCGATCCGATGCGTGTGCCGTCCGCACTCCAGCCCGCCACGGCCGCGCCGTTGACCACCAGCGGATCGAATCCCGCGCCCTCCAGCAGACAGCCCAGCATCGCCGTCACCGTGCTCTTGCCGCACGTGCCGGTCACGGCGATCAGACGCCGCCCTGCGGTCAGACGCGCCAGTTCAGCCGCGCGATGCACGATCGGCACACCCAGCGCCTGCGCGCGCAAGACCTCCGGATTGTCCGGCTCAATCGCGGTACTGACCACCAGCCGCGCGGTATGCGGCGTGACGCCCGACCCGTCCTGCCGACAGAGCCGCACCCCCTGGGCCGCCAGACAGGCCAGTGTGTCGGTCTCGTCCCCCGCATCCAGCAGGCGGTCCGACCCGCTGACTGGCTCGCCCTGATCCAGCAGCGCCTGCGCCAGCGCGCTCATCCCGACGCCGCCGATACCCGCAATATGAATCTCTCCCTGCATGTGTCTCCCTTCACCATCATCGCACGTCCGGCAGCCACGCCAACCCGTCCGGACGGCGCGTGCGCAGCCAGACCGCCAGCGTCAGCAGCCCGCCGAACCAGAGCCAGACCAGCCAGGGCGGCCAAGGCTCAATCCGCAGATTCGCTCCCGGACACGCCGCCGTCACCTGTGCGGTCTTCATCATGATCCACGTGAACATTCCAGCGGCATGATTGAAACAACTCGCCATCCAGTCGCTCACCGCACTCGACGCCACACCGAGACAACCCGCAACCACGATAAAAAAAGAACAGGGGCCTGCCACCAGATTGGCGAAGAGCCCGCCCGGCGTGAAGCGTCCGAAATAGTAGGCGGTCAAAGGGATCGACGCGACCCACGCCGCAAGCGACACGGCGAACGAATCCGAAACCCAAGCGATCGCCTGCGTCAGCATGCTCAGTCGACGCGCATAGGCTTTTTCCCCGGCGGCGCGCGCAAGATTCACGCGCTCAGTCAAACGCGCAATGCGGCACAACCGATGTCCCGCTTGGCAAAAGGGTCTGCAGAAGACCACCAACCCGCCCATCACGGTGAAGGAAAGGACACTGCCAACATCAAAAATCAACCAGGGATAAAGGGCATGCACAATCAACGCCGTCCCGGCCAACGCCGTCAGCCCATTCGGACGACGACCCATCAACGGTGCGGCCAGATAGAGCAAGGCCATCAGACAGGCGCGTACCGCACTCGGAGGGGCTCCGGTGAGTGCCGTATAGAAGACCAACAGCGGCCCGCTCACCAGTACCCAATAGGTACGCGGAATCCCACAGGCTGCCACCGCGAGACTCAGTACGGCGGCGACCAGCACAATGTGCATACCGGAAATCGCAAAGACATGAATCGTGCCGGAATCCACAAAGACACGGCGCAGCTTGCGCGGCATCGCATGGCGGCTGCCCAGCAGCATCGCCCGGTTGAGCGCCGGGATATCGCCCCACTTTTCGATGCCGATCACCACACGCCGGGACGCGATGCGCCGGGCGTTCGCAACGCGCGCGCGCCAAGCCGACGGACAGACAGCTTTCAGTCGAGAGGCGCGTTCCTCGCCGGTGTTGATCGTCAACAGATGCAAGCCGTTACGTCCCTTGCGCACTCGCGCCGAACCGCGCAGGCGCCAGGTCTCGCCAGGGTGCGGTGTGGAGCCGCCCTCCCCCGCCGCAGCCGCACCGAACCAGGTGACCTCCACCGGCAGATGACGGCAAACGAAGGCACCATCCGCTGTCTGCAGCTTCTCTGCCCGGAAGATGTGTTTGGCGGAATGCCCGCGCAGCGGAAAGACATTCACCTCCGGCCCCACGCGGCAGACGTAAGTCTGCGGCTGTTTGAGCGCACGGAAGCGGTCTGCCTCGTCGGCGCGGCCGGCGCGGTCGCGCGCCGCCTGCGACCAGCCGAACAGCAGGAGGCAGAGCGCGCCCAGAATGCCCCGCAACGGCGCACGCGTGAAAACGGTGCCGCACGCGCACAGGAGCGCAATGACGGCCATGACCCCCCACGCTCCGACCCGGTAACCGCAAGCGATCCCGGCCAACAGGCAAGCCGCGGCGACCAGCAACGGCTGACGGCCGAGCCAGAGGCTGGCCGCTACCGCCCGCGTGTGAAGGTCCCTGAAACCACGCCCCGCGCTCATGCCGCCTCCGTTACCGTTTCAACGCCATGTCATGCACATGTTCTTTTTCATGGTTCATCCTTCTCGTGCCGTCGGGGGCCATGGTACTAGAAGCGGTATTCGACCGAAAGCACCAAGTTACGCCCGGGCTCGTTACTCCAGGGCGTTTTTATTTGAACGGTTTTTGTGCGGTGAGGGATCGCATGGCGTA
>DAOTKE010000132.1:0-8881 GCA_035449085.1 Kiritimatiellia bacterium | reverse complement strand
CCCCAATGAGTGTTGTCAGGGCACTATCTCATGAAATCTCTCTCATGGCTCTGACCACCATAGACACTAACCGGAGGATGCAACATGAAACGACTGTTGGTTGCGGCGTTTGCCTCGAGCCTCATTCTTGTGCCGATTTTTAGGGCTAACGCCCGCCTGGTCGATACCGTTCCGTTGATCGTGCGAGCGGATAACGAAGCTACCGTGACCTTGACGTTCGAAAATGAGCCGCTGCTCGCCCAGCCGGACGATGTGCAGGCGGAATACGTCTGCGCGGACGGACTTGACGCTGCGGGTGCGCCTCTCGGTTACGGACGTTACCAACCGATACCATGCGTCATTCGGGACAATACACTGACTGTGACCGTCCGCTTCCGCAGCGAGACCGAACACACCATCCGGATCATCCAGAAAAGCTCTGACCCCAAAAAGCCTAATGTATTGGGCGTGGCACGGCTCTATTCCCTACGTCCAGACTACTTCGCGCTGCGGCCATATCGAGGCAATATGCACATGCACAGCAAGTTTTCGGACGGCGCAAAAAACGAGTCGCCGGCACTGATGGTCGCCACCTGCCGCAAGCTCGGACATGACTTTGCCATCCAGACCGACCACCGCTCCTATGCCGCTTCGCTGGACGCCATCGCGGCGTTTTCAAAACTCCCGACGGACATGAAGACGTTCCCCGGAGAAGAGGTGCACAGCCCCGGGAACAACGTGCACATCCTGTCGCTGGGCGCATCATCAAGTATCACCGATTGGTTTATGGCATCGAGTGCCGAGTATACGCAGGCGGTCGCGGCTGAACAGGCCAAGTTGCCGGATTCGCTCCCCGAACATTTCAAGTATCCGATTGCCGCTTCGTATGTCATCTGGGACAGAATCCGTGCCTGCGACGGCCTCGCTGTGTTCTGCCATCCCTACTGGCGGCCGTCCCACCGGCAATATATTCCTGCCGTTGTCTCCGATTACCTGTTGAACACGGCGAAATTTGACGCGATGGAAATCCTGAACAACGACAGTAGCGACCTCGGCATTCTCCATTACCACGAACTGCGCGCCCAAGGGAAGAAGATGGCCGGCATCGGCGTCACCGACGCCCATTCGTCCAAGAATCTCGAGCCTGCCTACACCTTGATCTTGGCGGAACAACTTGACTTTCCATCTCTCGCCAAGAACATTCGCCTGCGCAACTGCGCGGCGGTCGATGTCGATCCAATCTCCAAGCGCCAGACCGTCATCGGCGAATTCCGTTTTTCACGTTACGCCATTTTCCTGATCCAACGGTTTTACCCGCTTCAGAACGAGATCTGCAGGCAGGAGGGGGAATGGCTACTGAAGGCGATCGAAGGCGACGGACAAGCCATCGCCGCACTCAAGGCCTCTCAGGGAACCACGCCTGCACTCAGAACCAAGTATTGGCAGCAATGAGACGCACATCGAAGCGATCGACGGACACACAGGGAGGGACGAGCGTCTGCTCGTCCAAGGGCAAGCAGACGCTTGCCCCACCCATGTGTATGGTGCCCAGCTTGGGATCATGATCTATCCGACCGTGGCTTGATACTTGGTGCGTATACCCATATAGGAGGGGCAACTTGAAACACAGTTTAGACGGCATCAGATTGGGACGGCAAAGGGCTCGCAGGGCCTTCTTTCTGGTCGTAGTATCTTTCAGCGCAATGCTTCTCGCCGCACCAGATGCCGCGTACGTTCCGGGCGGGCACTGGACGTTCAACGGTGCGCTGTCGGACAGTAGCGATAACGGTCTGCATGCGCGTATGACAGATGAACCATCCTACGTGACAGCGCGAGACGGTCAAGCACTGCGACTCGATGGTAAGGCTGTTCTCATCCCCGATGCGCCCGTTTTGCGGCTTGCGCGCGGCCTGCGTCTAGCGGCCCGCGTGCGCTTTGACGCCCTGGCGAGCGGCACGGCCTGGACCGACGTCGTCATGAAAGGCGGCTACAGCCGCGGCGAATATGTGCTGCGCGTCAATCCCGAAGCTGAAGGACGTCAGTTCGGCTTTTTCGTAAATACCGGTGTCTGGGAACGACGCGTCAATGGACGAACCCGCGTAGAAACCAATGTCTGGTACGACGTGGCCGCGGGCTGGGATGAACAGGGCCTCTGGCTGACAGTGAATGGTGATACGACGCGCATGGCGCGTGCCGGCATCCCAGCCACCACGTGGGAGCCCTTGCGCATCGGGCCTTTTCACGGCGAAATCGACACCCTGAGTGTGCGACATGCGGATGGCGACCTGCAAGGGGTTGGACTTTGGCCGTTCGAGGGGGACCTGCGAGACCGTACCGGCCGCGGTCGCGACTGGCGTGCCACCGGAGCCTCTTTCGTACCAGCAGAACAGGGCGGCCGGGCACTGAATGCGGACTCCGCAGCACCTGAACTGCCCAGTCACGCCGACCTTCAACTCGCTCCTGGTTTCAGGCTCGACTGTGCGCTACTGTTCAATGACATCCCGACCAACATCACACCGATCGTGGTGAAAGAAGGTGAGTACATGCTTCGCCTTGACTCTCAGTCGGAAGGCGGACTGCTCGCGTTTTTTGTCAACCTCAACGGGAAGTGGGAACCGCGTGTACGGGCCACGCAGCGTGTCAAACCCGGCATTTGGTATCACGTTTCCGCGCGATGGGACGGTTTTGATCTCACGCTGGATGTGAACGGCGAATGCAACCATGTCACGCGCACAGGCGTGTCCCGCCCCGGACAGGGGCCGCTCAAGCTCGGACGGTTTAACGGAGCGATCGATAACCTGCATATCGAGAATCCCCGACCGACCGTGATGCGGTTGCGCGACCTGATGCCGCACGCCACCCTGCTACATGCTGGACAACCAGTCCTCGTGAGCGGTCAGGTGATCAACTACTCACAGACGGCCACAGGCTGCGTGGTCACGGCCGATCTACCGCCCGGTGTGACCTGTGACACGCCGGCCTCTGTACCGCTCGCACCGCTCGTGACGGCTGAGCCGCAAGCCGTCGAATGGCTACTGCGCGCGAACACCGGCCAGGTCGCCAAAGTGACATTCCGGCTGACTGCCAAAGATGAGACCGTGCATCAGGCCGTCAAGACGTTCCCCTTCTTTGATGCCTCTGACAACGCGCGTGGAACCGGCGTATGGACTCCTCCGACGCGTCCTGCCGACATCCAGGCAGACACCTACTATTACTATGTGGACAGCATCGACGGCGATAACGCCCATGACGGCACTTCGCCCGAGGCCGCGTGGCGCGATTTCACGCCGGTCAATGGGCGCACGCTGGGCCCCGGGGAACGGCTGTTGTTGCGCCGCGGCAGTGTGTTCAACCAAGAGCTTACGCTCTCAGCACGCGGCACGCCCGAAGCGTGGGCCGAGATCGGCAGTTACGGCGAAGGCGCACGGCCGGTCATCCGACGCAACTGGGACATCGACGAGCGCTGCGTATTGATCCAGAGCCCCGACTATCTGGTGATCCGTGGCTTGACGGTCTGTTTTGCGGGCAAGGGTCTCATCGTGCACTATGCGGGTAGCGGGCATCGCGGCCTGTTGATTGAAGACTGCGTGGCGCACCATATCGAGGGGCTCTACCGTCACAACAGTCACGGGATCCCCGAGTGGCTACACCGTCGCGGTGCTCCCGGCGACAGCTCAAACTCATCTGGATTCGGCGTCAGCGGTTCGTCGGCCTCCATGCTGGTGCTGCGCGACTGCGAAATGTTCCAGTGCTCCAGCGGATTCCGTTTCTCCGGGTATGACGTAACGATCGATCGCGTCTTCTGCCACGACAATTTCACGCACAACACCTCACCGCATCCGTTCCTGACGTCGGTCTGGCGGGCTTATCTGCAGAACAGCATTTTCGATGCGGCAGGCTGGCATGCGCATGCAGGCACCATGGGCATCATGTTGGCCAATCAGAATGGCCTGATCATCCGCAACTGCCATTTCCTCAATCAGCCGGATTCCGGCTCACACGATGAGGGTGGCATCGATTTCGAGGCAGGTGGCGACGGCTGTTTGATTGATCGCTGCACCTTCCGCAACAATGCTGGCGCAGCCATTGAAGTGCTCGGCCTGAAATCTCCACAAGCACGTAATGTCGAGATCGCGAACTCGCGCTTCATTCTCAACAACATCGCCAACAAACTCGGCCCCTCCGAAATCTTCATCTGGGGAGGCAGTCGCGATCCCGAGATCTGCTGCAGTACGGGGCTCATCCGCGATAACGGTTATGTGCTCAAATCCGGCGTGTTGTTCTTCACCAATCAGGCGCCGACGTTGACCCGCTGGACCTTGACCAATAATACCCAATACGCCTCCTGTGAAGAGTTGGATCGCGCCATGCCGTTCAACGATCCGCCGCAGGTGGAGGCCGGTCTCGAAATCTGGACTGACCGTCCGCGCGTGCATCTAGCCGGTGTGATCACGGATGACGCTCGTCCTGCGCCCGCGCGGCTCGCAGTGCGCTGGGAGCTGTTGCACGGCCCCGGCACGGTGGCGTTCGACGATCCGTCCGTAGCCGACACTGTGGCACGCTTTTCAGTGCCCGGCGATTATCAGCTTCGCTTGGTGGCGGATGACGGCGAGCTGTGGCGCAGCGACCTGACGGCTGTGCATGTCCTGGCGCCGCGTACTGAGGTGGCGCGCGCGTGGACCTTCGAAACCACACACGACAAGGAAGGTTGGAGCGACTGGAATCTCGGCACGCGCGACCACGAATGGCTCGATCAGAAATGGGCCTGCATCTCACGCCCGGTCAAACACGTGGCCGGCGGCTTCTACATCGTAGCGGTCGAAGAGAGCACCGATGCTCACCTGCTTTCGGCCGATGCGCTCGGCGTATCGCTTGCATCCGCCCCGCGCTTCACCATCTGTATGCAGAACCACACTAGCGCGACGCGCATGCGCCTACGTTTCACGACCGATGACGAGCCGTCGTGGGACGCGAATCTTGGCACAAGCTTCGACGTGACCGCACAAGACCCGTTGCCGCGACTCTACACGGTGGACATGCGCGGGGTCGAGGGATGGCGTGGCCAACTCAAGCAGATCAGGCTCGAACTCACCGACGGCACGCCGGTCACCGGCACCTGCCGCATCGATTACATCTGGCTCGGCGGAGCCACCCGTTCCTGGTGGCACCGCCTGTTCGGAGAGTGACGGTTACACAGTGTCAGGGATTTCGTATCCAGACCGGTAGGACGCTTTGACCAAGGCATTTGCAGCAGAGTTGTCGAACGCATTGGCACGCGCGTCATAGTTCAGCACCACGTTCCCCACGCGGTGGGCGATATTACCCATGTGGGCAACGATATTGCTGGCATGAGCAACCGCAATGTCGGCGTTGGGCGCTTTACGACTCTTCACGCAATCGATAAAGTTGCGGTAATGCTCCAGATCGCCTGCCTGTCCGTGCACTTTTTCTACCACCTGACTGCTGCCCTTCTCCACCACAAGTCCGCCGCCGTGACGCCCGAGGATCATCAACTGTTCCTGCCCGTAGATCTCGATGCGCGTGGCGTTCTGCTTCCAGTCCGAGACCAGATGCTTTTTGCGCAGCACATCGCTGCTCTTTTCCATATAGGCGGGATACTGGCTCATGTCAAAGGTCATCGCGAACGTCGGGAACTCCCACGCGACATTCAGGACATCGGGCACCTCGGCGTCATCCTGCTTGTGGGTGACAAAACGGCCCCCCAGCGCGCGTACACTCTTCGGCAGACCGGGGTCGCCCATCACCATCAGGGCGAGGTCGATCTGATGGATGCCGTCGTCGGTCATGTCGCCACCGCAGTAGTCCCAATGCCAATGCCAGCCGCCACGCCAGATGCGCTGGTGATAGGGCCGCCAAGCGGCACGTCCCAACCAGCGATCCCAGTCGAATCCCGCAGGCTGTTGACCAGGATCGCCCAGTTTGAAAGGTGACCCATTCTTAAGGTTGAAAACTTTAACCAGACCGATCGGCCCGAGCTGCCCGCTCTGCACGATTTCGCGCGCCCGGAGGTTGTATGCGGTCGAACGGTTCTGCGTGCCGACCTGCACGATCCGCTTGTATTTGGCCGCAGCCTCGACCATCTTGCCGCTTTCCCACATACAATACGAATGCGGTTTTTCGACATAGACATCCTTGCCGGCCTGACACGCCTGAATGGTCAGCGGCGCATGCCAATTGTCATGGGTCGCGATGATAACCGCGTCGACATCCTTGGCGTCCAGAACCTTGCGATAGTCTTTCTCGAAACGCGGCTTCTCCTGCTGAACGGGCTGGATGAACGACCACATCTGATCCATGCGCTCATCGCTCAAATCGCAAATTGCAGGGCAGTGGGCACCTGCCTCTTCGAGCATCACACGCAGAATGAAACGACCGCGTCCACCGCAGCCGATGATCGCGACATTGACCCGTTCGTTCGCACCGACCACTCGGTCTGCGCTCAGCGCCTGCCACGCACCCAATCCCGCCACCGCCGCAGAAGCATGCCGAAGAAAGCCGCGCCGCGTGCTTACCGATCCCTCTGTCAACGGTTTCAAGCCATGCTGTAGAGCACTCATTTCTGTTCCCCCTTCGTCGTTCGAGCTGGCATCTCGCGAATGAAGATGTTGCGTGAGTGACACTCCGAGCCTTCAGCTTCCAACATGAGGTAGCCTTTGCGCGGCTCGTCCGCACGGGCGATGGTGACCTCCTTGCCGTTGACGCTGAGGCTGATGTCGCCTTTGAGCGGCACGCGCCACTGACTCCCGTCATTACGTTTGACGCGCTCGGCCCACTCCGGCTTGGCCTGTTCGGGCGTCGCGGCCGGACGTGGCGTATAAAAATCGTGCTGTTTCAGCGTGAAGACCGCCTCATCAGCCGACAGGCGCACCAGCACATAGCCGATGTCGCCCCAGTGTCCGGTGGAGGGCAGGCACAAAGTCTGCACGCCGTCCGTCGCCTTCTGCCGCCAGGTGTGGTTATGGCCGAACACATACCCTTTGCAGGCCGGCGAGGCCGCGAGCAGCGTGGCGAGGCCGGTTTCGGCAAGCGGGTGGTGGGCACCGACAAAGACGGGTTTGACGCGCCCGCTCAGCACGGTCCGCAGCCAGGCGCGCTGCGCGTCGTCCAGGCCGCCGTTCACCGGGCCTTCGAGGCAGGTGTCCAGCAGGATGAAATCGGCATGCGGCGTTTCGACCAGCGACACCAGGCGCTCCGGCACGAGCGGCACTGCGGCGGCGCGTTCCGGGAAGGCGGCAAGGAACGGCGCGCGCCGGTCGTGGTTGCCCATGGCGGCGTGCCAGCGGATGCCGGCCTCTTCGAGCGGCTTGACCAGCGTCCTGAGCAGGCGGTAGTCATTGGTGTCGCCGTGGTTGAACGAGAGGTCGCCGTAGAACAGCACATTCGCGGGACGCGGGTTGAGCGCCAGTACCTCGCGCGTGCAGCGTTCCAGGCCTGCGCGCTGGTGCGGATTGTTCTTCGTCGTCGTAGCATGCAGGTCGGCGAACAGCGCCACCAGGTTCGGGTCGAGCGGAATGTCAGCGGCCTGCGCGGCGGCCGCGCCCAGCATGGCCAGCGCGGCGGCCAGCATCCGTGATCTTAACGGCATCGTGTTCATCGGGGTTCTCCTTTTTTTTCGGTGCGGCGCGCGGCCAGCACCTCCTCGTAGACAGCCAGGGTTTTGTTCACCATCTGGTCGAGCGAAAAGCGCGCGAGCGCATCTTCGCGAAGTCCGGTCAGCGTGTGGCGCGAGGCCTCGACCAGCCGGTCGGCGAGTTGCGCGACATCGCCCGGCTCAACCAGCCAACCGTTGATTCCTTCGCGCACAATGTCGAGCGCGCCGCCGAAGCGGGTGGCGATCACCGGGCATCCCATCGCCAGAGCCTCGGCCATCGAACGGCCAAAGGCCTCGGGCTTGGAACGGTTACCTGACACCAGCACATCCCCGCAGGCATAAATGTCCGCGACCCGACTCTGGCTGCCGGCAAAGACCACATGGTCTTCGAGGCCCAGATTCCGCACCCGTTCGCGTAAAATCTCTGCATATTCCGCACGTGCAGGCTCAGCCCCGCCGACAATCACAGTCTTGATCGTTGGCAAACGCTCTCGGGCCGCTGCCGTGGCGTCGATCAGGACGTCGTAACCCTTCAGTTGCGTGATACGACCAACGCCCAGAACAACAAAACGGCCCTCCAGCGCGAAGCTGCGCCTAAAGTCGGCCATGAACGCCGCGTCGGTCTTCGCCGGGTCAAAACGTTGAGGATCGATCCCACGCGGAATCAGGCGAAGACGCTGGCGGGGCGTGCCGTAATGGGCGCGAACATAATCAAGCACGGCGGTACTGGGACAAATCACGCGCTCGCCGGTGGTCATGATCCGGCTGTAGGGGCTGACACTGTTGAAACCGTGCACCGTGGAGACCACGGGCAGACGCAACGAACCGTTCGCCAAACGAACAAGCCACCCCGGTACGCGGCTACGGAAATGGATCAGATCCGGACGAATCTCAGCCAGTAGTCGTCGCAGCGATGCCGCGCGCGACCAGGCAGTTAGAGGATTCTTTGATTTGACATCCAGCGTCCAATGCCGGCCGCCCTCGCGTTCCACGACCGACACCAGACCTCCGCCACTCGAAATCACGGAGCTGACGTGCCCGCGCCGCACGAACTCACGATTCAGTTCGACCGTGCCGCGTTCCACGCCGCCCTCTTCGAGAGCCGGAAGGATCTGGACAACATGCATGGAGGGATCGTACCGTTTGCCTCCCCATGCGTCAAGCGTGTGGCTGCAGAGATTAATCGATCTGAATCGACCGGAGCCGACTTGAGCCGACTCGGGTCCAGGACGCCCAAAAAAGAGGGGGCCGCGGATCGTCTGATCCGCGGCCCCCGAAAAAAAACCCGGC
>DAOTKE010000131.1:0-8912 GCA_035449085.1 Kiritimatiellia bacterium | reverse complement strand
AACCTCAAATTGAGAAGCGCCGTTACCTGCTGTCGCTTGACGCCCAGCCTGAAGAAGTGGAACGTCGATACCCCCGCGCGTATCAGTATTTGAGAGAAGGTGAACGTACGGGTGTCCCTTCCGGGGGCTTGTGCAAAATGCGGAAGCTTTGGTATCAGCAGGAAAAGCGTGAGCCACCTCGGTATTTGATTTCGTACATGGGGCGTGCTAACCCTGAGACAGGACAGTCGGTCAGATTCTTTCTGAATCGTTCAAAGGGGATTGCCACCAACGGATTCATTTGTCTTTATCCTCGGCCTTTTCTGGTTGATTTGTTGAACGGGCGACCGGATCGCGAAACAGAACTCCTCGACTGCTTAAATGCTGTTCCCCCGAGGCACGTCAACGCTGCCGGAAGGCAGTACGGCGGAGGACTCAAGAAAATCGAACCGCGGGAATTATCTGAAATGACCGTCGAAAAACTTCCGGACTGGCTGTGCATCCCCAGCCAACAGCCAGAACTCTTCTGTCATGGCAAGAGCTGTGATATCAACCCTCAACGAGGTGCATGACAATGAAACGAGACCCTACAAAACTCGCTGATTGGGAAATCGCCGAAGCTGCTGAACCGAACCTGCGCCCGGTCGCCGAACTGGCCGCCGAGCTGGGCTTGCTCCCGGACGAGATCATCCCGTATGGACGCCTGCTCGCGAAAATCGACGCGACCGCCGTCCACGCGCGTCTGGGTGATCCGCCGCGCCGCGCCAAATACATCGATGTCACCGCCATTACGCCGACACCGCTGGGTGAGGGGAAGACGACCACCACGCTCGGCCTGGTGCAGGGCCTGGGCCGGCTCGGCCGGCGCGCGCTCGGCACGGTGCGCCAGCCCAGCGGCGGGCCGACCTTCAACATCAAGGGCTCCGCCGCCGGCGGCGGCCTCGCGCAGGTCGTGCCGCTCGCGCCGCTTTCGCTGGGCCTTACCGGCGATATCGACGCGATCACCAATGCCAACAACCTGGCGATGGTCGCGCTGACCGCCCGCATGCAGCACGAGCGGAACTATGACGACGCCCGCCTGGCGCAGAGCCGCCTCACCCGGCTTGACATCGACCCCGACCGCATTCAGATGCGCTGGGTGATGGATTTCTGTGCCCAGGCGTTGCGCAACATCGAAATCGGCCGCGGCGGCCGCATGGACGGCTTCCAGATGGCGTCCGGCTTCTCCATCACCGTCGCTTCGGAAGTCATGGCGATCTTGGCGATGGCCTCCGATCTCGTCGACCTGCGCGCGCGCCTCGCCAAGATCATTGTCGCGTACTCCAAGAGCGGACGGCCGGTCACGGCTGCCGACCTAGAGGTGGACGGCGCGATGGCCGCCTGGCTGACGCGCGCGGTCCATCCCACGCTGATGCAGACGCTTGAGGGCCAGCCGATGCTGGTGCACGCCGGCCCTTTCGCGAACATCGCCATCGGCCAGAGCTCCGTGATCGCCGACCGCCTGGCCTCCAAACTCTGCGATTACCTGGTCACCGAAAGCGGCTTCGCCTCCGACATCGGTTACGAGAAGTTCTGGAACATCAAGTGCCGTTGTTCCGGACTCAAGCCCGACGCGGTGGTGATCGTGGCCACCGTGCGCGCGCTCAAGCTGCATGGCGGCGGCCCTGCGGTGCAGGCCGGACGGCCGCTCGACCCTACCTACACCCGTGAAAACATGGAGCTGCTGGAAAAGGGCTGCGACAATCTGCTGGCGCACATCGGCATTGTCAAGCGCTCCGGCATTCGTCCGGTGGTCTGCCTCAACAGCTTCTACACCGATACGCCCGCCGAACGTGCGTTGGTGCAGCGGGTCTCTGAGGCCGCGGGCGCGCGTTTTGCGGTCTCCGCCCATTGGCTGCGCGGCGGCGATGGCGCTATCGAGCTGGCCGAAGCCGTAGTGGAGGCGTGTGAAGAACCCAACCGTTTCGCTTTCCTTTCGGATCTCGACGAACCGCTGTCGGATCGCATCGAGAAGATCACCCAAGAGGTCTATGGCGGTGACGGCGTGTCCTACTCCGACGAGGCCCGTGCCAAACTCGACGCCTTCGAGGCCGATCCGGCCACCGCGCGCCTGCCGATGTGCATGGCCAAGACGCAATACAGCCTCTCGCATGACCCGGCCCTGACCGGACGCCCGCGCGGCTGGACGCTGCCGGTGCGCGACCTGCTGCTCTATCAGGGTGCGGGTCTGGTTGTGCCGGTCACGGGCGACATCAAGCTCATGCCGGGCACAGCCTCGAACGCGGCATTCCGCCATATTGACATCGACACCGCAACCGGCAAGGTCAAAGGGCTGTTTTAAGTATCGGGAAGGATCGGCCGTTCAGATGTCAGCGGGTGCAAATGTTGCGGAAGCCAAGCGGGCGATCCGCGAAGCGATGCGCGAGAAGCGGCGTGACGTCAGTCAGGAGACGCGCCGCACAGCCGGTCGTGCCGTTTGCGAGCGGGTGGTGGGGCCGCCGGTCAACCTGCTGCTGCGCACGTGGCAGATCTGCATTTACCTCAGCACCCGGCACGAGATCCCGACGCGGTATCTCGCGCGCGAAATCTGGGCGGCCGGACGCGAGGTATGCGTACCGGCCTGGAGCACCTCTGAGAAGGGGTACCGGCTGTACGCGATCGACCCCGCGACACGTTTGATTGCAGGCCATCACGGCATCCGCGAGCCGGCGGTCCGTATCCCCGTGATGCCGTGGGATGTGCAGGCATTCATCGTGCCAGGGCTAGCGTTTGACACGCGCGGCGGACGGCTCGGCTACGGGGCCGGCTACTACGACGACATCCTCAACCGTGCGCCACGCACGACGATTAAGATCGCGGTGTGCTACGATTGGCAAGTCCGCGAGGAGCCGCTGCCGCAGGACGCGCACGACGTCGCGATGGACTGGATCGTGACGGACACGCGCGCCATCGACTGCACGGCCAACCGGAAGAAAATTTAGCCCAGCCGGGCGGCTGGCTAAATCCGAACTTTCCCTTCGGGCGCGGCCTCAACGCAGTTGAGGCGCACCCGTCAGGCGAACGCGCTCTCTTTCTTGATCAGCGTCAGGATACGCATGGTCTCGATCGCCTGATCCAGCGGGATCGGGAAGGGCTTGTTCTCGCGGATCGCGTTGAAGACATGCTCCCAGATCAGCGTCATGCCACAATCGGCCTTGGGTGACACCGGAACCTGGGTTTCGACCCAGCGCAACGTTTCGGGCGTCCCGAAACTACCCAGCGGCGGAGTCCGCACGCTGGAGCGCCGACGCGGCAGTTTCTGCTTGCGATCCAGATGACGCAACGTGCCTTCGGCCGCGCCCGGGAAGAGCACGAACTCGCCCTTGGTACCGGTCACGATAAACTGCGGCACCGGAGAGATGCGTCCGCCCGAGATCTCCAGATCGACGGTCAGGCCGGCCATGTTACGCAGAATCACGCGCATGAAATCCTCAGCGTCGCCGACGGAGGCCACGCGCTTGAAGTCCGACCACACCTTGATCGGCGGCGTGTGCAACAGGTCCAGCGCCTGATCGAGGAAAGCCGGCCCCCAAGTGAGCGCCGCGCCGCCACCACAGCGTTTGACCGTCTGCCAGTCGTCGCGCCGCTCATACACGCCGCGACGGATCTTGATGTCGTAGATCTCGCCCAGCAAGCCGGAATCGATGACCTCTTTCACCTGCACAAAGGCCGGCTCATAACGGTAGTTGTGGCGCACCAGCAGGCGGTTGCCGGCTTTGATCGCGGCCGCGCGCAAGACCATGGCTTGATCGTAGTCGCAGCAGAAAGGTCGTTCGACGTGCACCCACTTGCGGGTTTTCAAAGCCTGCAGAACGTGTGCGGCGTGCTCGTCCGACCGCGTGGCAATGTCGACCAGTTCGACATCCGGGTCGGCCAGCAGATCCTCATAGCGGCGATAGGCACGGGCATCGGGCAGACGCTCCAAAGCCAGATCGCGGCGCTCCTTGATCGGATCACACACAGCAATGATTTTGAACAGTTCCGGGATCTGCGCCAGCTCAGGGCAGTGCATCTCGAGTCCAGCCCGTCCCAAGCCAACAATGCCGATCCGGATCGGGGGCCGAGTCGTGCGAATCATGTAACGATCTCCTTATCTCTCGCTTCTATCAACCAGGTACCGCATGAGTAACCGAACACTCGAACGAATAGTTTGAGAATAACAGGATATGAGCGTCTCGTCAATATGCGCTTTTGTTTTCACCTTCAGACCAACTGTGCTATGCTCTGCGGCGGATAAAGAGGAGACGTACACTATGATCCGTTTGGGCGTCAATATCGACCATGTGGCCACGCTGCGGCAGGCGCGGCGCACCGACTATCCGAATCTGCCGGAGGCGGCGGCACTCTGCGAAAAAGCGGGTGCGCACGGTATCACCATCCATCTGCGCGAAGATCGCCGCCACATCCAGGACGCGGATGTCTACGCGCTGCGCAAGACCATCACCACGCGCATGAATCTGGAGATGGCCAACCATCCTGACATCGTGGCGGTCGCGCTCGATGTCAAGCCCGAGGAGGTCTGCATGGTGCCCGAGCGGCGGCAGGAGCTGACCACCGAAGGCGGACTGGATGTCGCCGGGCAACGCGACACCTTGGCTCCGGTCGTGGCGGCGCTGCGCGCGGCGGGCATCACCGTGAGCCTCTTCATTGACCCTGACGCACGACAGGTCGAAGCCGCCGCCGCCATCGGTGCGCCAACGATCGAGCTGCACACCGGAGCGTATGCCGACCACACGGGCGCGGTGCGGACGCAGGAGCTGGCGCGCCTCACGGACGCGGCGCAGCGGGCCCACGCGCTCGGGCTGACGGTCAACGCCGGACACGGCCTGAGCCTTGAAAATGTCGATCCGATCTTGGCGATCCCCCACCTGGACACGCTGAACATCGGACACAGCATCGTCTGCCGCGCACTGTTCGTGGGCATTGAACAGGCCACTCGCGAGATGCTGGATAAGTTGCAGCGGCACCCATAACCGCCGACGGCGGCCCTGCGGAGCGCTTCACATGTCTTTCCAGCGCGGCACATACGGTGTTGAGTTCGACGAACAGCAGAGTTCGCCGCTGCGGAAATTGTGGCTGCCGGTGATCTTGGTTCTGGCGATCGGCCTGCCCCTACTGGTCTTGCGCGGCTGCGGCGGGCGTTCGGACGCTCGGGTATTGGCCGACAAAGAAGTGACGGGCGAGACCCGTTACGGTGTGCCTGAAATTGAGACCCGGCGCGAGCGTCCCTCACTCTGGCGGCATTTCCTGAATTTCGGCCGGCGAGAGGAAGCGTCGGCCACGGATGCAACGGGTGACGGCGCAGCAACGGCCACGGGCGAGTTCTGGCTGGATGCGAAAGGCAAGACTACGGTGGCAGCCGCCGTTCAATCGGTTGAGGTGCAACGACTGCTTGAACTGGTGGCCCGCCACGAGACAGCGGACAATCTGGTCGCGGCGCGCCAGGTTCTGCACCAACTGCTCCTCCGCCGTGACGCAGAATCCGTGCGTGCCTTTGTGGAGCGAAAAATCGGCGAGATCAACACAACGCTCCTGTTCAGCAACCGGGAGATGCCCGAAAAGGCGCGCCACCGGGTCGTGTCCGGCGACCTGATCAGCAGATTGGCCAAACGTTACGGCACCACGCAGGCGTATCTGCTGCAGGCCAACGGCATTGACCGGCCTGATCGCCTGCGCGTTGGCCGCGAGATCTGGGTGCTCGACAAACCGGCTTTCGAATTGACCGTTTTCAAACAAACAGCCACCGCCGTGCTCGTGCTCAACGGCCAGTTCTGCAAACGATATGCGATCGGCTTGGGGCCCGCCGCCGACATCCCGTCCGGCACGTACGCCGTGCGGAATAAGGTGCTTGAGCCCACCTACCGCCTGCCGGATGGCGTCGAGGTGCCGTTCGGTCATCCGCAAAACATCCTAGGGACACGCTGGATCACGCTTTCAGCAACCGGCGCAACCCCGCCTGCCCGCTTGCTCGGACTGCACGGCACATGGGATGTGTCCTCGCTCGGCCGCACGTCCGACGCCGGCCGCGTGCGTTTCAAGAACGCGGACATCGAGGAGCTGTGCGTGTTGCTGCCGGAAGGGACGCCGGTCTTCATCGTCGACTGACGGCGATCGGATGGGCATCTTGCCCATGGTTCTCACGGGCGGGAAGCCCGTGCTTACAGCGCGATCAAGGTGATGATCCCCGCCACAACGCAGTAGGGGCCGAAGAGCCAGAAGCGTCCGCCGCGCAGCGTGCGCACCAGCAGGGCCAGCGCCGCGTAACCCACCGCCGCCGAGACAATCGCACCGGCGACGAGGAGCCAGCCGGGCAGGGAATCGGATCCGCCCTGCTGTGTCGTGAATCCGAGGAAATCCAGCAACGCGGCGCCGGCCAGCAACGGCAGGCACATGAGAAACGAAAACTCGGCCGCCGCTCCCGGCGCAATCCCAGCCATGCGGGCCGCGGCAATTGTCATGCCGGAACGGCTGATGCCGGGCAGTACAGCCAACGCCTGAGCGATTCCGGTCAACAGTGCGCGCGCACCTGTCACCGGCCCGTCACCGCACCGCATCCAGCGCAGGGAGACCAGCACGATACCGGTGAAAATCAGAAAGCCACCGACCGCGCGGGAATCTTCATAAAAGGCATCGACCTTATCACTGCAAAGAAAGTAGAAGAAGGCCGCCGGGACTGCCGAGATGACGATATGCCCCAACTGGATCCAGCTTGAGCGCTGGCCCAGGAGGACTCCGCGCACTAAAGCCCACAACGCCTTCCGGTAATAGGCCATGATGGAGATCATGGTGCCGAGATGTAGCACCACCTCCAGCCGGACACCGGGCTTGTTAAGACCGAGTAGATCTTGGGCGAGTACCAGATGTCCGGAACTGCTGATCGGCAGAAATTCGGCAATACCCTGAAGGACCGCCAACACTATCACATCCACGCACTCATGCATTTCGGCAACCTGTCCTGAATAAAAATGGGGATGAATGGGAAAAATCGGTCACGGCGCGTCTGCGCCGATGCACCAGAGGTGGTCGTGGCCGCGCACGAAAATCTGTCCGTCGGCAAAGGCCGGCGTGGCGCTGACCGCCTCGCCCATCGGGTTGACGGAGAGTTCCTTGGCCTCGCGTGCGATCGCATAGACACGGAACAGACCCTTCTTGCGATCCACGATGTAAACCCGCCCCTCTGCAGCGACAGGCGAGGCGTAGTAACCGTCTTCAAACTCCTTACACCACAGTTGTTTGCCGTCGGCCAAATCATGGCAGAGGACTTCTCCAGCGTCGGTGACCAAAAAGACGAGGCCATCGGCGATCACCGGGCTGGCGACATCCGGCAGGTTGCCCTCGTCCCACTCCCAAAGCTGTTGCGGTTCACCCACCTGCGGCAGCCGGTAGGCCACCATCCGCGAGTAGCAGTTTGCGGCCAGCCAGACATCCTTCTCCCACGCCAGCGACGGGGCGATCTCTCCGGTGACAGCCTCGACATGCCAGAGCTTTTTTCCTGTCGCCAGCTCCATACCCCACGTCTCGCCGCTGGCGTGCACCAGCAGCACGAAACTGTCGCAGAGCGGCATGATCAACGGCGTGCTCCAGGACATCCCGACCGCTCGCGGGGTCTCCCAGAGCGTGCGGCCGCTGTTCTTGTCGAGCACCAGGATGCGGCTGCGCTCCTCCTGGTCCCACTGCACGATCAGCATCTCGCCGCAATAGACCAGCGACGAGGCATGTCCGTAGGTGTTACGCGGGCGTCCCAAGAAAAGCTGCCAGACGATCTTGCCGTCATGATCGAGAGCGGCCAGGTCACCGCTGGCGAAAACGGCGTAGACGCGCGATTCATCGCAGGCCGGCGAAGAGGCGGCGAGCCCAGTGTCCTCACTGGTTTCCGGCAAGGGTTCGCTGCCCTTCGCGCCATCCGGAATGTGGGTGGCCCAGAGCAGCGAACCGGTCTCCGCGTCATACGCCATGACGCTGCGCGTCTGGCTGTCACCGGCCGTCAGGAAGAGGCGCTTGCCCCAGACCGCCGGCGTACTGGAACCGCCACGCGGCAACTTGCTCTTCCAGCGGATGTTCTGGCCGGTGATCCCGTCCCATGCAAGCGGCAGATTCGTGAGTGTCGTGCGGCCGGACATCTCGGGGCCGCGCAGGAACGGCCACTGCGCGGCGAGAGCGGCAGGCGGAGTCCCGCGGCGGCATGGACAGACATGCGTCTCGCCGGGCTTGAGCGCCGGATTGACGAGGCTGGCGCGCAATGCCCTGTCGGATGCCGAGACGGCACGTCGCTGGCGGGCCTGCATAGTGGCCGCGACCATCAGCAACAGCGCACCGGCGGCCAGCACCGCGTTCACCGCCCAGCGGTCCGCGCGCACGGGGTCGACGTCGCCGACGGAACGCGGATCGGGGATACGCAGGCTCAGTCGGTATGCCACACCGAAACAGCCAGCGGTGAGCAACAAGCCCAGCACCAGCAACACCATCCCCTGCTGACGAAACGACAGACTGTTGAAATAGGCACGGCGCGCCAGACGATCCAGCTCGCGGGCGAACGCCACGGTCTGCGCGGAAGCGGATTCATCGCGGCCCTGCGCCAGCGCCTGCGCCAACACCTCGGAACGGACGGTTTCGGCGGGACCGACACGTGCGGCGTCGACCGCCAACAGGGAGGCGACCGTCAAACTGAAGACCAAGGCCACCAGGCCCGCGCCGCGCGCGCATTGCCGCAGCATCCGGTCCCGCTCCTCCATCCCCTTGCATGCCATGTGGCCCGTTCTCCTTCCCAGCGTGTTCAGCCGCTATCTTAATGGAGCGTGGGACATGGTGTAAACTCCCATCTCATTTACCGTCTGGCCCGTGCAGGGCGTTTTTATTTGAACGGTTTTTGTGCGGTGAGGGATCGCATGGCGTAC
>DAOTKE010000130.1:0-9114 GCA_035449085.1 Kiritimatiellia bacterium | reverse complement strand
GCAGAAAGTCGACAACCGGCACGCACTCCGTGCGTTGCGGGTTCGCACCGAAACCGTCCGGCACATACACGCCGTGTCGCGAACCCCGCTCGACCGGCCCGAAGTAGGCGACGCCCGTGACGCCCGGACGCGAAAAATCAACCGACGCATGGTCGAAGGTGAGTAACACATCTCCGGAAGTGATCAGGACGTGGCCGCCCGCCGGCGCGGGCAGGGCCGACACCGTGCGCAGAATCAGATCAAACAGGGCGAGCGGTTGTCCATCCAGGCCGGTCGTCGGTACCGGCGTAAACACTTTGCCTTGCGCCGCGTAGGCCGGCGTGCGCCGGCTGTCGCCCCCCGAATGGCAGATGAGGATACGCCGGCCGGCAAAGGCCTCGACGCCCCGCCCGTCGGCCACTTGCGCCAGCACGTTCAGCGTGGCGCCGAGCGACCCCACGCGCCGGCCGCCGGGATCGGTGATCACCCGCGTTTCGGTGTCCGGCGGAATCAGTCCGTTTGCCCGCCGCCACGCGAGCTGCGCGCGATACCCGTCGGCCTGCGCCTCGTTGGCGGCGGTCAGGACCAGAATGTCAAAAGGGTTCGTCATAATAACCTCCACAAAACGTTCTCGTTACCCATCGGCCATCTCCCAACCCCCGCCCGGCCCCGCCTCGTTTGGAGTGCGGCGGCTTGCCGCCGCTTTGGATAGCGGGAGCAAGCTCCCGCACTCCACATCGAAATCGTCTGCCACCTGGACACTATCTATCTTCATCCCGTAGATCGTCTGAACCTGCGCACTTGTCGCTGTCCGTTCAAACCATGCCGCCGAACACCACGGATATTGATTCGCCACAGGGACAAGCCCGTGGTGAACAGCATTGGCATGGGTGTAATGCAAACGTGCCAGATAAGCCTTCTCGTAAGTCAATCGCGTCTCCCAATAATTGTGCCAGACCCGCCGCCCTAGAGTGCGATCCAGTTTGTTCACCCAAATCGCAAGTTTACTGTGGAGCTTGCGGATCATAGGTCCCAACGATCCCGCTCCAGCCTCAGGAGAGTGCGCAACAAAGTGATAATGATTGGGAAAGACACACCATGCCTCAAGACGCCAACCGAACTCCGCTGTGACGGTCAGAACGCCACGTTGCAGGACATCGAGACGTAGCTGATCACGGAAATGATGGTATTTCTGATAGGTTCCTGCCGTGACGAAATAAGTGCCGTTTTCGGAAAGACGATGTAGTGGCGCATGCGGCCACGGCGTACTATTCATGTCACGCCTCCATTCGCTTTGGATAGCGGGAGCTTGCTCCCGCACTATTCATTGACGATCTCATACAACAACCGTGCACCCTCCGGATGGGCCACATCGGCGGTGAAGCACAGCGCGCCATCCGTCACACGGGCGGGCACCTGCCCCAGCCGGCGTCCGCTGGTCGCGAGCGCATAGACGGTGCAGGTTTCGGGATGCCGCACCGCCAGCGCGATCTCCGCCTGCCCCACACGCACGAGGTACGGCGCTTTGCCCCAGGACAGCAGGATTTTGCGCGCCGGGTCTGCGTATTTGACCCCCGTGTTCTGCACATCGGTCAAATGGGTGAGCAGCAGCCGCCGGCTGCGGACCACCGGCTGATCGTCCAGCGCACTCACCCAGACCGTGGCGGGTGCGCCGCGCAGGGTCACCGTCAACGCGCCGGCCGTGAGGCGTCCCTCTTCCGCGAAGCCGCCCATCGTGCGCTCGGTGTCCAGCGTGAACGCACCGCGCGCCTGATCAATGACCAGGGGGCCAGCCATTGTGTTCGTCAGCGAGGTCACGCAAGCCACCGTACCGGTCGCATAAGCCTCGCTCTCAGGCAACAGCCGCCATGTCGCCAGGGGTTCCTTTCCCGCGTATGTCCCGACCTGCGCGTGCCAGGCCGCGACGCGCCACGCGGGAGCGACCGGCCGTGCGGCTTCAGGCAAAGCCCCGTCACGTGGCGCAATATGGATCGCCGTGTGTGCGGAGGCTGCCCCAAGATCACGGCGCAAAAACAGGCAGATCGACGCGCGGTCCGATGCCTGCGAGAGCGGATCGGTCGCTACTTCGAAATACCCGGCGAAGCCCTCTGCAGAGAACATGTTTTCCAGCCGATGCGAGTAGGCAAAGCGCCACAGTGCGCTCCAGTCCTGCAGCGCGCCCATCGCGCCGGTCATGATCCCGCCCACTCCGCGGTACATGCCGGGGCCGGAAAAATTGTACTCCGAGACCGTGAACGGCTTGTTGGCGAGACGCGTGAAGGCCACACCGCACGGCACCGTGCACCCGGTGCGCAGCGGATTTTCGTTGCCGCAGCGGCTCGGCAGCGACCAGCGCTTGTCGAGAAAATGCGGATGGTCGACGTAGAAGTGGTCGTCGACATAATCGTACAGCGCCTCGCGCACCGGCTGGAGCGTGGTGTAGTGCGTGCCGCAGTTGTAGTTCGAGATCAGGGCGCGGCAGCCGATCTCCTCGCGCAGGAAGGCCTTCATGCGCGCGACCATGCGCGCCTCGGTATCGGCGATAAAACGCGCCACCGCCGCGCCCTCACGGCCGGACATGCGCAGCGGCATCTTGTCCGGAATCTCGGCGTAGGCCGGATCTTTGGCGCGCTGTCCGGCCAGCCAGGCGGCCCATGCGGCCTGCATGGCCGGCGTTTCGCGCGCCTCGGCCTTGGCATACCCGATCGACCCTTCGTTGATCAGCGCGATGAACGGCATGCCCGGCTCATCGGCATAGCGGCGGCCGGTATGCGGGTTGACGTGGTTGAGAAAGGCACGCGCGAACGCGGCCCAGTTCTGAAAGGCCGGCTCGTGCACCGCAATCAGCGCTTTAAAGACCTGCATCTCCACCTGACCGTCCTGATCGATGCCAATGTGGCGCCATGCGACCTTGCGCGAGACAAACAGGTCCGTCGTCGCATAGAGTCCGCGCTTGAAGCAGGCGGCCAGAAAACCGTCGAGGCGCGCCATCTGCTCGGGATTGAGCGTCAATCCGTCCTTGCTCCCCTGTACGCACCCATTGTCGTGATGGTGGATGCGCACGCTGTTGTAGCCCAGGCGAACCAGACGGTCCGTGAGCTGATCGGCCTGTTCCTGCGACGGGAAGTTGGCCGTGCTGCAGAAGTTGACGCCGTAAAAACGCTGCACGACGCCGGGCTTGCGCTCGAACTCAAAGTGCGGGCCGACCGCTTTCAGCCATCCGTGTTTGCCGGCCGGGGCATCCGTGAAACCCATGCCAGAAAAATCGAGCGCTGACCCCGGAATAATCTCCTTCTCATACGCGAGCGTCACCCACTCCGGCCCCGCTTCTAAGATCACCGGTTGGGCGTATGTCAACGTCAACGGCTCATGGGTCTTGATGGAAAATCCAACCTGATGCGATTGGCCGGCCGAATAGAGTCCGGCACCGCCGGCAGCAAAGCGAATGCCGAAAGTGTCGCCCCATCGGCGATCATCCTGAATCAAGACTGAAGTCGGCGCGTCAAATGTCACGACAAGGCGCTGCTTGGCGGGGGGCGGGGTTTCGATCTCCAGCTCCTTGACCTTGCCATTGAAAATCGAAAGTGCACCCTGCGCCGCCGGAAAAACGCCCGACTTCTGGTCCGCGCGCCAACGTCCCCCGATCATTGTTGCTGCCGTGAGGCGGGCGCTGACAAACAGGCTGCTCAGTTCGAGCGCGACTTGCGGCGTGAAGGTGTAGTGTGCACGGAGCGCGCCGTCGGCGTCCGGCACCACCTTCACTTGGGCGGCGACCTGTTCGGTCTCCGAAATCTTCAGCGCAAACGAGCACGTGCCGCTCTTCGCATCGGCAAATGTGGATCCGGAACCGTGCAGGCTGCGCTGCCAGCCTTTCGTGAAGAGTCCCCCATTGAATTCGATCGCCGGTTCACTGAGCGCCAGCTTCCCGCCGATCCCAAGCACCGCTTCGCCGCCCAAACAGGTCAACGGTAACAGAAACAAGCCTCGCAGAATGTTTTTCATCGTGGATTCTCCCTGTGAGAAATTGGAACAAGTGGCCTTAACCCGATCACGCCGGGCAGCCTATCGCATCTCCATCAACTGCTGGATTTCCCGCTCCCACAGTGCTTCGTTGGGAGTCTCCAGCACCAACGGCATATTCTCGAAGCGCGCGTCGGTCATGATGCAACGGAAGACTTCGATGCCCAGCAGCCCCTGGCCCAGCGATTCGTGCCGATCGACGTGCGAATTGAGCGCCACTTTGGAATCATTGATGTGCATGCCACGCAAATAGGAGAAACCGACCGTCCGGTCAAAATGCGCCATCGTTGCCAGAAAGCCGTCGCGCGTGCGGATGTCGAAGCCTGCGGCGAACGTGTGCATCGTGTCCAGGCAGACACCCACGCGCGTCTTGTCGTCCACACCGTCGATAATCGTGCGCAGTTCCTCAAACGGCGCCCCCAGGTTGCCGCCGCTGCCGGCGGTGTTCTCGATCACCAGCGTCACACCCTGCGTCTGCGCCAGCGCGGTGTTGATCGACTGCGCGACACGGGCGCACGCTTCTTGTGGTGTCAGCTTGCGCAGATGGCTGCCGGGATGGAAATTCAGCTTGTCGAGCCCCAGCGCCATGCAGCGCCGGAGCTCATCCATCAGCGAGGTCATCGACTTGGCATGCGCCTCTTCGTCCGGGTTGGCGAGGTTGATCAGGTAACCGGCATGCGGCATAACTTGGGCGGTGGTATAGCCGTCCGTAGCCATCTGTCTCTTAAACGCCTCGATATCGGCGGGTGCGTACGGCGCGGCGGTCCACTGCCGCTGGTTCTTCACAAACATGCCGAATCCCGTGGCGCCCAGCGCCTTGGCGTTCTTCGGCGCGTTGGCCACGCCACCTCCGATGGACACATGCGGTCCGATGTAGTACATGTTTACTCCCCGTCCGATACCGACACGTCGCAGGCCGGCAGGCCCGCGTCAACGTCACGATCACGCCAGATGATGGAGACAGGGTAACACGCCCATACGCACCCGTCAAACGGTTGGATGGGGCGGTTGACGCATGCAGGGGCGTGTGTTACGTTTGGGCCATCGGTGCGCCTGCCCAGCTCATGTCACATGTGCCCGCATGAAAGAGAAGGTCGAACGATGTTTTCACCAGACGAAACGAAGGGGATCGCGGAACTGTCGCGCGCAGTGCGCGAACAGCGGCCGCTCGTGCATTGCGTCACCAACTACGTGACGGTCAACGATTGCGCCAACGCGCTGCTGGCCGTGGGGGCTGCACCGGTGATGGCGGATGACAGTGACGAGGTGGCGGACATCGCGGGCCTGGCGCAAGCCGTTGTGTTGAACATCGGCACGCTCAATCGGCGTACACTGGCATCGATGGTGATGGCCGGACAGCGCGTATCCGCGATCGGACGCCCCGTCGTGCTCGACCCGGTCGGTGCCGGCGCGTCCCGCCTGCGGACGGATGCGGCCTGGACCTTGTTGCGCGAGGCCAGGGTGAGCGTGGTCCGCGGCAACTTGTCCGAAATCAAAGCGTTGACCGGTGGGCACGCGTCCACGCGCGGCGTGGACGCGGCAGAAGAGGATGTGCGCACCGCAGGGCCACAGGATGCGATCAAGGCCGCAACGGTTTTGGCGCGGCAGACCGGTGCTGCCGTGGCGATAACAGGTGCCACGGATGTCGTGACCGACGGGCGGGCGGCGCATACCGTAGCCGTTCATAACGGGCATCCGATGCTGGCCCGCATCACGGGCAGCGGCTGCATGCTGAGCGCTATGGTCGGCGCGTTCTGCGCCGCCGCGCCGGAGCGGATCCCGGATGCCGTTGTGGCCGCGCTCGGCATGATGGGTGTGGCCGGCGAACAGGCCGCCGCGCGCGCGGAACGCGAACAGGCCGGGACCGGAAGTTTCCGCGTGTGGCTGATGGACGCCCTTTCGCAGCTCGACACGGCCGCATTGGCGGGAGGGATAAGGCTTGAACGGCTTGCGTGAGCGCCTGCTGCTGTACGCCGTGACCGACCGCGCGTGGCTGTCCGCCGCGCCGGTGACCCGCGCGACCTTGGAAGATCAGGTTGGCGAGGCGATCCGCGGCGGCGCAACAATCGTCCAGCTTCGGGAGAAGGGGTTGGACGACGCGGCCTATACGGCTCTTGCGCGGCGTGTCAAAGCGGTGGCCGACGCGTTCGGTGTGCCGCTGATCATCAACGACTCGCTGGCGACCGCCCTCGCGTCGGACGCGGCGGGCCTGCATGTGGGCCAGACCGACGGCGACGCGCGCGTGCTCCGCACACAGCTCGGATCCGGCAAAATCCTCGGCGTTTCGGTGCAAACCGTGGCGCAGGCGCAGGCGGCCGAGGCGGACGGCGCGGACTATCTGGGCGTGGGGGCCGTCTTTCCGACAGCGACCAAGCCGGATGCGGCCGAGGTCTCGCTGGATGAATTGGCGGCGATCTGTGCCGCTGTGCGCATCCCGGCGGTTGCCATCGGCGGTATCCACACCGGCAACGCGTTGGCGCTGAAAGGTCACGGACTGGCGGGCATCTGCGTCGTCTCGGCACTGTTTAGCCGACCTGACCAGGTTTACGAATCAGCGCGCGCCCTGCGCCGTCTGGCCGACGAGATCGTGCAACCGCGCTAGGCGGATGGGTTTCTGGTTTCAGGTTTCGGGCTGAGTCAGACAGGCCAGACAAGTCAGACCGAGCAGGATCCTCCTCCTCGTCACCTATTACTTATTACCTCTTCCTGATCCCTTCTCTGACCTCCGCCCCACGCGGTGTAGCCATTCTTGAGGAGCCACTCTGCGGCACCGACATGGCCCTGCGATGCAGCCTGTTTGCACAGCTCAACCGCACGGATATGGCTCATCTCGACGCCGCGCCCGTATTCGTACAAGGTGGCCAGATTGTAGATCGCTTCGGCCGCACCCTGGCGGGCGGCGCGCGCGAACCATTTGGCGGCCAGGGCATGATCCTGGGGAACCCCCTCTCCCCGCAGATAGAGCATGCCGAGGTTGTTTTGCGCGGCGGGCAGCCCGGCCTCGGCCGCGCGGCGATAATGCCGTTCGGCCTGCGCGTAGTCCTTCGGCACCACGATGCCGCGGTAGTGGAAAGTGCCGAGCGCATGAATCGCGCGCGGGTTTGACTGTTCCGCCGCTTTCGTGTACCACTTGAAGGCGCGTTCAGGGTCCTGCGGCACCCCACGCCCCTCCTCATACATCTGGCCGATGAAAAACTGCGCCATCGCGTGGCGCTGCTCCGCAGCCTTGGCGAACCACATGAGTGCCTTACGGTCGTCCTGTTTGACGCCGTCGCCGTCGCGGTAGAGCAGGCCGATATTGACCTGTGCCTCGACATGTCCCTGGTCGGCAGCGCGCGCGAACCATAAACCGGCCTCGCGCGGATTGCGCGGCACGCCGCGTCCGCGGGCGCAGACAAAGCCGTAGTTGAACTGGCCGTCGGCATTGCCGGACTCGGCCGAACGACGATACCAGGCGGCTGCCGCCTCCACATTTTTTTCCGTCCCGAGCCCTTCCTGACAGAGCCATCCGAGATTGTTCATGGCACTCGAGTGGCCCTTTTCCGCGGCGCGCGTGTAGAGCACGAACGCCATACTTGCATCTTTGGGCACACCGCGCCCCTGGGCGTAGAGTGCAGCCAGGTTGTATTCGCCGTTGCGATCTCCCTGCAGGGCGGCCTGGCGGAAACATTCAGCGGCCTGGTCATCGTCTTGCGGCCCCCCTTGCCCCAGATAAGACATAAGCCCCAGAGCGTTTTGCGCCAAGGCGAGCCCCTGCTCCGCAGCTTGCCGGTACCAATCGCGCGCCTCATTCGGTTGATTCAGGTTGAGATCGCAATCCAAGCCCGTCAGGTATTGGGCCAGCGCATTGCGTTCCCGGGCATGCGCGCGTATCAGCGGACGGCCCTCGTTCAGATACCGCACGCGCTGTTCATCCGACAGCGCGCAGAGCGGCTCCTGCACGGCGTGCACCGCCAGCAGAAAGCGGAAGAACGTGTGGCCGGCGTCGGCCATCTCTTTGACCTTCGCCACCGCCGCCAGGAAATCGTCGGTGCTGCCCGCCGCCCGCGCATTCACAAACCGTTCAACCGCGCCCCGGATATCCTCCAGAACGGGAACGGCTTTTTCGTCTGCGCATGCGGAAGAAAGCGTGAAGAGGATCACCGCGCCGGTGAATCTTAAGACCGTAAGGTGCGCAGGGCGGATGGCCCCCCTCAGAAAACGAGTCGTGAGCGTGTGGGTCATTTGAACTTATCCAACGAGAGATGGCTGCCTTCGCGGCGCGGATTGAACAGGATCGCGTCCGAAACCGGCGTGTGCTCGCCGAGCACGCGCACATGTTTGGTGCGCCAGCCTTTACGCCGACCATAGACCGTCATCTGATGGCCGCGCGTCCAGAACAGGGGCACATCCAAAAGCCAAGCCACGCCGTACAGGATTCGCAGCCAACCGTTGTTCGCGCCACGGATTCCGGATGTCCTGCGACGGTCGACCCACTGCCGTACCATCTGAACCCAGAACCGGCAGGAGAACCTGAACCCCAGCACGTCGAACCCGTCCTTCAGCAGATGGAAGATTTCGGATTCCGTGTAACTGCCTCCTGCACCGGAAACCACACGCTGCCGGTTCAGCAGAGCAGCCAGCTCCAGCGGTTTGCGATACTCCACCGTCAGCAGAAGCATCCCGCCGGTCTTCAAAACCCGGTGGCACTCCTTGATGATGGCACCGGCCTGCAGGCAGCCGGCCAAGACACCGTGTGCCAGCACGACAACGTCGAACTGCTTGTCTTCAAAGGGCATCTCCCCATCTTTGCCGAGACACAACACCGTATCCTGCCCAAGAGCAGCCGCCACCAGGGCGCGCCGTTGCGGCGTGGGCTCCACCGTCATCCAGTATCCGCCGACCAAACGCAACATGCGGCTGACGCCCGCATTGGTGAACCCCACATCCAGTCCCGTCCGGACCGCGTCCGATTGCGTATGCAACAGGTGCATCAACGCGCTGACTTCGCGCCGCAAGGGTAGCGAATACAGCGTATTGTCGATGAGGGTGTCCGGTTTCTTACGCATACTTTTGATTCAGTCCCGTCAGCCAGCGGCCAGCGCAACGCTGGCCGCTGGCTGGCGGGAGCGCGCT
>DAOTKE010000129.1:0-9114 GCA_035449085.1 Kiritimatiellia bacterium | reverse complement strand
CTGACAACCACCTGATTCAAGGGGAATTGCTGTGAAATCTTTGGGACACTACTGTGTGGAAACATGAGTATGTGAACCCAAGCTATTCATGGGCACGATTGAACTCCCGTATACGTTCCCACGATACGCCATGTTGCACCCAAGTGTCCAATCTGTTTTGTGATAAACCGGTATAACCGTACAACGCCGATCCGACCGAAGGGAGTCGGGCCGCAGCGCAGCCTGCGGTAACGGAGCGAAGCCCGTTTGTGGTCGCGCAATTCTGACGGCAACGCCTGTTCACCGGCAATCCATGTCATGACCCGTTTCCCGTCGGCCGATGGCCAGTGTTGCACGGGCCACTGGCCGACGGGAGATCATTACGCCGGCGACAGAAGCGGAATCACCTGCAGTCGCTCGCGCAGGGATGTGCGACGCTCGCGGACTTGGTTCGCCTTGATCGCGATGTGCAGGGCGCGGGATGAACCGACCACCAGCACCAGCCGCTTGCCGCGCGTGATGGCGGTGTAGAGCAGGTTGCGCTGAAGCAGCTTGTAGTGCTGCGTGTGGAGCAGCACGATCACGGCGGGATACTCGCTGCCCTGGGATTTGTGAATCGAGCAGGCGTAGGCCAGCACCAGTTCGTCCAGTTCGCTCTGCGCGTAACGGACGGGCCTTCCGTCAAACAGAACGACCAGGGCGCGGTCTTCCTCGTCCACCTGCTTGATGAAACCAATATCGCCGTTGAAGACCTCTTTGTCGTAGTTGTTGCGCAACTGCATGACGCGGTCGTTGACGCGGAAATGCGTGCAGCCGCGCACCAGCGAGGGGCCGGATGGATTGACCGCGGCCTGAATCACGTCGTTCAAGTTTTCGGAGCCCAGCAGATTGCGGCGCATGGGCGTCAGCACCTGAACGTCCGTCAGCGGATCGAGCTTGAATTTCAGCGGGATGCGCTTGGTCATCAGGTCGACCGTCCGCGCGATGATTTTTTCCGGTTCTCCCGTCTCGACAAAATAGAAATCGCTGTCGCCGGTGCTCGTCTCCAACGGCTCGCCGCGGTTGACGTGGTGGGCGTTCCGTACGATCAGTCCGGTGGTGTCTTGGCGGAAAATGGTGTCGAGCCTGCAACAGGGGATTGCGCCGGAGGCGATCAGGTCGCGCAGGACATTGCCGGGGCCGACGCTCGGGAGCTGGTCAGTATCGCCGACCAACACCAGGGTGGCGGAGTCGGGCAGGGCCTGCAAAAACTGATCCATGAGCCGGATGTCGATCATCGAGGTCTCGTCCAAGATAAAACAGTCGCCGCTCATCCGGTTGTCGAGGTTGAATTCAAACCCGCCGATGTTCGGATTGAACTTCAGCAGGCGATGAATGGTTTGGGCTTCACGTCCGGTCGCTTCCGACATGCGCTTGGCGGCTCGTCCGGTCGGGGCGGCCAGTCTGACAACCAACTTGCGTACGCCGAAGATTTCGGTCAAGGCGCGGATGATCGTGGTTTTGCCGACACCCGGGCCACCGGTGATGATCGAGACTTTTGAAGTGACCGCATTACGCAGTGCTTCGCGCTGCAGCGGGGCCAGGTTCAACCCCATCTTGTTTTCAGCCCAGGGGATGGCGCGGTCGGCGTCAATCGGCGCGAACGGTGGCGGCGCATCGAGCAGACGGCGCAGCGTCGCTGCAACACGCGATTCGGCCCGATACAGGTCGCGCAGATAAATGCGGTTCTCCTCTTTGACGAGCGTGCCCTTTTCGAACTCTTTGGCCAGCGCGTCGCCCAGGATCTCGACAGAGATGCCAAGCAGTTCCTGCGCGTGCAGCAGCAGGTCAGAATCGAGGGTGAAGCAGTGGCCCTCATCGGCTTCCGTCTGGAGGGTATAGATCAGACCGGCGCGTGCACGGATCTCCGAGTCGTGCGGGATGCCGACACTGAGCGCGATACTGTCGGCGGTTTTGAACCCGATGCCCCAAACTTCTTCGCAGAGGCGGTAGGGGTTGCGCTTCACGACGGCGATCGCGTCGGCACCGTACTGTCGATAAATACGCGACGCCTTGGCGGTGCCGATGCCGTGCGACTGCAAGAAGATCATGATTTCGCGCACGCCGCGCTGTTCGGTCCACGACTCCTTGATGAGCTTGCGGCGGCCTTCGCCGATGCCCTCGACCTCACGCAGGCGGCCGGATTCTTTTTCGATCACTTCCAGCGTGCGCTCGCCGAAATGATCCACGATACGCTGCGCGAATTTGGGGCCGATGCCCTTGATCATGCCGCTGGCCAGATAGCGACGCAACCCTTCGGTCGAAGTCGGCGTGATGCAGGTGATGGTTTTCGCCTGAAATTGCTGACCGTGTGACGGGTGGCGAATCCACTGGCCCTCCGCGTGCAGCTCTTCGCCCTCCCACATGGCGGCGCAGGAACCCACGACGGTCACGACGGTGTCACGCTGGCGGACACCGCCGCCGTGCGTCTTCACCGAGCAGACCGTGTACCCGGTCTCATCGTTTCGGTAGACGATGGACTCCACAGTGCCGGTGACGACCTCAAGCGGTACGGTGTCGGCATCGGCCGTTTGGGTTTCGCGATGTTGAGGATGCGCGTTCATGCGAGATTCCGTAAACGAAGCTGTCCGCAGGCGGCGTCGACCTCTTTGCCGCGCGACTTGCGCAAGGTGGTGGCGAGCTTGGCCTTCAGCAGCCGGTCGAGAAAGGCGAGGCAATCCCGGTCATCCGGTCGTTCGCCGTCAAAGCCTTCGACCGGACTGAGCGGGATGAGGTTGACCTTACAGGGCATGCCGCGCAGCAGGCGAATGAGGGCGTCGGCATGTTCCGGGCGGTCGTTGAGGTTTTTGACGAGCGTGTACTCAAAGGTGACGATGCGCCCGGTCTTCTCAAAATATGCGCGGCAGGCCGCGATCAGTTCTGGTATCGGCCAGCGCCGGTTCACCGGCATCAACCGGCTGCGCAGGTCGTCATCCGGCGCGTGCAGCGAGACCGAGAGTTCAAACTGGATACCCTCCTCGGATAGTCGTTTGATGCCGGGAACCACGCCGCAGGTGCTGAGCGTGATGTGCCGTGCGCCGATGTTGATGCCCTTCTGGTCGTTGAGGATGCGCAGCGCGCGCAAGACGGCGTCGTAATTGTCGAACGGCTCTCCCATGCCCATGACGACAATGTTGCCGGGACGCGGCAGCGTTGGCTTCGCGCCGGGTGAACGGTGTTTCGTCGCGTCGGGAGCGGGGATACCCGCTGCCTCCTGATCGGCGCGCATGAGCTGGCAGGCGGCCATCACCTGGCCGACAATCTCGCCGGCCGTCAGGCTGCGGACACAACCGCGCTGTCCGCTGGCGCAGAACACACAACGGAAATTGCAGCCGACCTGCGTGGAGATGCACTGCGTGAGCCGACCTTTGGAGGGGATCATGACCGTCTCGACGCACTCGCCATCCTGGCACCGCAAAAGCAACTTGCGTACGCCGTCTCCGGCATGTTGGATACGCACGACCTCAAGGGGCGAGAGGTCGTATTGCTGGCTGAGCCGTTCGCGCAGCTCGGCCGGTAGCGTAGTCATGTCGTTCCACGAAAGCGCAAAGGTCTGGTAGAGCCCGGTGACAATCTGTGCCGCGCGGAAGGCCGGCAGCCCAAGTTCCTGACACAGTGGCTTCCATTCGTCGGGCAGCAGCCCCCAGGCGGAAAGACGAGGCGGCGCGTTCACTCGGTCGTATCCTTGATGCCTTGCCGCGGCTTGAGCAGCGGATTTTTCCACTCGGATTTTTCTGCCGGCGTAAAAGCGGCATTGGGCGTGTCCTTGTTAGACGAGATAAAAGGTTTACGTTCCTGGATGGCACGGGGATCGGCCTTGATCGTCGGAACGGAAATGTGCTTCTGTTGCTGGTAGGGTGTCGCATCCGCAAGAAGCGGTGCCTCTGCGCGCGGTGCGTCTTCCAATCTGTTGGCGCGACTGAACGGGTTCCACCAACGGCGCGAGGACGATGTCTCAAGCGGTTTGCCGAGTGTCCGCCGTGCCCTCGAAGGCGTGTAGGACGGCGCCTGATACATTTTGGCACCGGCTGTTGGTTTGCGCGGCACATAGGTGCGGGATGAGTAGGGGGTCTCGTCGCTGTCTAAGGCGAGCACGCCGCATATGCAGCCTGAACAGAACATAACAATGACTGTCACGTAGCGAATCATGTGGCTTCTCCGCCGCCGGATTTGGAGGGCTGCGGAACCGGCGCCCTGAAGGTTTCCAGGGTCTGCCGGAGCATGGAAAGGAGCTGCTCGTAATCGGCATTCTGGCTGACGGTCAGGCGCAGGATGGCCGCCTCCAGTTGAGCATACACCAAATCGGTCGTAAGCCCCGCGTTGAGCTTGCGTAGCTCACCGCGTCGGATACCTTCGGTAATCAGACTGTGGATGATACGTCTCAGGCCGATGGTATGGCTGGCGATGACGCGCGACAAATCGTGTCCGGCACGCTGTGACGCCAACACGTAATCGAGAATCACCGTCAAAATGACACGCTGCTCGAACAGGAGCTGAAGCACGGCAGTCATGACACGCTCAAGCCGGGTGAGCGCGCTGGTTTTGGAAGAGAGTGCCTCGTTGAAACGTCCGATCAGCAGATATGACACTTCCCAGATCGCGGTGTTGAAAATGTCACGCTTGTTTCTGAAATATTTATAGAGAGTAGTTCGGGCAATTGCACAACTGTCAGCTATCTTTTGATACGTGACACCATCGTAGCCCTGCTCCGCAAAGAGTTGGATCGATTTTGCGATAATGAGTCGCTTGCGCGCCGTGTGGTCGATAACGATGCCCATCCGCCTCTACTCCCGAAAACGGTCTCCCAAAAAACGGGTTTATTGTTTCGGATTCAGGGGGTATCGTCAAGCTTGGAGTCGCCCGCCCAAGGGCACCGCACCCGATGGCCGCCGCAGGGTTCAAGTTCGGGCGGGGTCTGCGCACACGACGGGCGGGCGACCGGGCATCGATCATGAAAGCGGCATCCAGACGGATAGTTTCCGGCTGACGGAACCTGCCCAGGAATGGCTTTGAGCTTGCGGCCGCGCGTGGCGGCGGAGGGCATGGCCTCCAGCAGAGCGATGGAGTAGGGGTGACGTGGTGCTGCAAAAAAGCTTGCGGCGTCGGCTTGCTCCACGATCTGACCGGCATACATGACCGCGATCTGCGTGGCCATCTGTGACACCACACCCATGTCGTGCGTGATCAAAAGCAGTCCGGTGTTTTTCCGGTAAAGGCGGCGCATCAGATTCAGCACCTGTGCCTGAATGGTCACATCGAGCGCGGTGGTGGGCTCGTCGGCGATCACCAGGTCGGGCTCAAGGATCAACCCCATGGCGATCATCACGCGCTGCTGCATGCCGCCGGAGAGTTCATGCGGGTAGGCTGACAGGCAGGCGTCGGGATCGGGGATGCCGACGCGGCCCAGCCACTCACGCGCGGTGTCGCACGCGGCTGCGGCGGTGATGTCGCGATGCAGCAGGAGAACCTCGGCAAGCTGACGGCCGATGCGATGCAGCGGCGAGAGAGAGGTGAGCGCGTCTTGAAAAATCACGCCGATGCAGGCACCGCGCAACCGACGCAGTTCGGGCAACGGCAGGGTGGTCAGCTCGCGGCTGTCGAACCGAATACTGCCGCGCGTGATGCGGGCGGGCGGCATCGGCAACAACCGCGGGATGCTCATGGCCGTGGCGGATTTGCCGCAGCCCGATTCGCCGACCAGACCGAGCACCTGGCCGCGGTCGAGCGTGAGGGACACGCCGTCAACGGCGCGGACCACCTGGCCCTCGTTTTCGAACTGGATGTGCAGATCGGAGAGTTCGAGCAGCATCGTTATTCCATCTTCGCGTGTTGGCGCGGGTCAAAGGCGTCGCGCAGGCCCTCGCCGACCAGCACCGTCAGCAGCATCACGGTGAAAAGTGCGAGCGAGGGGAACAGGATCAGCCACCACGCCCAGCGGAACTGCTGCGCCTGCTGCAGCAGTTCACCCCAGCTCGGCGTGAGCGGGGGCAGGCCGAAGCCCAGGAAATCCAGGGCCGCCAGCGAGCCGATCGCGCCGATCAGATTGAACGGGAACAGCGTGATGAGCGGCGTGAGGGCATTGGGCAAAATGTGGGTGAAAATGATGCGCCACGCGGAGAGGCCCTGGCAACGCGCCGCCTCCACAAAGGTGCGGCTACGCAGGCGCAGGAATTCGGCGCGCATGTAATAGGAGATGCCGATCCAGTTGAAAAGGCTGTAGCAGACGAGCAGGATCAGGAAACTGCGGCCGAGGGCCGCGCCAATGAAGATCATGACGTACAGGAAGGGCAGGGCGCTCCAGATTTCCGTCAGACGTTGGCCCGCGATGTCGATCCAGCCGCCGAAATAGCCTTGGACGGCACCGATCAGCAGTCCGAAAAACATGGCCCAGACGGCGAGCAACAGACCGAAGACCATCGCAATGCGCATCCCGTATAGCACGCGAGACAGCACATCGCGACCTGCGGCGTCGATGCCCATCCAGTGGCCGCGTACCGGCGGGTAGGGCCAGGCGATCTCATTCAGGGCGCAGGCCACCGACGCTTTGCGCCCTTTCCAGTCGATCATCGCCGACGGCGCGGTGCCGTTGAAGGCCTCGTCGGCCAGGCGCAGGATGTCGGGGCGGTGGGCGTCCGGCACCTGGCGCCACACGCGCCGGTTGACAGCGGCAAGCGAGCCGTCAGGCAACCGCTTGAAACGCAGTTGCAGGGGCATGTCGGGAGGGCTCGGCTGCCGGAACATCAGGCGCACCGACGGCGGTGGCCCGGAGTGCGCCGCACATTCCGGCAACGTCACGCGTGCGGTCAGGCCGCTCAAAGCGGCATGCTCCAGTTCGAAATGCTCTTGCGGCGCGGCATGTCCCTCGAACCGTCGCGCCAGCGCACCGCGCAGCGCATCGATCAGGCGCCACTGCGTGTCGAGGCGCGTGCCGGCGATGGACGACACCCCAGGGAAGAACGGCGCCACGCATTGCGGGCGCACGATCGTGCCGTCGCGCAGCAGGTTGACGCGCCCGACATGGACCTCGGGCACGACCGAGACCTTGACCGTGCGCGCATGGCGCAGCGTGGCGGCGTTCACCACATCGCCAGGGCTGTACGGCACCGGAGCCCAGACGACACGGTTGGTGCGGTTGGTGGCAAAGGCCGGCGAGCCGATAAAGGCGTGATAATTGACCGGGGTGGCATCTGCGTCGTCCCCCAGCAGGTCGCGTTGCGTCAGTTGCTGGGCAAATGGAAAGTAGGAACGGCCATTGATGCGCAGAAAGAGCGGACGGCTGTTGCAGATCAGCTCGGCCGCCAGACTGATGACAAAAAGCGCGCCGAGCAGGATGAGTGCCACACGCGCACGTCGGATGCGCAGAAAGTTGCGCAGCCGTTTTTGCGTAAGCGGTGAGAGTCGAAAAAGGCGGTGCCGGTTCATGATTTGCCAAAGTGGATGCGGGGGTCAATCAACAGGTAACAGAAATCAGACAACAGGTTGCCGGCAAGCTGCAAGACCGAAGTCAACGCCAGCAGGGCCAGAAAGACCGCGTAATCGCGGCCGACCAGCGCGTCCCAGCTCAGGCGTCCCATGCCCGGGATCTCAAAAATACTCTCGATGATGATGGAGCCCGCGAAGAGTATGCCGAGGATCGAGCCGAAACCGGTCGCGATCGGGATCAGGGCATTGCGGAAGGCATGTCCCCAGATAGCCCGCCGGCGTGTGGCTCCTTTGGCCAGGACGGTGCGCACATAGTCGCTGGCGATCTGATCCAGCAGGGAGTTCTTCATGATGAGGGTCAGCACGGCGAAGTTGCCGGCCACGTAGCAGGCGACCGGCAACGCCATGTGCCAGGCGCGGTCGGCCAGCCGCGTGCTGAACGCAGCCGGCACCGGGAAATCGGACTCAAAGCCGCCCAGCGGGAAGATGTCGCCGAGCCCCTCCACCGTGCCGCAGAGCAGCATCTTGAGCACCATCCCCAGCGCAAAGGCGGGGATCGCGTAACCGGCAAAGACAATGAGACTCGAGACCGCATCAAAAGTCTGGCGGTGCCGCAGTGCCTTGGCGATGCCGAGCGGAATACAGATCAGATAGCTCAGCACAAAGCTGGTGATGCCGAACCAGAGCGAGACCGGAATACGTGACGAGATCAACTGCCAGGCCGTGCGGTTGGGATAGTCGTACGAGGGGATACGCATGCCCATGCGCTGTTGGATCAGCCAGTCCAGGTACTGCGTATGCAGCGGTTTGTCGAAGCCAAACTGTTTGTTCAATTCCTGCCGGTACTCCTCGGTCACCTGCGTCACCTGCGCCGCAGACCGGTCGCCACCGCCGCCGATGTTGCGCATCTTCATGAGCTGGATATCGACCGGCCCACCGGGCAAAAGGCGGGTCAGGGCGAAGCAAATCACCGTGATGCCCAGAAAGGTGGGGATCACCAGCAACAGTCGCCGTATCAGATACGCAAGACGATCCATGGGCAGCAGTGTATAAAAAACGGCGGGGGCGAACAAGGCGGCATTGGGGGGGGGCTTCACGCGGGTGAAGCCCCCTTCCAGGGAGGAGTTAGGATTTAGGAGTTGAAAATCCTACCGCCTAATTCTTCACTCCTAACTCCTGCGCGACGGCGGCGCAGGTCGGGGCGGAGGCCAGCAGGAGGGAGAAGTCTTGGCGCGCTTCGATCGCACGCCGCGCGGGCGTGGCGAGATCGGCACAGCCGACGAGCAATGCGCCGACCATACGGTTGTCACGGAAGACGAAGGCACGATAGCGGTCGGGCTGATTCTCTTCCAGCAGCAGGTCGCCGCCGTCTTCAGGCTGGAAACGTCCGATACTGGTGAGGTCAAGGCCGACGGCCTTGATGGTGTTGCTGCGGGGAATGCCGCTGAAACGCGTGCCGCCACCGACGGCATTACGTCCGGCGATGGTACCCTGCGTCTGGGAGGCGGCCCAGGTTCCGTAAAGCTGACCGTTGAACTCGGCCGCGTCGCCGGCGGCGTACACGTCGGGGGCCGAGGTGACGAGCGCGCTGTCGACAAGGATGCCGATGTTGACCGCGAGACCGGACCGACGCGCCAACGCGGTATTCGGGCGCACGCCGGTGGCGAGTACCCC
>DAOTKE010000128.1:0-9248 GCA_035449085.1 Kiritimatiellia bacterium | reverse complement strand
TCGCGCTATCCAGCAGCCTCGCAACTCGAAGAATTCTTGATTTGGAACCGCTGGTCGCAATCCCCGGGCTGGGCAAGCGCCGGCTTGCCCAGCCATCAGCCATTGCAGGGCCCGGCCTCACCTCACGGCTCACGGTGCCCTTGTCCCGGCCGATGATGCGGGCGATCTCGTTGCTTCCATGCGCAACACCTTGCATCACCGCATGCTGTTTGTTACTGTCCATCGAAACGGGAGAGTCGTGGTCGGGAGGAAAGGCATGAGGCAGATGATCGGTGGGGTGTGTCTCGCGGTTGCTGTGTGGGCGGCGCAAGGCGCGGAGACGGCGAACTGGCCGCAGTGGCGCGGCCCGGAGGGCACGGGAATCGCGGCACCGGGGGCGTATCCGGTGGCCTTTTCTGCTGCGGAGGGTGTGCTGTGGAAATCCGCTTTGCCGGGCAAGGGCTGTTCAACGCCGGTCGTTTGGGGCGAGCGTATCGTGTTGACCGCCGGTGCAGGGGAGGGCACCAACGGTCTCGACTGTGTGATCGGTTTTGAGTGGGCGACCGGCAAGAAGCTGTGGCAGACCGAACTGGGCGTGCAGCGCCCCGGGCGTCATCGCCGCGGCAGCGGCAGCAACCCGTCGCCGGTGACCGACGGCACGCGCGTCTACGTTTACTTCAAGAGCGGCACGTTGGCGGCGCTTGACTTCAACGGTGCCGTGCTCTGGCAGACGAACCTCCAGCAGCGCTACGGCAAGGATACGCTCTGGTGGGATCTCGGCACCAGTCCCGTGCTGGCGGGCGGTTGCCTGGTGGTGGCGGTCATGCAGGAGGAGAACTCTTACGTGGTGGCGCTGGACCCGGCGACCGGACGCGAGGTTTGGAAAAAGGCGCGCGAGTATCCGGGGCGCGAGGAGACGCGCCAGAGCTACACCACGCCGCTTGTGGTCCGGGACGAGGGGCGCGACGTGCTGGTGATCTGGGGGGCGGATCACCTGACCGGCCACGATGCGGCGAGCGGCGATCTGCTGTGGCAGTGCGGTGGCTTCAATCCCGAGAACAAACCGGTCTGGCGCGTCATTGCCTCTCCCGCACAGGCGCAGGGGATCGCCGTTGTCCCGTATGGGCGTGAGCAGTTCGTGGCGGGTGTCAGGATCGGCGGTCACGGCGACATGACGGCCTCCGCGCGTCTGTGGGAAAGGCAAGGCTTGGGCACAGACGCAGCCTCGCCGCTCGCGTTTGACGGCAAGGCCTGTTTTGTGAATTTCAAGGGTAAGATGGGGTGCCTCGATTTGGAAACCGGCCGTGAGCGGTGGACGGCGCAACTGCCCAAAGGCAAAGGGGCCTTCTACAGTTCGCCGGTGCTGGCGGGCGATACGCTCTACCTGTGCCGCGAAGAGGGTGATGTCTATGTCTGCCGTGTGAAAGATGATGGCCTCTCCGTGCTGAACCAGACGACATTCGACGATGTCTTTGTGGCTTCGCCGGTGTTGCTCAGGAACCGGCTGCTGCTGCGCGGCGAAAAAAATCTGTGGTGCATCGGGAAGTGACGGGGCCGTATTCCCTTACGGCTTGCAACCGGGACGAGGCTTGTGCTGTAATCGATACGCGATGGAAAAAAAGAATTCGTATACGTTCGTGCTCAACAGCGAGCAGCAGGAAGCGCTGAAGATCCTGCTCAGGATGGGGAACTATCGCCCGAAGCAGGTGCCGCACACGATCATTGCGGTGGAGGCGCAGGACTGCGTCGTCAACCTCTACAAGAGCGGCAAGTGCCTGGTGCAGGGCAAGGGCGCGGAGGACTTTGTCCTCTTCTTTCTTGAGCCTAACGTCTTGCAGGCCGCGACGGTCGGATACGAGGAGGTGCTCAACCCTGACCTCGTGGCCCCGCACATGGGCATCGACGAGAGCGGCAAAGGCGATTTCTTCGGCCCGCTGGTGGCCTGCGCGGTATACGTCGATCCCGACCTCGCCCATGCCATGCAGGAGATCGGCGTCAAAGACTGCAAGCAGCTCACCGACAAGGCGGTTTTCTTCATCGGCCACAAGACGCGCCAGCTGTTGGGCCCCAAACGGTTCGCCATGGTGTCGATCGGTCCCGAGGCCTACAACCGGCTTTACGCCAAGATCCGCAACGTCAACTCGCTGCTGGCCTGGGCGCATGCGCGCTGCATCGAAAACCTGCTGGAGACCGTGCCGGACTGCCCGCGCGCCGTGGCCGACCAGTTCGGCGCCAAGCAGGTGATCGAACGGGCGCTGATGAAGAAGGGCCGTTCGATCAAGCTCGAGCAACGCCACAAGGCCGAGTCGGACATTGCGGTCGCCGCCGCCTCCGTGCTGGCGCGCGAGGCCTTCTTGCGCGGTCTGGGCCGTCTGGGCGAAACCTACGGCATCCAGGCGCACAAAGGGGCTTCGGAGCAGGTCAAGGCCTCGGCCATCGAACTGGTCAAAAAAGCAGGCCCCGAGGTGCTCCTCAAGACCTGCAAGTGCCACTTCAAGACCACGGATCAGGTGCTGGCCGCCTGCGGCTCCTCGCGCGCCGCGCTCGGTCCCGAGGGCCAGGCTGTCTCGCGCGGCCAGGAGAAGGCCCCGTAACCGGGAGACGGCAAGTCGGCAGCAGCAGTCGGCGGTACCGGCCGGCGACTGGAACCCGAAACCCGCCTATTCCACCCACTCGCGGATGCGGCGGACTTCCCAGCGGCCGGGCTGCCACTGCTTGCAGCGCCGTCCGTATGCGTCGACCGTCTCGATCCAGCAGCCCTCGACCCAGACGCGCTCTTCGCGCTCCTGCCAGTAGCCGCGCGGCGCGACCACCACCGGCGCGGGGGCCACGACCACCGGCGGCGGTGCGACGATCACGCGAGGCGGCAGACAACCGAAGGGCCGCGGATGCGGCACCGGATGGGCGCGGCGGAAGTGTCCGGGTACAGGGCGGTGGTGGGCATGTCCCCCGCTGTTGATCCCGAGGGCCAAGAACCCGCCGCCGTTGCCGACGCCCAACCCGACACTCACGCGGCCCGCGCGCGCCGGCATCGCCGCCAGCAAACCCGCTGCCATGAACGCCCCGAAAAACGCTTTGTGTGTCATCTTGTTCATGTTCCCGCCTTTCTGATGCCTGCGGGCGGCCTCTCCGCCCTTCGACGCATCGTTTAAACAGTTGCATGAAACGGCTGATTAAAACACTTATTGCCGACCGGCCCTGTTTTTTTATCAGCGAGGCGGCCAAGGCGTTCCCATAGAACTCCCTCCTCCCTTCTCCGGCCCATTTGCCTTCCGTCCCGCAGCATGCTAAAATCAGAAGGCATGTTCACCAAGGTGTCTGCCCATTCGCAGTCGGCCGATTATACCCCGGGGCGTGCTCTCCGGTTCTATGTGCCGCTCGTGCTTCAGGCTGTTTCCCAGAGCCTGACCTATCCGCTGGTTGCGGCGATCGTCTCGCACGGCGCAAACGGCGTCGTGGATCTCGCGGCCTTCGCCCAAGGTCAGGCCGTGATGTTCGTGATCCTCGCGTTCGGCGGCGGCATGCTGACTACCGGCATGGTCTTCGGGCGCGACCGCGAGGGATACCAAGCCTTCCGCCGACTGAATGACCTGCTCTGCATCGCGCTGGTCTCGGTGCAGGCGCTGGTCTGCATGCCCCCGTTCGACGGGATCGTCTTCCGGCTGGTGCTCGGGCTGACCTCGCCGCTCGATACCATAGCCCGAGATGTCCTGATGTGGAGCATCCCGATGCAGGTGCTGGTCTTCATCCGCAACGCGCCGCTGGTCGCGCTTTACAACGCGCGCGCCAGTACGGCGGTGAACCTCACGACAATCTTCCGCATCGGACTAACCCTCCTGCTGGTGCCGCTTTTCCTGCGGCTGGGCTGGACCGGTCACCGTATGGGCGTGTTGGCGATCACGGCGCCGATCGCCGTGGAGACCGCGATCGCCTATCTGCTCGCGCGGCCCTGGGTGTGCGCCCTCAAGCCTGCCGAGCATCATACGGCCAGCCTGAAAGAGCAGTTCCTCTTCAACACACCGCTTTCGTTCGGCGTCGTCCTGTTGGCGGTCTCCGGCTTCATGGTCGGGGCGTTCATCTCGCGCGCGGCCGATCCCGAACGCATGCTGCCGATCCATTATGTGACAATGGGTGTGGTCAATCCGGTCGGATTTGCAGCGTTGCGCATGCAGGCAGTGGTGCTCTCATTCCCGCCGCGCGCGCGCAACGATCACGCGGTGTTCTGGTTCGGGCTGGCCACAGGCGTGATCCTGTCGCTCTTCCCCCTGGCGGGACAGATCCCTGCGGTGGCCGCCTGGTATTTCGGGGGGGTGCAAAACCTGCCGGACATGGATATCCCGCTGGCCAAACGGGCCATGCTGCTGGTCACGATCCTGCCGATCCTGCAATCGATGCGCGGCCATGCGGAGGGTTTGGCTGCCTGGCGTAAGCGCCCGAACGCGATTCTGGCCGGCCAGGCGATGTTCCTGGCCTCGCTGGTCTGCACGCTCTTTGTCGGGTGGAATCTCGGCGTCCCCGGTTATCTGATGGGCGTGGGCGCGATCTTGGTGGCGGTGCTGATGACACTCCTGACCATTCGCGTGGGCCTCGTCTGGGCGGACATGGAGGAAGCCTTCGGGCGCCCGCCGCGGATGCGTGAGCTGGAAGGCTGATGAGAGGCGCACTGCCCGTAATCGGGGCAGGGGCGTGCGAGTTGAGCGCGTGTTTGATGATGAAGGTCATGATGACCGCGCCTGATATGTCGCAACTTTCCCCTTGCGGGACATACGCGAAATACGCTACATTGAACATTCCGTTCATGGAAAGGCTTTGTTTATGAAGAAGGATATTCACCCGAATTACGAGGACGCGACGATCAGTTGTGCTTGCGGCAATGTGATCCATACGCGGTCAACCAAGAAGACGATGAACGTCAACACCTGTTCGGCCTGCCATCCGTATTTCACGGGTCAGCAGACCATGCTGGATACCGAGGGCCGTGTTGATCAGTTCATGAAACGTTATAACATCAAGAAGGCGTAGCTTTTTCTGCAACAACGGGTCGGGGGTGCAGCCGTGCGGCGCAGGCTCCTCCGGCCCGTTTTGTATGGTGCCATGATCGATAAGGCGCAGATTCAGCGTGTGCTGGACCGGATTCAGGCCGCGGAAGCGGCCCTGTCGGATCCTTCTGTGCTTGGCAACGCCAAGTTGTATCGCGAGAAGGTGCGCGAGCACGCGACACTGCGCAAGCTGGAGAGTGCCGCGCAGGCCTATTTCCGGTTGTTGGACGAACGCGAGAGTAACCGTGAGCTGGCGGATGACGCCGGCAACGATCCCGAACTGGCCGCGATGGCGCGCGAAGAACTCGGCCGTATCGAGGCCGAGCTGCCGGAGGCTGAGCGCCGGGTCATGGCCGGACTGCTGCCGCCTGAACCGGCGGACGCGCGGAACGCGGTGTTCGAAATCCGTGCCGGGACCGGCGGCGAGGAGGCGGCGCTGTTTGCTGCCGTGCTCTTCCGCATGTATTCCAAGTTCTGCGACGCCAAAGGGTGGAAGATCTCGATCATCGATGCCAACGGCACCGAGTTGGGCGGCTACAAGGAAATCGTTTTCACCGTTGTGGGTGAAGGCGCCTACGGCACCTTCAAGTTCGAGAGCGGCGGCCACCGTGTGCAGCGTGTCCCGGAAACGGAAGCCCAAGGCCGTATCCACACCTCGGCAGCCACGTTGATCGTCTTCCCGGAAGCCGACGAGGATGACGAGCTCGATATTCCGGACAGCGATCTGCGCATCGACATTTTCTGCGCCGGCGGCCATGGCGGCCAGGGTGTCAACACCACCTACTCGGCGATCCGCATCACCCACCTGCCGACCGGACTGGTGGCGCAGTGCCAGGACGAGCGCTCGCAGCACCGCAACAAGGAAAAGGCGATGGCGGTGTTACGGTCGCGCATCCTCGACCAGCGCCGCCAGGCTGAAGAGGCCAGGCTCGGCAAGACGCGCCTCGACCTGCGCGGTTCCGGCGACCGCAGCCAGCGTATCCGCACCTACAATTTCCCGCAGAACCGCGTGACCGACCACCGCATCAATCTCACGCTCTACAGCCTCGACCGGATCGTCGAGGGTGAGCTCGGCCCGCTGCTCGACGCGCTGCACGCCTACGATCTGGATCAGCGCCTCGCCACGGAGCTGTGAGCCTGCAGGCCGGGACGGTGGAGGGACGGCCTCCGTGCCGTCCGCGGTCGGGACAGAGCCCGACCCTCCAGCCGCCTTCGTTGAGTTCGCCTACCGCAGGCTCATGATGACCCCGGATTTGGAATTCAGCACCCGCAACCGTCCGCTGCCGGAGAAGTGCGTGTCGTCAATGTGGTCGGCGCCGCTGCCGGTCGCGCCGTAGGTGCCGACGCTCTTGAACTTGTCGCCGTAGAGCAGCCAGCCGACGGACTCCTCGACACCCGCCTCCAGATGGATCTTCGCGCTGGAGACGCCGAGGGGCGGCATCGTGACCACGGCCTGGTCCGAGATCGCGTCGGGAGTCGAGATCGACAGCGTGCCGGTACCGCCGACCACAATCTGAAGGGCGTTGGGGCGCCGAGCTTCCCGCCGCTGCTCACCGCCAGCGTGCCGTTGCTGACGATCGTCGCACCGCTGTAAGAGTTGGTGCAGGTCAGGGTGAGCGCAGCCGTGCCGATTTTCACCAGCGTGACCGCGCCCTCGATGGTACTGCCGGCCAGGCCGAACGTGCGAGCCGAGTTGTTGCTGATGATCAGCGTCGCCGGCGTGGCGCTAAGGATGCGCTGCGTGCCGGAGGAATCGTTCGGGCCCGAGTAATGAACGTCGGCGAGGCCCGATATGGTTTGGGTGTGACCGTTGAGATCAAAGACACACAGTGCCTTTTTGTCAGCCTTGCCAATTGTCAGAGTGGTCGTTTGCGGCATCGCTTCTGAAACGCCCAAAAGGATCGTGCCTTCAGAGAAGCCGGTTGACCCCCAGACGTTATTTGTGGAGTTGATCAGGAGTATTCCGGGGTCATTACGGTGCAGCGAGTTGCCCGTGCCGACAGCCACTCGGCTGTTCAACTCGATGACACCGCTCCCGCGCATCGAGAGACTGCACGCCGCCGCATTCGTGATGTAGTTCGTGTCATCGACACCGAGAACCAGCGTGCCGCCCACTCCGGTGCATTCGAAATACGCCGCACTAATACCCGCGATGTTGCCTGCCCACGTTCCTCTGCCGCTCGTCTCTTTATAGGTGAGGCCCGAGCGTCGGCCACCGTTACCGTTCAATGTGAGCCACTCGTTCGTGATGGCGATGTCCTTACCGAGATACAAGCGGTTGAGGGTGGATCCGTCACCGCCCAAAACGGTCGTGCCGCCCTCCGTGGATCCCAACGCGAAGACATTGTTGACGGTCACGCTTTTGTTCGGTGTGCCGTGGATACCCACAATGGTCTCGCCGCCATAGGTGTTCACGCCGGCGAGCGTCGAATTGCCGTGTAAGGTGAGCGAAACCGCCGGGCCGGAAATCACGCTGTCCGCGCTCTGCGAGAACGAGGCGTCCGTCGCCACCGTGATGCTGGAACCGTCCAGCGATCCGTTCAAGGTCAACGACCCTGCATTCACAAGGGTCGGCCCGGTGTACGTGTTATTGCCGCCGAGGGTGAGCTTGGCTGAGCCGGATTTGGTCAGGCCGCCCGACCCCGCGATCCCGACGCCGTCGAACGTATAGGCTTTCGTACTGGCATTGACCGTTATCGAGTAGGGCGAGACCGCGACAGGCGTGATGGTGACGGCGGGATCAGCCGAACCCGAATCATCGAAGAGCACCGCCATGTTGTCGCTGTACGTCCCCAGCGCCCAGTTGGCGGTTTCGGTGTCCCATACATTGCCGATGCCGTCGCCCTGCCAGATCAGCGAATCAAAGATACCTGCGCCAGAAACGGTCAGGGTCACGCTGGTCTCGCTGACGTTCAGTGTGGCGTTAGGGTAGACGCGGTCAAGCTCGAGCGTGCCGTCGCCGGTTATGGCGGAACCGGTTAACAGCGTGTAGACGCCGGCAGGTGCGCCGGCGGGCGGACACGAGAGGGAAAGGGTGTTGGATCCATTGAGGACGATCGTGCCGGCCACGTTAAGTTGATCGGCGACGCCGACCGTATCGGACAGCCGGAAGGCGAGCCTGCTGCCGTTGAGCGTCAGTGCCTCCGCGCCCGTGTTGGCCAACGTCAACGTACCCATCTCGGCATTCCCAGGCGCAAGCGTGCCGCCTGGGGCGAGGTTCACAACCCCCGCAACAGTACCCGTGCCGCCGAGTGTGCCGCCTGCGGCCACACTCACCTCGCTGGCGGCCGCAAGCGAACCGTCCACCAGCAGGGTGCCGGTGGTGACGGTCGTGGTGCCGGTGTAGACGTTCGCGCCAGACAGGGTCCAGGTGCCTGATCCGGTCTTGATGACGCGTAAACGGGTTTCCAGCACGCCCGAGAGGATGCCATTGCCCACACCGGTCAGGGTGAGCGGCGCGTTGATGACCCCGCCGGGGGCATACGACGAATCGGTCGCGACCTTGACGTCGCCTCCAAGGGCCAAGGTCTGGCCGGCCACGGTATTCTCGATCATGCCGCCATAGATGCCGTACTGGCTATTGACGGTCAGGGCGCGGTTGCATGAGCCGCCATTAGCGCCGGTAAACTGCAACTTGCCGGTGGTCGCATAGCGGGTCTGGCCGAAGGTGATGGTGGATCCCGTGCCGATGCTGCACGGCACGCCGCTATCGGCGATGTCGGCAATGCTAATGGTACCGTCCGAAATGATGAGGGGGCCAGAAAAAGCGTTGTTGGGGTTTTTCAGATAAACGGTCCCTTTATCCGTGCGGCCCACGCCAAGTACGCCGACGTCGAGGAGTCCATTGACCACAAATGAACCGTTACCCCGAAACAGGAGCGTTCCCGTTGCCGTTCCCGTGCTCGTGACAGTCCCGTTCAGCGTCAGCGTGCTGGCTTCTGGTTGGACATCAAACTGAATGCCAGCGGTCAGGAGAAACTCACGGTCCGTGGTGGTCGAGCCGCCCGTGTAGATCAGGCGTGCACCCGAGGTGATCTTGGCGTTCTCGGCGGTGGTGGGAGCGCCCAAAGCGCTGGCCCCGTCCCCCACGTTTTTGATCGAGTTGAAGTACACAAACCCGCTGTTCAAGGTGGTCGGCCCGGTGTAGGTGTTTGCCCCGTTCAGCGTGAGGTTGCCGCTGCCGGCCTTGGTCAATCCCCACGCGCCGCCGGTTTCGCTGATCACACTGTA
>DAOTKE010000127.1:0-9363 GCA_035449085.1 Kiritimatiellia bacterium | reverse complement strand
TACGCCATGCGATCCCTCACCGCACAAAAACCGTTCAAATAAAAACGCCCTGCAGGCGGTTCTTGTCACCATTCATCTTCTTTGGTACCTATTCACCGGGCATGCGTGGCCATGCCGCGAGTGATGGAGGGCTAACGCTCGAGTTGATGGACGGGGGGAACAGGATGACACGGTTCTTAGGATTTGTGACGGGATTTTTGGTGGGAGTGCGGGTGGCGGGGGCTGCGGAAATCCATGTCGCGCCGTCCGGTTCCGACAGTCACGACGGCAGTGCCTCGGCTCCGATCCAGACTCTGGAAAAGGCGCGCGACCTCGCGCGGGCCGCACGGCAGGCCGAGCCGGGGCAGTCCATCACGATCTGGCTGCATCCGGGCATCCACCGGGTGGCGCGCGCGGTGGCCTTCACCGCACAGGATGCGGGCACGGCGGCGGCACCGCTGACGATCGCGACGCGGCGCGATCCCGCCGCGCCTGACGCACGGGCGGTGCTGGTGGGCGGCGCGGTGGTGACCGGCTGGACGCGCGGCACGCTCAATGGGCGCGACGTGTGGGTGGCGGATCTCGCGCCGCTCGGCCTGAAGACGCGTTTTCGGCAGCTCTACCTGAATGGCCGGCGCCTGACCTGGGCGCGTTATCCGAACGAAAACCCGGCGTTGCCGTACTCGGGGGGGTGGGCGTATGTCGACGGCAAACGGCTGCCGATGTATCAGGACATTGAAGGCGAGCGTACCGACACCGTGGTCTTGCGGGAGCAAGACGTGCGCACATGGTCGAATCCGCAGGAGGCCGAGATCTGTATTTTCCCACGCTACAACTGGTGGAACCGCATTGAGCGGATCAAGTCTTATGATCCGACGACACGTACCTTCACCCTGCAGGGCAAGATGCAATATGCCGCGCGTCCCGAAGACCGGTTCTGCCTGATGGGACTGCGCGAGGAGCTGGACACGCCCGGCGAATGGTGGCAAGACGTCGAGAACCAGAAACTCTATCTGATGCCCCCGGCGGGCGCTGATCTTACCCGCGACGCCGTGACGGTGCCGACCGTCAACGACATTCTGACTTTCCACCAGACGCATCATGTGCGTGTCCGCGGGCTTGAGTTGACCTGCGCCGAGCAACACGCGTTGCGCTTCACGGAATGCGAGGGGGCCGTCGTCGAAGCATGCCTGATCCACGATCTGGGTTATTTCCACGGATCGGCGGTGGCGGTCAACAACGGCCGTGCCTGCGCGGTACGCGGTTGTGACATTTGGCACATCGGTGGCCACGGCATTTCGGTACACGGCGGCGATGTGCAGAGGATGGAACGGTGTGATCATGAGGTCGTCAACTGCTACATCCATCATGTCGGCCAGTTTAATCGGCACGGATTCGGTATGATGCTGGGCGGGGCCGGCATCCGGGCCGCGCACAACTTGATTCACGACATGCCGCGCGGCGGCATCTTTCACGGCGGTGTGCTTCACACGCTGGAGTACAACCGGATCCGCCATTGTAATCTGGAGATGGAGGACACCGGCTGCACCTATACCGGCGGCTGGTGCGGCGGCTGGCACACCATCCGTTACAACCACTGTTCCGACAGTATCGGATTCAACAACCACGGCAAGTTTTTCGTGTTCGCCTGGGGCATCTATCTCGACGAGAGCTCCTGCGGCAACGACGTGTACGGCAACATTGTCGAGCGGTGTCAGGTCGGTGCGATGCACCTGCACAACGCGCGTGAAAACCACATCTACAACAACATTTTCGCGCATAACGCCGGCCCCGAAGGCAAAACCCATCAGCTCTCACTGCAGACCTGGAACAACTCGCCGCAGGGCGTGTTCCTGCGCGACCGCCAGCCGGGGATGCTCAAGAGTTATGCACGGCTGATGGCCAATCCCGCGTGGGGCGCGATGCGCGGCATGCACGTTTCGCCGGCCGATCCGTTCCTGCCGGACGGCACCATCATGCGCGGCAACATCATCACGCGTAACATTTTCTATTACCCGAACCAGCCGGCATCCACCTACGTGCGTGAGAACGGTGTGAACCTCGCGTACAACCTCATCAACTCGAACCTTGTCTGGAACGGCGGTAACGTGCCGATCAAGACGGGCCATCAGCGTGTTAAACAGGTCATGGCCGATCTGACCGCGTCGATCCCGAACGCCGATTTCGCGCGCCGCCTGACGCCGGAAGCGTTGGCGCAGGCGCCCGACCGCACGATTGTGGCCGACTATCCCTGCGAGACCTCTTTTTATCTGCCAAAGCCCGGAGAGGCCGGTCATGACGCGCGCATGAAGACATTCTCGCTGCATTTTCAGTTTCAGTCGGCCCAAGGCGCGGCCGAGATCAGCGACCTGCGTCTGGAGGAGATGCAGCCGACCACCGAGTGGGAGGCGTGGCAGATGGCCGGCGCGGATACCGACTCCCTCGTGGCCGACCCGCTTTTCGTGGATGCCGCCCAGGGCGATTTCCGGCTGAAGCCCGACTCGCCGGCCTTGCGATTGGGCTTCGAGCCGATCCCGTTCGGCCGGATCGGCCCCTACGAGGATGCAGCCCGCGCAACCTGGCCGATTAAAGAGGCCGAAGGTGTGCGCGAGCATCCCGAGTGGCTGGTGTCTGTCCCGATCCCGCCGACGCCTACTGCAAAGTGAACAGCGTGCCGCGCGGCGTGAAGAAGTAGATCTTGGTGCGGTCGTCGCTATAACGCAGACTGGCGTTCTCGGCGCCTTCAATGATCCAGCCGCTCAGATCGTCCGGCCCGTTGATGGCGACCGGTGAGGCGAGCAGCAAACCCTTGGCGGGGGGCATCAGTCCCGGTGTGAGCGAAGCGACCTGCACCAGACCGTTGGTCGGCACGTTGGCCACACCCGCAACGGAGAGAGTGTCGCATGCGCGGCCGGCGGCATAACGCCAGTCGATGCAGGCGCCGGGTGCGAGCGTCAGGTCGCCGCCCACCGCCAGCGTGCCGCACGCGGCGGCGGTGCCGGCCTGCAGCCAGGCGTTGCTGGCCACACTGACCGCCCCGCCCATCTGGCCGTGACCGAAGAGTTTCGTTCCCGCCAGCACGCTGACCGGACCGGTCGTGATGCGTCCACCCTCGGCTACACCGCATGCGCCGCTGCTGACTGTCAGCGCACCGGTGGCGTCACCGACGCCGGTGACCGTAAGCGTGCCCACGCCATCTTTGATCAGGCTGCCCTTGCCGGTCACCGTGCCGCTGAAGACACAGTCGTCCGCGAGGGCGAGTACGGCGGCACCGTCGAATGCAGGCACCTCTTCATTGCTGAGTCCGTAGATGTGATATCTGTCCGGATTCGGGCAATCGATGTTGACCGTCAACCGGTTGGTCACCGCAAGGTAACGATAGGCGAGATAGTTGTCGTTAAAGGCATCGGCCGGGCTGTCGGGATTGAACGAAATGGCGTCACTGATCGGGCCCGCGCCGTCCGGATCGAAGGTGAAGGTCGTATCACGCGCCTTGGCAAGCTCCCATTTACGGTGATAGAACCGCACCTCGTACCACTTGCCGGTGGTCAGGCCGGTCAGGGCGAAGACAGAAGGCGTGTAGGGGCCACCGTAACAGAAATCGTAAAGCAGGGTGTAGATGCCTTGATTGGATGGGACTCCGATGTTGCCGGCGTTACCGCCGGCATGGGCCGTATTGGCTGGCGCGTTGGTCCAACTGTAACCGTTGAAGGGACCGTTGACGGCCTTCTCTTTGTTGAAGGTGACGCCATTCACGACCGCGATCGGATTGTTGTCGTGACCAAAATCAAGCAGATGGGTGTACCATTTATCGCGCGAAATACCGCAGTCCGCGTCGCCGGTGATCACGACAAAATGCGGTGCGCTCGTGGAGATGTAATCGGCAAGCCCGGACAGTTCGAGAACACCTTCGCCAGAGATCGCGCCGAGCGTGACCCCGCCGAGCGGCACACGGAGTTTCGCGCCGGCCGCGATGACGGCGCCGCCCGGCAGATCCGCGCCCTGTTCGAGCACGGCCGTGCCGGTCTGTATGGCTAACGGCGCAGGCAACGTGATGGCGCCGCTGAAGCGCTGGGTACCATCTCCGCCTTTGACCAATGTGCCGGAACCGGTGACGTTGCCTGCGAAGCGCGCGTCCGTGGCTGCGGTCGGCGTAACGGTAAGCACCGGATCGGAGGTGCCGGCGAGCTCTTCATTGGTGAGCCCGTAGAGGTGGCATTTGTCATTGGCGACATGGGAAAAGACCCGGATCGCGAGTGTGCCGCTCGCGTCCGCCGTGTAGCGGCAGCCCACCCAGCTTCGGCTACCGACCGCGCCGGTGTCGGGATTGTAGTAAAGGCTGCCCACCTGGCGCGCGCCGGCCGTGAAAAGGAAAGTCACGAAGCGCGTGTTGCGGTTGAAGTTACGGAAGTAGAGACGGCTCTCGTAGAGCTTGCCGGGCGTGAGTCCTGAGAGCGTGAGCGTGAAATCGACGCTTCCGTAGATGAAATCCCACACCAGCCGGTCGATACCCGAACGTGTGCTGTCGTCCGGGGCGGCGTTCCATTGCATGGTGGGCTGATTTACGGTGGACCAGGCATAGCCGTTGGCGCTGCCGTTCACGTCAGCGGAGAGGAAGGTCACTCCATTGATGGTGGCGGGATTGCCGTTGGCAGGGAAGTCCAGCAGGTGGGTATAGGTCTTGCTGGTGGAGATGCCGCTGTCCGCATCGCCGCTAAACGGCACCAAGTAGACGTGGTCGCCGATGGCAAGCGTGCCGAAGCCGGAGAGCGCACGGATCGTTTCCGTACCGGCCAGCGCGAAGGTTGCACCAGCCTGAATGAGGAGGCGCGTGGCGTCGTCGAGCTGATTGCCCGTATCCCACCTCAAAACGCCGCCTTGGACATCGATATCGCCGGCAAAGGCGTTGATCCCGCTGCCCGCAAGGCTCTGGATGCCGCGACCACTCTTAGCGAACCATGAACCGGAGACACCGGACAGCGTGCCGCCAAATTGTGAGTGCCCCGCCGTGACCTGTGCGCGGAGCGGAGCATGGGCTGTCGGCAACATGAGCGCACCATTACCCGCGATGGCGCCGGTCTGCGAATAGGGGGTCAGCCAGTCATTCGGCAGCGCGATGGGCGAGGTCGTGCCGGGCAGGCGCACGCGCACGCGGATGCCGCCGCCACCGCTCAACTGGAAATAGCCGAGTACGATGTCATGGCGCCCGGCCTCAAGAGTCACGTGGCCTTCCTGCCACGAAGCGTGCCAGACGTTACGTGCGAGTACCTGATGTCCGTCAATCGCGAGCAGATAACCGTCGTCACCATAGCAGCCGAAGACATACGTGCCGCTGGTGGGTACGGTAATCGTGCCGCGCCATGCCACTTCGAAATAGGTGGGCCGGCTACCGCTTGACGTATACGGGCCCGCGATGGCGAACGGCGTCCCCACGCCGAAATCGAAGATGTCACTATTTGCGCCGCTGAGGGCCGCGTAGGCGGGCGTCAGGCTGGCGAAATGGTTTTCCATCCCTTCGAGGGTCCAGAAGTTGTTGGTATTAGGCGAGACATCATAGAAGAAACCGGTCAGCCCATTCGTGACCGGTGCTGCAACGCGTACCACACCGGATGCGCCGGGATCGGTGGCGGCGGCGAGTGTGGCCGAGCGGATCTCAAGCGCACCGCTTTGGACTGCGATGCGACCAGCCAGCGGCGAGAGCGGACCGGTCAGACCCAGCGTGCCGCTACCGGCCTTCACCACGCGGGCGTCGGTGCCACCCGTGAACGAACCGGCAAAAGTTGCATTGTCCGTCTGATTGATCGTCAGCATGGGGGCGGCACCGGTCAGCGCCATGGCGGAGGAGGGCGCGCCGCTCAAGGTGCCGATGGCGGCGTTGGCGGTGGCGTGTGCGCGCAGCACGGTGGCGTCGGCGAGCGCGACCGTGCCGTCGACGGCGGCGCTACCCTGCATTTCGAGCGTGCCTTGCGCAAGCGTGAGGTCAGCGGCGACAGCCGCGTCGGGGCCGAATGCCAGTTGCGAGTCTCCTGCCGTGGAGACGGTCAGTCCGTCCGGGGCGGTGATCTCGGTATTCAACGAGTGCGAACCGGCGATCACTGACACAGTGGCGGCCGCGCCAGCATTCACGAAGGTCAACCCGCCGCTGCCGTCGAGGGTGTAGCGGTAAGTGTCGTTGTTAAAGAGCAGTCCACTCACCGTGTGTAGGGCACCGAGTGTGACAGTTGTGGCATTGGTGATGGCGAGGCCGAAAAGCGGGATCACGCCGTCACCATCGGGCACAGTGCCGTCGCTCCAGCGGATACCGGTTTCCCAGTCGCCGCTATCCTTGCCGATCCAGACGGTCGCGATGCCCCCCGACTCGCCGGTGATCGTGAGGGTCACGCGGCGAGTGACCGTATCGTTGGCGAAGACATAGCTCGCGCCAGATTGCGGGTTGCCGACCGACAGCAGTGCCGCGTCGCCGCCGAGCTCGCCTTCATACGTGAAGAGTGTGTAAGTGCCGGGTTCCGCGAAGGCGAGTCCGGAGTTGGCGTAATACAGGTTGATCACGGTATTGCTGAGTGTCAGCCCGTCCGTGCCGGTCACGCGGAGAATATCGTTGATGCCGGAGCCGAAGTCGACATCCAGTGTCGGCGGTGAGGCCGGATCGCCAAGTGTGAGCGAGGCAAGGGTCTGGTCGCGCACGGTTGCGGCGGCAAAGCTCAAAGAACGGCCGTGCAGGGCGAGTGCCGCGGTTGGCGGGAAATCACCCTCGATACGCAGGTTGCCGATCCCCGAGAACGTGGGCGCGAAGGCTCCTTGGAAATCGGGGGCGAGCACCACGGAGCTGAGCATGAGGATGCCGTCGGCCGGACCGCTGAAGGCGATGTTGCGGTGCAGCGTGATGGTTCCGGCAAACATGGCCGAACCTGCCGTCATACCAAGAGTGACGCTGGCCCCTGCGTCGGCGACCACGATGTCGTGTCCGATCCAGCGGCCATCGCCAGCCGCAATCAGCGCGAGGTTATCTGAAGCAGCGGTACCGCTATCACCGATGAGTAGCGCGTTGGTCAGTAGATTATAGCCGAGTGAACCGCCAGTCTCAGAATAGGTGCGGCCGTTAAAGGGGTTAAACCAGTTGGCCAGTGTCCCCCAGTCGTCTTCGGCAAGGATGAGCGTGCCGTTGCGCAATATGGTGCGTCCGCGATAGGCGCGGTTTTTATCGGTATCGGCACCTGCGGAACGGATTTCAAGTGTACCGGGCCCCGCCTTCACCAGCTCGGTCACGCTGCCCCCGAGAGTGTTTTGGAACATCAGCATTTGGCGCAGCGAGAGTGTGTCATCCGCGCCGATATCGAAGAGCGCAGTGTCGCCATAGCCGAAGACCCAGTTGGAGGCGGTCACCGTTCCTCCACCACAGGCCGTGGCGAGCACGGGCAGACCGGAGCCCATCAGCCGAATGTTGCTGCCGAAGGTCGAATTGCCCTGGGTGAGTGTCAGGCCACTGGAACGGCCGGCCTGCGCCTGAATGTTGACGGTGAGATTCGCGGGCAGCGTCGGTATCTGTACAGTGCCCTCATAAATGACAGCCGTAGCGACTTCGTTAGCGAGGGGAGGCAATGTGACGGTACCGGGGCCGCTTTTATAAAAGGTGGCATTGGAGGCGATGCCAAACGTGTGGTCCAGGAAAGTGACATGACCAGCGAGGTTGAACGTCAAAGGTGCGCGGACATGCACCGGCGTGCTGATCAGCCAGTCGCCAGGCGATGTCAACGTGAGCACAGGCCGGGCGTTGGTGAAGACCATTGGGTTGCCTGTGAGTGTGAAGCGCTCTCCCGCGTCGAGACCCGACGCCCAGAGACGTCGCGTCAGAAATCCGTCGGCAAGGTCGTGGGTGGCGGTGCTGCCTGCAGCCGTAGGGAAACGCAATATCAGATCCTTTCCGCCGCCTGCGGCCGGGGCTGTGCCGTCCAGCCAGCGCGCGGTGTCGCTCCAGTCGCCACTACCCTGCTGCCACGTATAGACGTTACCGGGTGCCGTGCAGACGAGGCTGCCGCCGCCGGAGAAAATACCGCTGGAGTGGGCTGCATCGAAAGTGCCGGCTGCGGACACGCCATCAAGCGCGGCATAGGCCAGCGAGACACTGCCGTTGTGTGCCAGAACCACGCTCGCGCCGGTCGCAGCATACAGCAGAGAGTCACCGCCCAGTGCGCGGCAAGGCTGTGTGCTGGCGGGCGCTGCGAGGCAGACCGCGTCAACCATTGTGGCAAGATCGCCCCACCCTTTCTCACCGCCGAACGCAATGGTGTGGCTTCCGGCACTGAGCCAGACTGCACCGCTGACAAAACGTCCCGGGGCAGTTTCGGGACTACTATTAAGAAATGACGTCAGCAAGGTGCCATCGAGCCAGACATACACAAGATGTGCCGCGAAACCACGGCGCGTCAGATGGCTGAAGGCCAGGCTGTAAAGACCATCGGTTGGCACTGTAACGGTCTGCTCCACGGTGCCACCGTATTGCAGGATCAACATTTGGTCGCCGTCCGGCGAGGTGCCGGCCGAGTTCCACGGATTGTTGTAACCGGCAACCGATGCTGTGTTTTGCCGTCCGACAAACGAGGGTAGGGCGATGGCTGTCCACCCGGTGGGGACGGAATAGGAATAAGCCCCGCTTGTTAACACGGGCGTCTCAAAACTGCCGTTGACGATCAGGTTCGCACCGCTGTCCGGCTCGCCCAGCGTGACCAACGACGCGCCGGCGGCGACCGTGATCTCCGCGTCCGCAAAGAGCGAGCCCGCAGCCAGCAGGCTGCCGGCCTGAACGCTCACGGGGCCGGCACAGCGCGCCAGTGCCAGCGCACCAGCGCCACTCTTTGTCAGCCCGCCGACCGTGTTCAGGTCGGCAATAATGCAGTTGGTGGTGGCCGCCGCGGTTGTGAGCAGGCCCTCGACGCGCAGGCGTCCCGCGCCCATTAGCGTGTACCCATGACCGGTGAAGGTGAGATTCGTGGCGCAGATGTCAGCGGTGATTTCGATCGGCCCACCGTTCGCGCCCTCGAAAGTCGCCTCGGCCCCGGGAATCCATGCCACAGCGTGATTGTCAGCGTCCAACCAGTTAGGCGTGGTGGCATCCCAGACCCCGCCCGCTGGACCGTTCCAGCGCAATAACGGCGGCACAGCCAATCCTTCCAACACGCCGAATACCACCAAAAACGACAAGCCACACAAGACCGCCCGGACTGCACGCGAGGTTGTACTCATGGCCGCTCCTTCACTAAACTGAGTTTTATAGTAGAGGATGTATGATGCCGTAACCGTAGTCCACAATACAATCAACATTATTACTTTAACACCAGGGCGTTTTTATTTGAACTGGGCTCGCGCGTTGTTTATCAGGGAAACACT
>DAOTKE010000126.1:0-9367 GCA_035449085.1 Kiritimatiellia bacterium | reverse complement strand
TTTGCATGACGCTGCATCGACTTGGTACAATACCACGCAATTGATGAATAGGGGGAGTTATGGGTATCCGCAGGAGTGTGATCATCGCGATCGTTGCGCAATGCGTGTCGCTGTCGCTGGAAGCGCAGACCAATCTGTTGTCCAACGGTCAATTTGAGATGGGGGAGAAAACGCCGGCGGGCTGGAGTCTCAATAAGGACGGCGGCGACTGGGTACGTGACGGCGGAATCGAAGGTGGCGCGTGTGTGTCGGTCAGCGGCGACGGTGCATCCGACAATGCCTGGTTGTCGGAGCCGGTGACGTTCCTGCCCAACCATCTCTATCGTTTTTCGGTGATGGCGCGTTCCGAGGAGGCGGGTGGCGGCACGGCGGTCTGCGGGCCTTCGTTCGCCAACGTGGATCTGGGCGTACCCGGCAAGACATGGGGCCTCTATGAGCATGTCTTTGCCACTCCGGTGCGCCGAGAGACCCCTCTGACATCTCCAGTACGTCTCGGCCAATGGCAGATGAAGGGACGGGTCTTCTTCGATGCGGTGCGCCTGGCTCCGGTACAGGCGGTGCATGCGCCGCTGGGCGAAGCCGCATTGGGTGACGGGGAGCGGCGCGATGGACGTCGTTATCTGTTTGACGCGTTGCTGGGCGGAGAAGGTCGGAACCACAGCCGTCCGTTACTGGCCTTTAATGCCGGTTTCAACACCGACCGCTGGTGTTTCGGCGATGGGAGTTTTGTGACGTACCGCCATGACGGCGGCGGGCAGCCGATGCTCAACGGCTCGCTTGAGGTGAGCAGTGGCTACCATGTGTCGGGGCGCCTGGCGATCGATGCCTCGAAAGACGGTAAAGAGTGGGAGCATATTGGACATCTCACCAACAGTGGTTCGGTGAAGATCGATCTGCCCGCCGCTCTGTTCCCCGCCGAAATGCTCTGGGTGCGGTTACGTGGCGCGAAGCCCCCCTGCAACCTGCAGGTGAACGGTTACCATTTTGAAGGTGATGTCGCGGGAGAGCCGGTCACGCTTACGGGTTCAACCCGGTACATCGAGACCGAATCACGCGACCCACGCGTGCGGGTTCTTGTGCGGGGGTTGGGTGAGGCGTTGCCGGGCGGTGCCAATCAGGTGGAACTGCGCGTGCAGAATGCGAGCGGCGCGGCTATGGACACGCAGGCGCGTGTCATCTTTTCGCGTCCGGGGGAAACACCTCACACCCATGCGGTTGCCGTGAGTCTCCCAAGAGGTCCCGCTGATGTTCAGATCCCGTACGAGATGCCGGGTGTCGGCCGGTGGCAGATGGCTGTCGAGGTAGGCGATGCCTTTACGGCGCACAGTTCGGTCTATGTGCCTGAGTTCTATGATGACTGTTACGGCGAACTGTTGCCGGTCAGCCATCCCGCGCTCAATCTTTGGCGCGCGTCCTCGGGCTGGAAGATCCCGGAATACCGCGCATTGCCGCGCCAGATCGCAAAAGCGCTGTCGCTGCGGCTGGCCGCGAACGAGCAGGAGGCGGTGCAACTGGTGGTCGCGCCGAATGCCGCGCTCACCAATGCGACAGTGTCGGTTTCGGAGCTGCGGTTGGGTCAGCACGTGATCGACGCGAGCCAGATCCAGGTGCTGCGTGTCGGTTACGTGCCGGTCACACGCAGGACTGATCGGACGGGCACCCTCGCGAATTGGCCGGATCCGCTGCTGCCGCAGACCGCGGCCACGATTCTGGCCGCAGGACGCCATCACCCGTACTGGATCCGCGTCAAGGTGCCGCGCCGGACGGAGCCCGGTATTTATCGCGGCACGGTCACGGTCCAGGCGGACGGGGTGAGTGTGTCTGTGGGACTGAATGTCGAGGTCTACGGCTTTGCGTTGCCCGACACGCTGACCTGCGAAACCGCCTTCGGCTTCAATCCTTCGACCGTCTGGCGCTACCACGGCGTGCGCGAACAGGAGCAACGTCGCGCCGTGTTGGACGCCTATCTGCGCACATTGGGTGAGTATGGCATCTCGATCTACAATCCTGCGCCGATGGATGGCTGGAGCGTGAGATGGAAGGGCATGAATCCCTGGCAGGGCGGACGCATTGTGACGGATGTGAAGATCGAGGGGCAGGGCTCCCTGATGTTGGTGGATGATAGCCCGACGCATAATGTGAGCGCACAGTATTCTCAAGCGGTCACGGTGCCGGCCAAAGGGTTCAGGATCGCGTTCAAGCACCGCACCGACGTCCCGCATCCGTTTCTGTTTTCAATCAATTACTTGCGAGAGGACGGCAGTTGGATGCCGGGCTGCAACACCGACATTCCCGTGAACGGTACGCCGGACTGGCAGCGCTTTGAAAAGGTGCATGCCGCCTTCCCCGCTGGGGCCGTGTCCTGTCGTTTCACGTTGTACGCGGCCGGGTATCAGGAGCCTGGCACGGCCACGGGCACGTTGTGGGTCGACGCACTCTCCGTGACGGACGCGGGGACGGGACAGGAGTTGGTTGAAGGCGGCGCGTTTGAGCCGGTGGACATGGCCGCAGTGGAGCCGGTCTTCGATTGGGCGCGCTGGGACGCTGCGATGGAACGGGCGTTTGAGGTGTATCGCCTCAACACCTTCTCTATGCATGTGGACGGCCTCGGTGGCGGCACCTTCCATTCACGTTACGAGCCGTCTTTCTTGGGTTATCCGGAAACCGCGCCCGAGTATGACATCTTGTTAGGCAAATATCTGCGCGGGATCGAGGCGCATCTCAAGGAGAAGGGCTGGTTGGATAAGGCGTTTGTCTACTGGTTCGATGAGCCGGATCCCAAAGATTACGCGTTTGTGATGAACGGCTTTGCCAAGCTCAAGCGTCACGCGCCCGGTCTGCGGCGCATGCTGACCGAGCAGATTGAGAAAGAGCTGGTCGATGGGCCGAATCTCTGGTGTCCGCTGACGCCGTCGCTGAACGTGGCGGGGCTGGAGGAGCGTCGCGCGGCGGGTGATCAGTTCTGGTGGTATGTCTGCTGTGGCCCGGTGGCACCCTATGCTACCGAATTCATTGACCATCCCGGTACGGAAATGCGCGTCTGGCTGTGGCAGACATGGGCGGAGCGGGTCACCGGCATTCTGATCTGGGAGACCGTGTACTGGAACAGCAATACCGCATATCCCGATCCGGAAAACCCGCAGAATCCGTATCTGGATCCGATGAGCTGGGTGTCCGGCTACGGTGTGGCGCCGGGCACGAAACAGCCGTGGGGTAATGGCGACGGCCGTTTCCTCTACCCGCCTCTTGCTGCGGCGGACGGCAAGCCGGCGGCACCGGTGTTGGACGCGCCGGTCGTCAGTTACCGGTTGGCCATGTTGCGTGACGGGCTTGAGGACTACGAGTATTTTGTGATCCTGAAACGGCTGCTCGCCGAGAAAGGCGCGAAGTTGACGCCGCGTGAGCGCGAGAATGTATCGGCGCTGCTGACGGTGCCGGCCGATGTGTCCGCCAGCTTGACGAGTTTCACACGCGATCCGGCACCGTTGGAGTCGCATCGTGACAAGCTGGCCAGGGCGATTGTGATGCTGTTGAAACGCTGAGAGAAGAGACGTGAGGATGTCAGGACAAGGAGGATGGATGAAGCCAGTGATTGGGAGTGTGGTGGCGGGGATGTGTGCGGTCGGCTGCGTGATGGCCGCGTCACCCTTTGAGGGGTCATGGTGTCTGACATCCCCGTCCGGCGGCGCGGTCTGGATGCGCGTGGAGATGAATCAGGGCGAGCCGTCCGCCAAAGTCATGTGGGAGATCGGCGGGGTCGAGCCTTTCAAGCGCGTGGCCCTTGAAGGCGAGACGCTCGTTCTGGAGCGTCCGCATGACCATTGGCACATGACGGCCAAAGGTATGCGGCGCGACATCCTCGGAACTGACACGTTGCGTGCAACCGTGCAAGGCGACGCCATGACGGTTGAGTTGGCGCGCGTGCTCAAAGATGGCACGCAACTGCCCGTGCAAACGATGCGCGGCAAACGTCAGGCGCCGCTGCCGCCCCGCCCCGATCTCGCGTCGCTCCGTTTCGGCGAGCCGCTGACGCTTTTCGACGGCCAGAGTCTGTCGGGCTGGCGGTTGACGAATCCCGCCGACAACAATGCCTGGTCGGCGCGCGACGGTGTGCTGGTCAATGCGCCGCAGTTAGAGGAGGGGCCGTCGCCGAAACAGTTCGGCAACATCCGTACGGATCGCGAGTTTGAAGATTTCCGCCTCACGCTGGAGGTCCGGTTGCCCAAAGGCGGCAACAGCGGCATCTATCTGCGCGGACGGTACGAGGTGCAGGTGACCGATGCCTACGGACGGCCGCCGAGTTGGGGTGGTATCGGTGGCGTCTACTCCCGCATTGTTCCGCTGGAGAACGCCGCGCGGCCGGCGGGCGAATGGCAGACATTCGACATCATTCTGGCCGACCGCCATGTCACGGTCCGCTTGAATGGCCGGCTCGTGATCGACAATCAACCGTTGGAAGGGTGCACGGGCGGCGCTCTGTCCTCGGATGATACGTTGCCGGGACCGATTTACTTTCAGGGCGACCACACGGCGGTCGAGTATCGCAACATCTTGCTCTATCCACGCGTGAAGTGAGAAGCCATGGCAGCAAAAGCGGTATGGGTGTTGGCAGGTGTCTGCGCGGTAACATGCGCGGCCTGGGCTGAACCGTTATCAGTAGAACGTCTCGACGCGCTCGGTGAACGTTACGGCGTTGACACGTTGCGCGAATATCGTCTGCTCGAACGCGAACGCACGCAACAGCCCCGCACGCATGCGGGGATTTTTGATGAGGCGGCGCGGCGCGCTCAAGCGTTCCATCCTCAGGCGACGATCTGGCCGGCCGACCGCGACCCGCTCGACATTGTGTTGCGCCGCACGCGTGCGCTGTTTCAGGATCTGGCGCGGCAGATTGATCTTGCGCCATTGGGTGAGCGGCTCGTGGCGTTGGAACAGTCGGCCGCTGACGTGCCGCCCAACAATCAGGAGGCGCGCATCGCGCTGTTGCAAAGGCTTCTTGCACTGCGCCGCGAGATCGCGTTCTCCAACCCGTTGTTGGCGCCGATCTCCAAGATTCTGTTTATCACGCGTGAGGCGTTGCCCGCTGACGAATATCACTGGGGCGTGCACATGTGCGACCAGTACTTCGGGTTTCACGCCACGCTGCACGGCACCACGCAGGGCAACGGCCTTTATGTGCTGGAAAACCCGTGGTCGGAGCAACCGCGCGTCCGGGACCTGCTCGCCGAGTCGACGGTCGTGTCGGGGCCGCGTCGTGGCGAGCGGTTGGACAACGGTGGTTTTCTCGCGCCGGATGTGTCGTACGACGGCCGGCAGATTCTTTTCGCCTACACCGACGGTGAGCCCTCGATCCGTGTCTGGAACGAGCGCACCACCTTTCACATCTTCCGCTGCAATGCCGACGGCTCCGGTCTGGTGCAGCTAACGGACGGCTCGGTGAATGACTTCGATCCGTGCTGGCTGCCGAACGGGCGGGTCGTCTTCATTTCGGAGCGGCGCGGCGGCTTTGGCCGTTGCCATCGACGCGAGGTCCCCACTTTTACGTTGCACAGCATGTTCGACGACGGTTCGGATATCGTGGCATTGAGTCCGCATGAGACCAATGAATGGCAACCGAGCGTCGACAACAACGGCCTGATCGTCTATACGCGTTGGGACTATGTGGACCGCGGGTTTAACCAGGCGCACCATCCTTGGATCACCTATCCGGACGGACGCGACGCGCGCGAACTGAACGGTAACACGCACCTCTCGGAACGTACCGCGCCGCACATGGTGATGGACATCCGGGCGATCCCCGGCTCTTCGAAATACGTAGCCGTGGCCTGTGGTCATCATACGGAAGCGCGCGGATCGTTGATCGTGATTGATCCCTCTGTGGCCGACGACGGCGAGATGTCGCAGATTCGGCGACTCACGCCGGATCAACTGTTGCCGGAGACGGAGTATTATGACTGGCAGAAGACCAAAGGCTCGGCCGCTTATGCCTCACCGTGGCCGCTCAGCGAAACGTACTACCTGTGTGTGTACGACGGCGACGCCAACGCGCAGTATGGCATGATCGACTGTGCCAAACGGCGTTATGCGGTGACGCTACTGGATGCCTTCGGCAACAAAATCCCGCTTAACACGCACCCGCAGATCTCCTGCCTCAGCCCGATGCCGCTGCACGCGCGTCCCCGGCCGCCGGTGTTGGCGCATGGCACGCTGGTGGGGCGTCCCCGTCTGCCGGACGGCACGAAACCCGCGCCGGTTGCACCGGATCAACTGCCGAAAACCGCGACCATCGGTTTGGTGAATGTCTACAACTCGCGGCGGCCGTTCCCGGACGGCACGCGCATCGCGGCGCTGCGCGTGTGGCAGATCCTGCCGAAGGTCAAGCCGATCGTCGGTGAACCGCGCCTCGGCGCGTGCGATCAGACCCCGGGACGGCAATATCTCGGCCGCGTACCGGTTGAGGAAGACGGCAGCGCGTTTTTTGAGGCCCCGTCCGGTGTCCCGATCCTCTTCCATGCGGTGAACGAACATGGCGTTGCCGTCCAGGGCATGCGCAGCGTGACCTATGTCGCGCCGGGCGAGACCCTGATGTGTAACGGCTGCCATGAACAGCGTACCGGGGCGGCTGTGGCAGGCGGGCCGCGCACCGCCGCTTCGCCGCTGGCGATGCGACGCGCGCCGTCACGCCTGGTTGAGGGGCCGGACGGTTCCAATCCCTACAGCTATCCTCGACTGGTGCAGCCGGTACTTGATGCGAAGTGCGTGTCCTGTCACGGCGAAACGCGCAAGGCCGCGATGCCTGACTTGCGGCGCGGCGATCCGGACAAGGACCGTTTCTCATTCTATACGTCATTTTACAGTTTGGTGCCGTACGTCCACTATTTCACTCACGCATACCGCGGCGACTGGTCTAAGGTCGGCGTGCAGCGTGACGCCTTTGTGATGCCGTACACCGAGCCGGGCAAGTTCGGCGCGATGGCCTCGCCCCTGTATGCGCTGCTGGAGACGAGGCATCACGATGTGGTGTTGACGGAGGAAGAACGGCTGCGGCTGTTGCTCTTCATGGATTCCAATGCCGCTTATTTCGGCCACGACCACGACATCGCGGCGCAGGCCCGCGGCGAGCGCGTGCTCCCGATCTTGCAGTGAAATAAAAAAGGCCAGCAATTACGCTGGCCTTTTTTCATACCGATCTTGCCGGAAGCAACAGGCTTACGCCGCGCCGAGCTGGAAGCGCACGAAACGCGTGATCGTGATCGAGTCGCCGACGGTCTTTTCGCACGCCTTCACGACATCCGTGACCGTCTGTTTGGGCTCCTTGACGAACGGCTGGTTAACCAGGCAGACTTCGGAGTAGAACTTGTTGACGATACCCTTGAGGGCGTTCTCCACGATGTTCGCCGGCTTGCCCTTGAAGCGGTCGCTGTTACGCGCGATCTCTTTCTCGTTCTCGATCGCCGCCTCCGGAACCTCGGAGGAAACCAGATAGCGCGGGGCCGCCGCGGCGATCTGAAGGGCCAGATCGTGAACCAGCTCTTTGAACGCGTCGGTCGCCAGCGTTTCCGGCTTGCCGGCGCTCACTTCGACGAGCACGCCGACTTTACCGCCCATGTGGATGTAGGACTCGATTATCGCGTTGTCCGCCTGGACGTAGTAAGCCGCGCGGCGGATTTTGACGTTCTCGCCGGTCTGCGAGACGATCGTCATGAGCGGATCCTTCAGCGTCGCGCCCAGTTCCTCGGGACAGGTCTTGCCGGTCTCAAGCACCGTCTTGGTGACCAGAGCCGCAAAGGCCTTGAAATTGTCGGTCTTGGCGACGAAATCCGTTTCGGTGTTGACTTCCGCCATCGCGAAAATCTTGCTGTCAGCAGAAGCAAGGGCACCGATGATGCCTTCCTTGGATTCCTTGTCGGCGCGCTTGACCTGAATCGCCAGGCCCTTTTCGCGCAGGATCTTGACGGCGGCCTCCATATCGCCGTTGGTGTCGGTCAGCGCTTTCTTACAATCCATCATGCCGGCATTGGTGAGCTGGCGCAGTTCGTTGATCAGTGCAACAGTGATAGCAGCCATGGGAATCTCCTAATCAGAATGGGTGAATGATTGACGGGGCAGCCCGGCAAGCGGGCCGCCCCGCGGTGGACTATTCGGCGGCCGGGGCTTCGGTCTCGGCGGCCGGCGCAGCCACATCGGCGGTCTCGGCGGCCGGAGCGGTTTCGACCGAGGCGACCTTCGCGTCAACGGCGTCTTTGGCGGCCTTGGCGGCGCGTTTGCGGGTCTCGGCCAGCTTGGCCTTGGCCTTGTCGGCGCTCTCGGTGCCGGCGGCATCCTTGCGCGCCTTGCGGGCTGCACGCTCCTGGGCCTCTTGGGCGGCCTGCTCGGCTTCGCGCTGACGCTGGCGTTCCGCGGCGATCCGGCTGTATTCGTCGTTCGCCTCTTTGATGACCTTGCTGAAACCGTCCACGATCAGCTTGACGCCGCGCACGGCATCGTCGTTGCCGGGAATCACGTAATCGATCGGGTCCGGATCGGCATTGGTGTCGACCATCGCCACGATCGGGATGCCCAGGCGGACCGCTTCCTTGACCGCATTTTGCTCCCGGCAGATGTCGATGATGACGAGTGCGCCGGGCTTGTTCTCCATGTCCGCCACGCCGCTGAGGTTCTTCTGCAGCTTGTCCAGCTCACGACGCAGGCTGGAAGCCTCCTTCTTGTGGACGGAGAGCACGCCGTTGTTGTTGCGGCCCATCGCCTCGATCTGGCGCATGCGGCGCACGCTGCGGCGGATGGTCTGGTTGTTCGTGAGGGTGCCGCCCAGCCAGCGCTCGGTCATGTAAAACTGGCCGCATGCGACGGCCGCTTCTTTCACGACCTCCTGCGCCTGTTTTTTGGTGGCCACGAAGAGAATCTTCTTGCCGCTCAAAACGGTGTCGCGCAAGAAGGCGGCGGCCTCGTCAATCAGGGGAACCGTCTGGGTCAAATCAATGATGTGGATCCCATTGCGCTTATCAAAGATATAGCGCTTCATCTTGGGGTTCCAACGCTTCGTCTGATGGCCGAAGTGCAGGCCCGCGTCCAGCAGGTCCTTCAGGGTGAGCCCGGTGAGGCTCGACACTGGCATTTCCATGGTGTCGTTTCCTTTAAACTAAGGGACAATGCGATGCATCGCCCTGGGTTAATCCGCTTTGATGAACGGCCGACATGCCGTTGCGTCTTCGCTTCCGCACGAGGGTGCCACTCGGCAGCCCGTGCTGATATGGGCGTGAATGTTAGCGTTTTGCAGCTGCAAAGGCAAGGGCAAAGGAGAGCGAATGAAAAGCGGGGTGTGTGTCAGGATTGTGACATTGTTTCGGTTGTCATGCCGCACACGCGG
>DAOTKE010000125.1:0-9378 GCA_035449085.1 Kiritimatiellia bacterium | reverse complement strand
GATACTTGGCCAGTAAATCATGAACCTGAATCTTCCGTGAAATCGGGATGATCCACTTTTCGTACAGACACGCAATCTTTTCAGGCCGTGCACCACCTGCGTGCTGTTCGCGCGACATATCAAGGATGCGCGCAATCACCTCAGACTCCACCGTGTGATTGGTGATCGCCGCCTCCAGCAGCACAGGGTCCCGCTCCATCAACGGCTGTCGCAACGCATCGGGGATCTCCTCCAATTTCAGCGCGGCCACATGCACCGAGAGGTTGAGGCGCTGGACCAATGCGTTCATGCTGCTGGCGTCCGCCGCGATACATTTGCGGCGGTCTTCATCATTCCCCGCTTCACAGAGCTCGGGCAGCAACGTATTGACATAAAAAGGCCGCAGGATATGGATCCGTCCGGCAATGGTTGACGCCGTGCCGAACAGGTTTGCGGTTTCCGCGACCGAAAGCGAACGCTTGCGCTCATGATAGAGTTCGGCATTCACCCGGAAAGCCGCGCGCCCGCAAAGCGCCTTGACCAGCGTTTCGTCCAGAGATGCGATGATCGTTCGTAGTTGTGCCAGTTTGTTCATGGTTTCACACAATCGAAATTATCGAACCGGATACGTCCCCAGTTTACGCCCAGACTCCGACAGAGCCAATACCAAACGCCAGGCGGCCTCGGCTGCAGGTGCTTTCCAATCGGTCGCTGCCTCAACAAAAAAACCATACTCCCAGGGGCGTCCCGGCAACGGCCGGCTCTGAATGAAGGTCAGATTGAGCCCAGCGGCATCGAACGGCGCGAGAGCATGTAGCAGCGCGCCGGGGCGGTTACCGATCACCAGATAGAGCAGCGACCGCATTTCGTCCGTGCGCCGTGCGGTCGTCCGCGAAGCCCGACGGTTCGCCGTGATCACGAAAAAGCGCGTGACGTTCGCGTCACTATCCTGCAGATCGCGCACGAGCACGCCCAAGCGGTGAATGCGCGCGGCCGCCAATGTGGCCACCGCCGCGCTGCCCGGCTCAGAGGCCGCGCGGCGCGCCGCAGCGGCCGTACTGGACTCGGCCAGCAGCTCGGCCTGCGGCACCCGTTCGCGCAACGAGGCGCGGCACTGTCCCAACGCCTGCGGGTGGCTGTAGACACGCTTGATCTCTTCCAGCCGCCGCAGTGCGCGGCCCGCCACCAGATGATGGCGGACCGGCATCGAGAAGCCCTCCAGGATCGTGATCTCCGGATGCAGCGAAAGCACATCCAGCGTCTGCGTGACGGGGCCTTCGCTTGAATTCTCGACCGGCACGATAGCCAGAGGCCGCGGGCGCACGGACGGTGCGCAAAGCCGCTCGACCACGTCAAAGTGCGAGAGACACGGCAGCAGCCTGCTCAGCTTACCGAAATGTCGCAGCGCGGCCTCGTGCGAATGCGTACCTTCCGGACCGAGATAAAGGACAGGGGTATCCATACACGCTCGCTTGTGTTATCGTGTTTCCGGCTATTTCGCCTGTCTGCGCGTGGCTTTCGCCAATTCGATCCATGGCTCGAGATCCTTGAGGAACGCGCCGAAAGCGGCCGACTCAAGCTGCTGCGAGGCGTCGCTGAAGGCGTTCACCGGATCGGGATGCGCCTCAATGATGAGACCGTCCGCACCGGCCGCCAGCCCCGCCCGCGCCAGGGCCGGAACCAAGCTTCGCGTACCGGCTGCATGACTCGGATCCACCACCACCGGCAAGTGCGCGAGCTGACGGGCCACCGCCACCGCACCGAGATCCAGCAGGTTGCGCGTCGTCTTGTCGAACGACCGCAGCCCACGCTCGCAGAGCACCACTTGCGGACAGCCGTTGACCACCAGATACTCCGCCGCAGTCAGCCACTCCTCAACCGTACTGGCCATGCCGCGCTTGAGCAACACGGGACGACCGGCATGCGCCAGATGCTCCAGCAGGTCGTAATTCTGCGCGTTACGCGCACCGATCTGGAACATGTCGGTCACGTCGCGCAGCATCTCGATCTGCGCCGGCCCCGGCACTTCGGCCACCATCGCGACATTGAACTCCGCCTTCACATCGCGCATGATCTTGACGCCGTCAAGCTTCAGCCCCTGGAAGTCATAAGGCGACGTGCGCGGTTTGAACGGCATGGCACGGATGATTTTCACGCCGCACGAGGTCAAATCCATCACCGCCGTGCGCAACTGATCGTAGCTTTCAATCGCGCAAGGCCCGGCGATGATCTGAATGTTGCCCCCACCGATCAACACCCCCTGCACATTGACCACCGAATCTTCGGGGTGGTATTCGCGCGACACCAGTTTGAATTTCTTCTGCACCGGGAACACCGATTCCACGGCCGGCAGATTGCTGAGCGCCTCAAGCGAGCGGTTACTGAGCTCGTCACCGATACAGGCAATCACGGTCTGTTCGACACCACGGATGATGCGCGGCTGATAACGCAGCGAGCAGACCATATCGCTGATGGCCGCGATGTCGGTTTCCGAGGCGTGTCGTTTCAGAACAATAATCATCATTCTTCCTTTCGTAGAGGGGTTAGAAACAAAAAAACCGCGTGTCCTGTTGCCGGACACGCGGTTCATGAAAAAGTCTACTCCCGATTCAACAATAGCCTACCGGGCCGACCCGAACCGTGTGTCCGGCGACCTAAAGTAGCTAAAGTAAAAATGGATTCGGTGGTTTTGCATGTGAAAACGGGCGCATTTAACCGAATCCCCGACCAAATGTCAAGCGCCTTACTCAAATTCGATCTGCGCCTTTTCACGCAACTCGCTCACATAGGCGGAAACCCTTTCGCCACGGCGCGCGTGACGCAAAAGATCGCGGATTTTGTCGCTTACCTGCGCAAAATCGACCTCACCGGCCGGCTCATGGTCGCTCTTGTAGATGAGGTGATAACCGAACTGCGTTTCAATGATGTCGCTCACATCTCCGACCTTCATCGAAAAGGCGGCCGCGTCAAATTCCGGCACCATCATGCCGCGGCTGAACCAGCCGAGGCTTCCCCCGTCTTTACCGCTGGGGCACATGGAGTGCGCGGCGGCCTCATCGGCAAAGCTCTTGCCCGACAGCACGCGCTCGCGGATCGCAGCGATCTTGGCCTTGGCCTCGTCTTTGGATGTCTGCGTGTCGCCGTCCGGCGCAATCAGGATGTGCTGTGCCAATACACGCTCGCCTTGGGCAAACTCCTCTTTGTGCGCGTTGAAATAGGCTTCGATCTCGGCCTCGGTCGGATCGGGAACATCCGCCACCGTTTTTTCAATGAGCTTGTCCACGCGCCGGCCGCGCTTGAGCTGTTCGCGGAACGCAGCCTCGGTGGTGTTCTGCTGCTGCAGGGCGCGCCGGAAGGCCTCCTCCCCGCCGACCTGATCGATGATCTTCGCGACCTGCTCGTCAAGGTCGGCGTCGGACACAGGGAAGTCCAGCCTGGCGGCTTCGTCCATCAGCAGCTTGGTGCCGATGGCCTGCTCGGTCGCCTTCTGAACCAGATCCGGAAGTTGTGCCCTGATCTGATCTTGCGACACGCCGTGTTCGGCGTAGAAACGGACGAGCCGCTCCAGCTCGAACTGAATCGCGTCCTGCGGAATCACCTGTCCGTTCACTTTGACTGTCTTCTGCATCCTGTCCTTTCAGGAGCGGCGTTTAGGCCACCCCATTCATTTTTTCACTTCTTTGGCCCAAGAATCTTTGAGGGGCACCGTACGATTGAAAACCGGCCTGCCCGGTCGCGAATCCTCGGTGTCCGCACAGAAATACCCGATCCGTTCGAACTGGAAACGCTCGCCCGGTTGCGCCTGCGCCAAGGCCGGCTCGCCCCAGGCGGCCACAGTTTTGAGTGAGTCGGGATTCAAGAACTCGGTGAAATCGCGCGCGTCGTCCGCCAACGGATCGGGCACCGTGAAGAGCCGGTCGTACAGACGCGCTTCAATCGGCACCGCATGCGCCGCCGACACCCAGTGAATCGTCCCTTTGATCTTGCGTCCGTCCGCGGCGTTGCCGCCCTTGGAGGCCGGATCATAGGTGCCATGGATCTCGGTCACAGCCCCGGCAGCATCTTTGACGACGTGCGTGCAGGTGAAGAGGCACGCGGCGCGCAGCCGTACCTCCTGCCCCGGCGCCATGCGGAAAAACTTCTTGGACGGCACCTCCATGAAATCCTCGCGCTCGATGTACACCTCGCGGCTGAACGGCACCTGGCGCGTGCCGGCCGAGGGGTCTTCGGGATTGTTCAGCGCCTCAACGTATTCAACCTGTCCCTCAGGATAGTTGTCGATCACGACCTTGACCGGGTCAAGCACCGCCATGCGCCGCAGCGCGCGCTTGTTAAGATCGTCACGCACACAGTATTCCAGCAGCGCCACATCGGTTTCGCTTTCGTACTTCGACACGCCCACGCGGTCGCAGAAATCGCGGATCGCTTCCGGCGTGTACCCGCGGCGCCGCAACCCGCATAGGGTCGGCATGCGCGGATCGTCCCAGCCTGACACCCGCTTCTCCTGCACAAGCTGCAACAGCTTGCGCTTGCTCATCACCGTGTACGTGAGGTTCAGGCGCGCGAATTCGCGCTGCTGCGGGCGGATCTTGACGCCATTGCGCACAACCAGCATGCCCATCTCGTCCATACGGTCGATCACCCAGTCGTAGAGCGGCCGGTGCACCTCGAACTCCAGCGTGCACATCGAGTGGGTCACACCTTCAAGCGCGTCCTCGATCGGGTGCGCGAAATCGTACATCGGATAGATACACCACTTGTCGCCCGCATGATAGTGCGGCACATGCAGGATACGGTAAAGCACCGGATCGCGGAAATGGATGTTGGGCGAGGCCATGTCGATCTTCGCCCGCAGGCAGAGCGAACCGTCCGGGAACTCCCCGGCCCGCATACGGCGGAAGAGATCAAGGTTCTCCTCGGGAGAGCGGTTGCGCGTCGGGCTTTCTTTGCCCGGCACCGTCGGGATGCCGCGATACTCCTTCCACTGCTCCTGGGTCAGCCCGCAGACATACGCATGCCCGCTGCGGATCAGATTTTCGGCGATTTCGTACATCGTGTCGAAGCGGTCGGTCGCACAGTAAAAGCCGTCACCCCAGTCAAATCCGAGCCAATGAATATCTTTTTTGATGTTCTCGGCGTATTCGTCGGACTCTTTGGACGGATTGGTGTCGTCCATGCGCAAATGGCACTGGCCGCCGAACTCCTGCGCCATGCCGAAATCGATGCAGATCGCCTTGGCGTGTCCGATGTGGATATAGCCGTTGGGTTCCGGCGGAAAACGCGTCACGACCAGTCCGCCTGTCCGTCCGGCCGCGACATCCTCGGCGATCCACTGTTTGAGAAAATGCCTGCCGGTATCCGATGCCACCGTCTTCGTCTCGTCACTCATGGTTGTTCCGGTTCCTCTTGAATACAATCAGTCCAAAAAACATCTACGGCTTCCACACGCGCACGCGCACGCCTTTTTGCCGGCCCCAGCGCTGCGCCTCTTCGTGCGAGGGGAACCAAAGATCAAGCCGGTTGCCTTTGATCGCGCCGCCACGATCCTCCACACGCCCATAGCCGTAGCCCGGCACCTCCACAATGGTTCCGAACGGCAGCACCGAGGTGTCGGCTGCGATGGTTCCCCGACTGGCGCGCGTGCCGCTGGCCGTGATGCCCACTTCCTTCGGCTTGCCCTTGTTTGGGCCTCCGCTGATCACCGGTGCGCCCAAACCGAACCAGCCCCGCTCCCAACTGCAACAGATGCCGCAATTGCAGTAGCCGGTCACCTCCATCGCCATCACCACCGGCGCACGCCCGGACGGCGGCCGGATGCGGTCAGCCAAACAGCCGGACCACCAGACCAGAACCGGCAGACAAAGACCGGCGACAACAGCCGATAAGTTGCCGAGCCAAGTACGGGGAGACCCTTTTTTGGAACGCTTGGACATGAGGTGTGTAGAGTAACAGAACCGGCACGGTCTCGCAATGCCGGGAGACACCCCAAAACTGCGGGGGTTGATAGCCCTCGTGTCGCGTCACCCTGCAACTTCACTCTTTCGTCCTCACTGTCCTTGTGATATTGCTTACGGCATGGATCTGGAATCCAGCGCCCTTGCCCTGTCACTCCCGCCAGAGTACCGCACCTTGATCGCATGTGTGCGCGGCGCTCTGCATGATCGTCCGCTGCCAGTCGACATGGCCGAACCACAATGGCCCCTGCTCGACCGCAGGGCACGCGAACAGGGCGTGGACATTTTTCTTTTCCCTTGGCTGGCCGCCCATTATCCAGACGGCTTCCCCCAATCGTCCGCGTCCCCGGACAGCGTAGCGGGCGCTTGGCGTATGCGCGCCCTGACCGAACTTCAACGCTCGACGCTACGGCAGCGCCAGATCGCTGACCTGGCAGCAGGCTTTTCACAGGCCGGCCTGGACCTGGCCTTGCTGAAAGGCGCTTGGCTCGCCGAGTCCATATACGCCGGTCCGGCGTTGCGGAGCATGAGTGATATCGATGTGCTGATCCGTGACGGCCAGCGCGACGCGAGCCATGCCGTGATGTTGAAGCTTGGGTATACCGCCTCCAAAAGCACGCTGCACAGCCGTTTTGCCTACGATCAACTCTACCGGCACCCGCAGCATGCATACGCCGTGGAGATGCACTGGGCTTTTTCCAGCGAACGGGAGACCGATTCGCCGGACGTGGACATGGCGGCCATCTGGCGGCATGCCGGGCCGACACGACTTTACGGTCACCCGTGCTTCGCCCTGTCCCCCCCCGATCAACTCGCGCACCTTGTCCACCATATGTTGCATCACCTGTTCGCCGTTCCTTTGCGCGCCTATCTGGATGTCGCGCTGCTCATTCGTGCGCGGGGCAATACACTCCCAACCGAGGACATTGCAGCCGCCGGCGTACGCTGGCAAACAGGGGCGGCTATCCCGTTCGTCTTGCGCTTCACTGCGGAGCTGTTCGACTTGCCCCTGCCTGCTGCCTGGCAGACCGACGTGCCGCAGATCGACGCCATCTGGCGTGATGCCGCGCTGCACGCCCTCGCGCACCTGCCGCGCGGGGCAGAACGCGGGGCGGAATCGACATTCCTCAGCTACCGGCACGCCAGTCTTATGGGACGCACCCGTCTGGTCTTGAAACGCATCTTCATGCCACGCGCGTTTCTGGCCCAACACTATCCCTGCGCCCGTGTGCGGGTGGGCATGCCTTGGGCCTGGATCTGTCGGGCGCGGGATCTTTACCGGACCCACCATGCCACACTTGCCGCGCTGGACACCGACGACTCGCCGGAACAGCGGCGGCTCGATGCGGCCGCCGTCCGCACGTCACTCGCCCGCCACCTGCGCCAAACACCGTGAGCTGAGTCCCCCGTTTCCCCTTTTGTCTTGTCGCCACACGGCTGGAAACGCTATAGTCGGGCATCATTTACTTCCATGAGAGGGTTCCTGATGAAGACCTTGGCTTTGCGGCTTTATGGCGAAAATGACCTGCGGCTCGAACGGTTCGACCTGCCGGAGATCAGCGATGATGAAATCTTGGCGGACATTGTCACAAACAGCATCTGCATGTCCGATTACAAGGCAACGATTCAAGGGGCCAATCACAAGCGGGTTCCCGATGATGTTGCGGAGAATCCCATCATCCTCGGCCACGAGTTTTGCGGCAAGCTCTTGCAGGTCGGCAAGAACTGGCAGCACAAATTCCGCGTCGGGCAGAAGTACGGGGTCCAGCCCCAGCTCAACATCCCCGGCCATGAGCACCGGGCGCCGGGCTACTCGTTCCGCTGGATCGGCGGCAATGCCACGCGCATCGTCATCCCCAAGGAGGTGTTGGAACTGGATTGCCTGCTGACCTATGACGGTGACGCCTATTACAAATCGTCCATCGCCGAGCCGGTCTCCTGCATCGTGGGCGCATACCGGTGCAGTTACCACTTCAAGGCGGGCGAATATGACCACCAGATGGGCATCAAGAACGGCGGCTCGATGGTCATTCTCGCGGGCGCGGGCCCGATGGGATTGAGCGCGATCGACCTCGCGCTGCACGGCCCTGAGCATCGTCCCGGACGTCTGGTCATCACCGACATCGATCAGGCGCGGCTCGACCGCGCGGCGCAGCTCTTTCCGGTCGATCACGCCCAGGCCTGCGGCGTGGACCTGCACTATGTGAACACGACGGGCCAGGATGATCCCGTGACCTTCATCAAGTCGTTCAACCAAAACAGGGGGTTCGACGACGTGATGATCTTTGCGCCGGTGCCGGCCTTGATTGAACAAGGTTCAGCGCTGTTGGGTTATCTCGGATGCATGAACTTTTTCGCGGGACCGTCCAAATCCGATTTCAAAGCCGCCATCAACTTTTATGATGTGCACTACATGGGGCACCATGTCGTCGGTTCTTCCGGTGGCAACACCAAGGATCTGCAAGACTCCATGAACTACGCGGCGCAGGGGTTGATCACGCCATCCGTCATGATCACCCATGTGGGAGGTATCGATTCGGTGGCCGAGACCACCAAGAATCTGCCGAAGATCCCAGGCGGCAAGAAACTGGTCTACACGCACGTCTCCATGCCCATGACCGCGATCAGCGATTTTGCGGCGCTCGGCGGGAAGGACCCCTACTTCGCGGCGCTGGCCGAGATTTGCGGACGCAACAAGGGGCTGTGGTGCTCCGAAGCCGAACAGTATGTGCTGAAGCACGCCCCGCGTCTTGAGCAAGATGCCTGAGGCGGCGGGAGTATCCTATGATCGCCTTTGTTCACGGTAAGTTGGTCGAAAAGACCCCCTCCACCGTCATACTTGACGTGCAGGGTGTCGGCTATGAGCTCTTCATCTCGCTGAGCACCTACGACCGCTTGCCGGCCACCGGCAGTGACTGCCGGCTGCTGACCTATCATCACATCCGCGAGGACACTCAGGTGCTGTTCGGGTTTGCCCAGGCCGAAGAGAAGCGCATGTTTGAAAGGCTGATCGATGTCAACGGCGTGGGGCCCAAGCTCGCCCTCAGCGTGCTGAGCGGACTGACCGTGTCCGAGCTGGTCGCCGCGATCGCCGAAAGCAACGTCAAGCGCATCAGTTCCGTGCATGGCGTCGGCAAAAAAACCGCCGAACGCATCATTGTGGAACTGCGCGACAAGGTGGACCCGCTGGAGGCGCTCGCGGGACGCACCGTCGGCGGCGGCGATGCCCGCAACGCCATGCTGCGCGACGCCATTCTGGCTCTCACCCAACTGGGCTTCCCGCAGGATCAGGCGCGCAAGATGGTGCAGGCCGCGCTTGACGCCGACCCCGCCGTGACCGACACCGAGATCCTGTTGCGCAAAGCCCTGAGCAGCAAGTGAGCCGCCTAGATGGGCGCAAAGGCCGATCCCGTCGTTGAGCAGTAAGCGTCTCACGAACCCCATC
>DAOTKE010000124.1:0-9567 GCA_035449085.1 Kiritimatiellia bacterium | reverse complement strand
AAGTGTTTCCCTGATAAACAACGCGCGAGCCCAGTTCAAATAAAAACGCCCTGGTTGAATTGGGCACCTGGAAATTGACAGGTGTACAGGAATATGGGAAACATGTATCATATATGAAAACGACACTGGAAATTCCCGACGTGATCGAACGGGCTTCTAAGACAATCCGCGTCATGACGCCGGACACATGGATACGCTCATGAAGAATGCTGGGAATGCGCACGCAAAGACCGAGGGCTTGGCGATCACTTACAGTGACACGCCGGAGCGCCGCGTGTTCAATCTGGCCGCGGCCGGATTGCGGGAAGTCCCGGCACTGGGCTTCAGCCGTTACAGCCACGTCATTGCGCCGGTCGGCACCCACCGCCATGCCGGCTGTCTGGAGATCGGTCTCTGCCTGCGCGGCGCGCTTACTCTCCTGAACAACGGCCGGGAGCACCGGATCATGCCGGGTGACCTCTACCTGAACAAACCGTCCGACACCCACTGCCTGACCGCCCACCCCAAGGGCACGGTCATCCACTGGCTGCTGATCCGTGAGCCGCGGCGCGGCCAAACCTTTCTGCGCCTCACTTATCCTGAAGCCCGCGACCTCTGGCGGCGGCTGACGTGCCTGCCCTGCCATATCATCGCCCGGACCGACACGGTGAAGCATGCTTTCGCCCATCTTTTCAAGTATCACGCGCAACCGGCCGGCCCTTACCGGACCGTCGGCCTGACCACGGCGTGCACCTCGCTGTTGATGGGCGTAATCGATGCCGCCTCGCACAAGAGCGTGATTGCGCGTCCACCGCTGATCGAGCAGCTCGCCGCCGCGATCCGCGAACACCCGGAACATGATTTCCGTCTCGACGCTCTGGCGCGCGAGGCCCGTCTCTCGCCGTCGCTACTGATCGCACAGTTCAAACACATCACTGGACTGCCGCCCATCCACTTCCAGCTTGCCTGCCGCCTGGAGAAGGCCAAACGCCTGTTAGCCGAAACCGACACGCCGATCACGCAACTGGCGTTTGACCTCGGGTTCTGCGCTTCTCAGCACTTCTCCGGCCACTTCAAACGCGCATTCGGCCTGACGCCGACCGCCTGGCGCAAGCAAGCCACCACCGCGCGCTAAGCGCTGAACGCCGAACACGGAACGCTGAACGCCGAACGCGGAACGCCGAACGCTGAACGATGAACGCCGAACGCTGAACGCTGAACAGTGAACTGGCCCGGCACGCATCGGGAAACAGCGTCTCCCCGTCTCTGCATCTTACTTCCGCGTCTGCGTTAAACCAACCGCTGGGCACGCAATGGGGTGATGGCTGGGCAAGCCGACACTTGCCCCGTTTGTTTCGTGTCCGTCAGATGGTCTGAATATGATTCGGGCTCAATCGGGCACGATAGCGCCGTGCGCCGTCAGCAGCGCCTTGAGTTCGGCGACCGGCACTTGCCCGGGCGTCTCGCCGCGTTTCGCGGCCAGCGCGGCGGCGGCACCGGCGGCCTGCCCCGTCGCCATGCAGGTCGCCTGGACGCGCAACGCCGAGTTGGCGAGACGGTCACTGCTGATACAGCGCCCGGCCACCAGCAGGTTTCGGCTGCCCTTCGGGATCAATGCGCGCAGCGGAACGGTCGCCACCACGCCCTCTTTCAGATGCGCTGGATGTACGCCCGATTTTTTGTCGTGCAGGTCGATCGGATAAAAGGCATAGCAGACCGAATCTTCCCAGCGCTTCCCTGACGTGTAGTCCTCGTGCGTCATCAGATACTCGCCGCGCACGCGGTAAGTTTCGCGTACGCCGACTTCAGGCGACAGGCTCTCCAGCCGGACCTTTTCCAGTCCCGGGATGTCTTTAAGGAACCGGAACATACGCAACGCGGCGGCACGACCGCGCAGATTGGTCTCGGTGCGGGTATCCGCCGTTGAGTTGTCCGCGCCCTCCACATAGTTCGCGGTGTTGCCGCCACTCTGCAGGTAGTGCAGCAGACTCCCGCGGCAATCGTTCCGCTGGAGCCGTCCGTCCTTGACCGCCGCATCAAAGCGCGCCTGCAGCGCCTTCGCGTCGAATTTCGAGAGATCCGCATTGGGGCGGATGCGGTAGACAAAGGTTCCTGGCTGACACTCCTGCTCGCGCAGCCTCTCGCAGCCAGCCAGCGCGGCTACGGTTCCATTGCCCGTGCAATCCACAAGCTGCCTGCAGGTGATCGTGCGCGTGTCACCGGCAGCAGCCGTTCGCACACGCCAGCCCGTCGGGATCGCTTCGATCCGCACCGGAGCCGCATGGTAATGGAGCGTCACCCCGGCGCGCGTCAAGGCATCCTCCGCCAGCGCCACAAACAACGGAATGTTGATCAGAACCTGATGTTCATAGTGGCGACGCCCGGTAGGCTTGGTGAAATCCGGCAGTTTGCCGCCGTCCAACGCGACCGCGTTGGTCACGACCTCCCAGCCCGCGCCCGCGATGACCTGTTTGCCCCAGGCGTGGAACAGGCCGGGAAAATTCACCCCGCCTGTGGTGGTGTTGCCCCCCACCTGATGGGCGGCTTCGACAAGCACGGTCTTGGCGCCGGCGCGGGCGCTCTGAAGCGCCGCACAGATCCCGGCCGAACCGCCGCCCACCACGACCACATCGCACGTCACCGGCGGCAGCTCGACCGCCCCCGCGAGGCTTCCGGCGAGCAAGCCCGCCAGCATCCCGCATCCTGTCAGTTTGTTCATGTTCTCACCATCATGAGGAGTTGCGCACGCCAGCCTTGCGCCAGCGGATGATCGGCAACCTGGCCTTTTTGTTGCGCTAGAAGGTAGCTCTCGACGTCCGCGCGCGACGCGACCAGCGCCGGATCGATACCATACGCTTCGCAGGCGGCACGGATGCGGGCCAGCAACCGGTCGGACGGCCCCTTGAGTGCGCGTTTCTCCACCATGCCAATCCCCATAGGTTGTGGACACGCCTCCGCAGGCAGAGCCAACCCGCGCGCCACGGCCGCAAGCAGCGCATCCGCCGCTCTGTCCGGCATGCGGCGCGGGAAGCCCGGCAACGCGGCCAGTGCCGCGCGATCGCGCGGGCCGGCTTCAGCGAGCGCCACCAGCACCGTGTCGGGGAGAACATGCCCGCGCGGCCAGTCGCGTTGCCGCGCTTCTTCCTCACGCCATGCCGCCACTTCGCGCAGCACTGCAAGTCCTCGTGCATCGAGGCGTGATCCGCCCTTGACACGTTGGTACATCAGTCGCGGGTCACGGTCACCATACAGCGCGGCATCGTCCAGGCCCGCCAGCTCCTCACGCAGCCATGTACGAGGGAGGTCGCCGGAACAGCGCGCCAGCAACGCCTCGCGTAGCGGAATCAAGTGGATCACATCCTCTGCCGCATACCGGATCTGACCCGCGCTCAAAGGACGGCGCAACCAGTCAGAACGGGTCTCGGCCTTGGCCAGCTCCACGCCCAGCGCGTCACGCAGCAACGCCTGCAAGGCACCGGTGGAGCTGAAACCGGCAAAGCCCGCCGCCACGCGCGTGTCGAACACGGTCCGTGGCGTGGCACCGGTCGCACGGGCCAGAATCGCAAGATCCTGCGGAGCGTCGTGCAACAGCTTGGTGACGTCCGGCGCGGCCAGTACCGGCCCCAGCGTACGCAAATCATGAAACGCCACGGCGTCAACCAGCCAGCAGCCTTCGGCCGTCGCGAGCTGCACCAGCCCGAGCACCGGATAGTAAGTCCGTTCCCAGAAGAATTCCGTGTCGACCGCCACCGCCTCCGCATTCAGCAACCGCGCAGCCAAGACCGCAAGATCGTTGGCCGTCGTAATCAACTCCGCCCCATGTATCATGATTGCGCCTGTTCGGGTTTTGGGTTACGGGTTTTGGGTCTCAGGTGTGGGGGGCGGTCGGAGAGCCGCCGGATATCCTGGCCAGCGTCCCGGTGGTGGAGCGGTCTGGCACCAGCGGAATAAAGCGGATTTCCCCGCCGTACGCGGCCACGACCTCGGCCTCGGGAACCGGCTTGCCGTGCGGCGGCGCGTAATCAGCCCCCTTGCAGTGGATCTCGGGCTTCAGCCGCGCCAGCGCGGCTTCGGGCGTGGTCTCCTCGAACACCACCACGGCATCGACGCACGCCAGACCGGCCAGCAATTCCGCGCGGTCCGCCTCGCAGTTGACGGGCCGCGACGGGCCCTTGATGGCGCGCACGGAGGCGTCACTGTTCAGGCCGACCACCAGCACATCGCCGCAGGCTTTGCAGGCCTGCAGGTTGCGCAGGTGGCCGACATGCAGCAGATCGAAACAGCCGTTGGTCCACACCACACGACGGCCCTCGCGCCGCCACCGGGCGCGCAGGGCGTCCAGCTCTTCCCAAGTCACTACGGAGCCCATGGGCAACTTTCACCGCGCCGGGCGGCCTATGCCGGTTATTGAGGATGAGGCGCTTCGATCCAGACACGGTATGAAGATTTGACCGACCTGCCGTTGGCCGAACGCTTTTCAACGTACGCGCCGTCCCCGACGTAGGCGTCGTCCAGCCGGGTCAACACGCCGACATATTTGAGCGTCACGTTCCGCCCCGCCTCGTTCATCACACGGAACGAGCCCGAGAAGAGTCCCGTCCGTCTCGCCGCTTTGAACTTGACGGCCTGCGGATTCTCGATCACAGGGTCGACCGTCAGCGAGCCTGGCGACCTCCCCGCAGCCAACGGCATCGCCCATTCCATGCCCTCAGCCTGGAGGATCTTGCCCGCGTAGGCGGCCTGCAGATCGCCCACCGCGTCATAATAAGCGCCCAATGCTGACAGTTGCGCGTCGAAACGGTCGGCAAGCCCTGCCATGGTGGAGCCGGGGTAGAGCCATTCCAGCCGCACGTCAGGCACCTCACCGACCCGCTGGGTCGCTGGATACGCACCACCGCCAATGTGTAAGAGGCCCGCGAAAATCCCGCGCCTTCCATACAGCTTCACGAACAGCGGCACGTCCGCGCCCTGATCGTCTACCAACAGCGTCGACGACAGCGAGACGCGGGTGCCGTCCGCCATCTTGCCGGCGACCTTGACGGCGCCGCGGTCACGCACGGTGATCGTGACATACCCCGACCCGCTCTGCCGGTTGTCGATCGCCGGATCGGTCTCACACGCTTCAATCGGCAACGCGACGGTGTAGTACCCCTTGTAAGCGGCCAGAATCGTTTGCGCCGTGATGTTCAGTCTGTCCAGGAAAGCGTTACGCTGCGCGGTGACAAGCAAAGTCTCTGCTCCAACACGCCCGCCACTGAGCGTCCCCGTCAGGAAACCCGTTGCGGCGTCGACCGTCACATCAAGCTGTTCGCCTTGACGACGCGCCATCGCCGCCAGATAGTCCGAATCACCCGACACCCCGCTCCACGATTTGGCCGAGAAACTGAGGTTCACCGCTTGCAGAACCACCTTGGCGGTCAACCGTCCGAGACTGGTCGCCTTGAACGTCACCAAGCCGCGAATGCGGCACTGGCCGCCTTCCTCTTCGTAGCAGTAGCCGGTGAAGGTGCCCTGCAGCGCGGGATCCAGCGCCTGAACCGTGAAGGCCAGCGTGTAACTGGTGGAGTTCCCGTTCGCGCGCTGCGCCGTGACCGTCACCGTGTAGGTGCCCGGTTTCGACGGCACGCCCGAGATGACGCCGGTCTCACGGTCAATGCGCAACCCGCGCGGCAGGCCGCTGGCGCTGAAGGTGGCGGGACGCTGGCCCTGGCCGGCATCCAGCATAAAGGCCACGCCCGCCGTCGGCGTCTCCGGCGTGAAGTCCGGCACATCCAGCACGTATTCCGGGGTGACCGCCACGTCCATCGCCGGCATGAGCACGGTCGTCGTGGCGGCGGTGGCCGCAAAACCGGCCCCCAGATCGGCACCCGTCGGAGTCACTGTCCAGCTTGAGAACTTGTATCCCGGCTCCGGTGCCGGCGCGGTGATCGTGAAACCATCGCCTTCCGCACGCCAGCGTTCGACCGATCCGCCAGGGCCATTCTGCACAAAGCGGAACAGGCCGGCGGAAGCTTCAGGAATATAGATGGCCTCGACCGTCAGCGCGGACGCGGGCATGGTCAGCAGCGGCTGTGCTTGGCTGGGCACAAACCCGGCACCCAGATCCAGCCCCGCCGGATTGACCTGCCAGACGCCGAATTTCATGCCGGCCGGCGCCGGTGCCGGCGACAGACCGATCGTGGTGCCTGCCGCGAACACGCCGCCGGTGTTGACCGTGCCGTTGATGACCGTCAGCGCGAACGAAGCGGTGGCCTGCGGCACGGCCACGCGGAAGCCGTTCGGTATCGAGAGGTTCGTGATACTGCCGCCGCCAGCCAGTTGGTTCGTTGCGATCACGTTCCAACGCACGGCTGACCGGAGCTCTGCCGCAGGAGCATTGTAGGCGCCGCCGCGCTTCACGCGCAATGGCAACGTCCCGGGCGGATCGGTCTGCGCCGCCGAACCCGGAGTAGCAGTGTACCAATCCAGGCAGATTTCCCACACGTTGCCGTGCATGTCGTAGAGGCCCCAGGGGTTGGGCTGCTTGCTCCCCACAACCTGAGTGCGATTCGTGCTGTTCGCCGCATACCAGGCCAATGCGTCCAGGGGGCCCGCATAATCGCCGGTCGTTCCGGCGCGGCAGGCGTACTCCCATTGCGCCTCGGTCGGCAGGTCGGCCGCGCCGACCGCGGCGTTCTTGAGACGCAAACGCCCCATAAAGGAATCAGCGTCGACCTGATTGTTTGCGGGCCAGCCCTTGCCCAGGTTATTGCCGCGGATATCCGAGTAATACACGCGCTCCACCGGCAGCGTGTCGCCGCTGAAATAACTGGGAGGTGTTCCCCCCCGAATCTCTTCCCACTGTTTCTGCGTCACCTCAAAGATCCCGAGATAAAAATCCTTCGTCAGTGTCACCGAGTGCGGAGTCTCATTGGCCTGGCCGGAGGCGCTGCCCATTATGAAGCTGCCTGCCGGGATTTTGCGGAAGACCATCTGCGTCGTCTTGTGCAGGCCGGTCCAGCCGCCCGCCGGCGGCGCGTCGCTGTAAGACACGCTGTTGTCGGACAGGTCCAGCGTGAGGAAGGTGTTCTGCGGCTTGAGCTTCGGACGGAAGACCGCGGTCAGCGTCACGTTGGTCGCGGGCATGGTGAAGGTGGTCGGGGCGCTGTTCACGTCAGCCACCGTGGCGGTGTCGCCCTCCCAATGGTCGAACTCATGCTCCGCGGTCGGGGGCGTGGTGGTCGCGCCGATCGTCACGGTCTGACCGTTCGTGTAGTTTCCGTCGCCGGTGGCGAAGTTGACCGTCAGGGTGTAGCGTTTGTCACCATAAGTAGCGGTCACAGAGGCATCCCCGCCGAGCATCGTCACCGTCGTGGTGGCGTTGGTCGGTTCCGCCACCGCGACATTGACAGCGTTCGCCCACCCGGTAAATTCAAAGAGCAGCGTGTTGGTGGGGTTGGCCGTGATCGTCACGATCTGGCCGTTGGTGTAGCTGCCGCTGCCCGAGCCGTTCTCGACCGTCAACGGGTAGAGGTTCGGCACGATGACGGCCGTCAGCGTCACGTCGGCCAGCGGCATGACCACGACGGTCGTGGCGTTGGTGGCCGAGAAGTCAGCACCGAGCCCCAACGCATTCGTCACGGACGGCGGATCAACCTCCCAATGCGAGAAGGTATGATGATCGGGCACCGTCGCCTCGACGGTGTTGGTCGTGCCCTGAAAGAAATTACCGCCGCCGGTGCCGCCAATAACGGTCAGGAGCGGCAGGCGCGCGCAGAGGCGGTAGCCTAGGCGAGGAACTCCTGGTTCAAATTCGTTGGCAGCAACGCTGGTGGAGGTACAATGCTCAGCGGGAGAATCGTAGCCCCCCCCCCGTCGAACATCACTGCCATCGCCTTGGCACAACTCCGCCACATTGCCGTAGAGGTCATAGAGACCCCAGGGGTTCGGCGATTTCTGCCCGACCGGATTGACGGCACCGCCTGAGTTGTCCTCGAACCATGCGTAATCCCCAAGCGAAGCCGGGTCATCCGTTCCGCCCGCGTCTCCAAAGTGGTATTGGTTTGTCGTACCGGCGCGGCAGGCATACTCCCACTGCGCTTCGGTCGGGAAATCGACGAACAAGCCCACCTTCGCATTGAGGGAATCTAATGCGGTCGTCATCACTGAATACTGGAAGGCGTCGAGTGCACTCACCGGCCTATTATCATCATCTCCGTTACCCACCCCTGAATCGGCGATCTTTTCAACCTGGCCCCACGTCAACTCGAAGACACCCATGTAGTAGAAGTTGCCGTTCGTCTCGACGATCTTGCGCAGGACGAGCTTGTTGGTCACGTAGGAGAGGTCGTTCGTCCAGCCGCCTACCGGCTCGCTTGACATATAACTGACAGGATAGCTGGCGGCGGCGGGCCCCCCGGACAAATCGATCACGGCATAGGTGTCCGGATCAGCATCGGCTAACGACACGGAAGCCGCCGTCACACATGCGGCGAACAGGGTGGACAACATTTTTTTCATGGCTACTCCTTTGTCCTTCAGCACAGGTCATTGTCAGCATACCGCACCACGAAAGGGCAGACAAGCGCAAAACGGGCTAAACGGGGTGCGCTTCAACTTGGTTGAAGCTGCCCTCCCCTAAACCACAGGCAGACCCCACTCCGTCAGCTTGGACGCGATGAACGCGACGCTCTGGTCATGCGTGGCGCGCGCGCCGAGCGTGGCCGGCAATACCGGGCCGCAGGCAAAGCGGATCGGTTTGTTGGGGTCGACCTCGCCGAAATCCTTGATCCATTTGCCGGTCTTGAGGAAGTCGGTCTTGACCGCCAGCGGCACGACCGGCACGCCGGCGCGTTCGGCCAGCTTCGACCCCAGCGTGTTGAATTTCTTGCCGTCGAAGACCGCCTGGCGCGTGCCCTGCGGGAAGAGAAGGACCGAGTGGCCATCGGCCAGCCGCTGTGAGCCGACCTCCAGCACGGTCTTCAAGTCTTCGCGCGCGTTCTTGCGCGTCACCGGGATGCAGCCGACATGCAGGGCGGCCTTCCCGACCAGCGGGATCTCGGTCAGGCTCTTCTTGAGAATGATCGCGAGGCGGCCGAAGGCGAGCAGCGTCGTGGGGAACACCATGGTTTCGAGCGTGCTCATGTGGTTGGAGACATACACGACCGGACCGTCATAGGCGGCGCGCTGCTCAAAGCCTTCAAAGGTCACCACGCCGCCCAGCTTTTCCGCGAACGCCACCGAAGCCATGCAGGTGCGCGCCCACTCTTCGTAGTCAAAGGCGCCGAACAGATGCTTGAAGGAGCAGCGGCAGACAATGCCAATGATCGTGGAAGCATACCGGATCGAGTTGAGCGGCGAGATGCGCAATTCCGCCGGACGGGCGGTTGCCGCCGTTTCGTAACGGCCAGTCTGACGCAGCGCCTGTTGAAATTCTTGGTAGGTGATCATGACGGGAAGAAAAAACCTCTGACTGACAATCGCTCTCTGCCAATGGCCGATAGTATTCCCGATACCCGTTCCTGTGACAAGCCCGAAAGCCCGAAACCGGGCTTTGCAGCGGTTCCAAATCAAGAATTCTTCGAGTTGCGAGGCTGCTGGATAGCGCGA
>DAOTKE010000123.1:0-9596 GCA_035449085.1 Kiritimatiellia bacterium | reverse complement strand
CGCCATGCGATCCCTCACCGCACAAAAACCGTTCAAATAAAAACGCCCTGCGCCCGCACCTCGCGCCCTTGCCAGACGCCTCTGTATCGATTACAGTACCAGCATGACACAGAAAAAAATGTTTTGGTGCGTTGCCGGAGTTGTGGCGCTGGGTTTGACGGGCGGGGTTGTTTCTTTTGTTTTTCGGCAGATTCCCCGGGAGGTGCCGGCGGAGCCGGCCGCCGTGCGCGCTGCGGCGATGGCGGTGTTGGAGGCCAAGTGCACCGCCTGTCATGACAGCCGCAAGCCGTTGCCCTTTTACGCGAAGCTGCCCGGTCCCGGGAGCCTGGTGCGCAAGGACGTCCAGCAAGGCATCCGGCATTGGGACCTCTATGATGTGGGACATCTCGGCGCTGACGCCACGGAGGCTGAAAAGGCGGCGGAAGAGGTCCCGCTCGGGCGCCTGATCAAGCTGCGCCGGACGATCGAGGACGGACCCGCCATGCCGCCCATCCAGTACCGCCTGGCCCATTGGGGCACCTCCCTGACCGTCAGCGAGCGCCAGATTCTGAACGCGTGGGTGGGGCAAGTGTGGGGCGCGTGGCTGGCGCGCTGGGGCATTGAAGGCGGCGCCCATGCGGACGTGCATCCGCTGCCGCAGTCCATCCCGTTCGATGCGGCCAAAGCCGCGCTGGGCGAGAAGCTCTACCACGACACGCGCTTTTCCAAGGACAACACGATCTCCTGCGCCACCTGCCATGCCTTCGAGAAGGGCGGCACGGACAACCTGCAGTTCTCCGTGGGCGTCGGTGGCCTCAAGGGGGGCGTGAATGCGCCGACCGTCTTCAATGCGGTTTTCAACATGCGCCAGTTCTGGGATGGCCGTGCCCGCCATCTCGCGGAGCAGGCCGGCGGGCCGCCGCTCAATCCGGTCGAAATGGCGAGCAGGGACTGGGAAGAGATCGTCGCGAAATTCGAACCGGACTCCGCCTTCAAGAAGGAATTCACCGCCCTCTATCCGCAGGGCTTCTGCGAGGCCACGCTGTGTGAGGCGATCGCGGAGTTCGAGCGGCGGCTGATCACCCCGAACTCACGCTTCGACCGCTATCTTGCCGGGAATAAGGCGGCGCTTTCTGAAAAAGAACTGAAAGGCTATTCCGCTTTTCAAAAGCATCGTTGCGCCACTTGCCACGCCGGACCCGCAATGGGCGGGCTTTCCTTTGAGTACGCCGATCTGAAAGCGGATTACTTTGCAGGACGTGAATTGACGGATGGTGATCAAGGGTTGGCGGCCTTCAGCAAGAACCCGCAGGACGCCAAACGCTTCAAGGTGCCGACGCTGCGCAATATCGCGTTGACCGCGCCCTATCTGCATGACGGCAGCAAGACCGAACTCAAAGAGGCGGTGCGCTCCATGATGAAACATCAGGTGGGTGCCGCTGTGTCTGAAACCGATCTGGACGCGCTCACCGCCTTTTTGGGGTCATTGACCGGCTCGCTGTTCGGCCAGCCGCTCTGACTCTGACTTAGTACTCGTTTTTGCTGATGTCCTGCACGTCGTTGTTGAAGATGTTGATGCGGATGTAGCGGGTCACGTTGTCCTTCACGGCGCGCGCGTAAATGAATTTCTGCCCCTCTTTGATCGAGGTGGGCAGCGTGACCTTGCCCTGCTTGTCGACCTTGGCCGTGATGTCGCTCTCCACCCCCCCGGGATGCTTGTAGTAGAGGCGCGAGCCGGGTTTGACGTGGAAGGTGACCGTGATGGCGGCCGAAGCCGAGACATCGGTGGAGTCAAAGGTGAAGTCCACGCCGGCCGCGCGCAGGTTCAGCACCTGACGGCGGCTGGAAGCCAGCCATGCGTCGGGATTGTCATACAGCAGCTCGGGGTTCAGTCGGTCGAGATCGGCCAGGCGCGCCACATGGAAACGGTATTCCGGATAGGTGACGGTGCCGCTCTTGGTCACCGGGCCGGCGGCCACCGCGCGGATCGCGCGGTCCACACGTTCCTGATCGGCCGGACGCGTCAACATTTTGAAACGGTAGGTGCAGGGAATGGCAGCCGTCACGTTGCGCGAGGTGGCGCAACCGGCTGAAAGCAGCAACGCCACAGCCAGCACGCTCCAAAGTGCGTGTGCGGGAATGGGAGAGCGCGAAACAGCGTGTGTGGCAGAGATCATGTCGGGTTCCTTGGGTTCGGGGTTAGAGAAGATGTTGGCCGCCGTCGACAAACAGGATCTGGCCGGTGGTGGATGCCGCCTCCAACAGAAAACGCACGGCCTCGGCGACTTGGCTGACGGTGGGACGCGCCGACAGCGGGAACTCGCCGGCCGCTTCACGCCCCGCCTCGGTTGCCGGCGGCAGAACGGCTCCGGGGGCCACCGCGTTGACGCGCAGGCGCGGCGCCAAGGCCCGCGCCGCAGAGAGCGTGTAGGCTTCGAGCGCCTTCTTGGAAACAAGATAGGGGACTGCTGCCGCGTCTGGCCGGGCGATGCGCTGGTCGAGCAGGTTCACGACGCAACCGGCACCGCTCCGCCGTTCCAGATGGGTTGCGAGACGTTGCGTCAGCAGCATCGGCGCGAGCGCGTTAAGGCGCCATTGGCGGTCGAAGTCGTCGGCTGTCGCTCCCGCCAGCGGCTGGCGCGCAAAGATAGCGGCATTGTTGACGATCGCGTCGATGCGGCCGGTTTGGGCAAGCGCAGCGTCAAACACCGCTTCCGGGCCATGCTCGACCGCAAGGTCACCCGCGACATGCCAGGTGCGTGCCCCCGTGTCGGCTGACAACGCGGCGCACAGCGCTTCGGCTTCCATTGTCGCCCGGTGGGCGTGGACAACCACGTCCCAACCTGCGCGGGCCAGCGTTTCCGCGATGCCCCGACCGATGCGGCGTGCAGCGCCGGTGATAAGAACAGTCTGTTTCATGAGATTGACAAGTGTCGCGAAGCATCATACCTTACCCGCGATGACCCGTCATGCCAAAAACGTCAATCTGCGCGTCGCCGAGCGCGACTTCAAATACTACGTCTTTGACTGGGACGACAACATTCTGCACATGCCCACGCGCATTCACCTGGAACGGCGTCTGCCCGATGGCACGTGGTGCCCGCACAGCGTCTCGACTGCCGCCTTCGCGGTGGTCCGCAACGACACCGAGAACTACCGTCCGCCGGATGGTGATTGGGAAAAGGCCTTTGTCGAGTTTCAGGACACCGCAAACGAGAGCGAAAGCCGCTTCCTGATCGACACGCGGGTCTCGCTGGAGCGGGTCATGGCGGACGAGGGTGAGCCGGGCCCCAGTTTTGAGACGTTGCGGGAAACGTTGCGCGAGGGGCGCCTGTTTGCGATTGTCACCGCCCGGGGTCATGAGTCGGAGTCGCTCAAGAAGGCGCTGCGTCTGTTTGTCGATGTGGTGCTGACTCCTGACGAGCGCGAGGAGATGATGGCGAATCTTCGGGGGTATCGCGCCTGCTTTGACGGGCTCACGACTTTCGGTACGGACGAGGAGGAGCTGAACTACTACCTGAATCTCAACCGGTATCACGCGGTGACGAATCCGTCGTTTAAACGCTGGATGGCTGCGGCGGCGGAGGGTGGTGCCACGTCGGAACATGCCAAACAGTTCGCGATCCGCGATTTTGTGGAGCACGTGACCCGCATCCTGTCGCGTACCGGCGCGGAGTCCCTGCGTCGGCCGATCAGTGTCGGCTTTTCAGACGACGACATCGCGAATGTGCGCGCCGTGGAGCGCTACATTCAGGAGGAGCTGTCGCGGCGGTTTCCCGGCATCAAGTTTTGCGTGTATGACACGTCCGATCCCGCCGTGCCGGACGGTCGTAAGGTGACCGTCTCAGGTCAGCTTGATTTTGGTTTTTAGTTCAAACAAGGAGGCGTCAATGAAAGTGGTTGCGTTTAATGGAAGTCCGAGTTCCGATGGAAACACGGCCGCCCTGCTGATGAAGGTGTTGTCGCCCATCGCGCGTGCGGGGATTGACACCGAGCTGGTGCAGGTCGGCGGCAATATGATCCGCGGCTGCACGGCGTGTTATCACTGTTTCAAGGCCAAGGACAAGCGCTGCGTGATCAACGATGACATCGTCAACGATTGCATTGCCAAGATGATCGAGGCAGATGCCATCATCATGGGGTCGCCCACCTATTTCGCGAGCATGACGGCAGAAATGAAGGCGCTGGTCGACCGCGCGGGGTTGGTGGCGGTCGCGAATGATCGGCTCTTCTCGCGCAAAATCGGCGCGGCCGTGGCGGTCAACCGTCGCGGCGGGGCGATGCATGTGGTTGACGCCATCAACCACATGTTCCTGATGTCGCGCATGATCGTGCCGGGCTCGATCTATTGGAATTTCGGCGTAGGCTTGCAGCCCGGCGATGTGGAGAACGACACCGAAGGGATCGACAATATGCACGATCTCGGCGAGACGATCGCCTGGCTGTTGAAGAACTTGCACCGCGAATGATCGCGGGGGAACGCTCAACGTTCAACGCTCAAGTCAACGGGATGCGTCAAGCGTCTTCGCGGGCGACCGGATTGGTGAGTTCGCCGATGCCGTCGATGGCGATCGTCACGGTGTCGCCCGCCGCGAGGTAAAGCGGCGGCGTGCGCGCGAAGCCGGCGCCGGAAGGGGTGCCGGTATAAATCGCCGTGCCGGCCGGCAGCGTCGTGCTGCCGCTCAGGAAGACGATCAGATCCGCCACACTGAAGATGTGGTCTGCCGTGCTGGAACATTGACGCAGCTCCCCGTTGACCCAAGCCTTCAGGGTCAGGTTCTGCGGGTCAGGAATCTCGTCGCGGGTGACGATCACAGGCCCGAGCGGCGCGAAGGTGTCAAAGGATTTGCCGCGGCACCACTGATTGCCGCCGAAACTCTTTTGCCAGTCGCGCGCCGTGACATCGTTCCCGCACGTGTATCCCAGGACATGATCAAGCGCGTTCTCGCGCGTGGCGTTTTTGCACGTCTTGCCGAGAATCACGACCAGCTCGGCCTCATAATCCACCTTGGTGCTGGGCAGATGCGTGGGAATGAGGATCGGATCGCCCGGGTTCTGTACGGCCCACGGGCTTTTCATGAAAAGTACCGGAAACTCCGGGATCGGCTGCTTGGTCTCGTGGGCATGCGCACGGAAGTTGAGGCCGATCGCCAGAATGACCGGCGGCTGGATCGGGGCGAGCCGCTTGGCGACGCGCTCACGGCGTCCGCTGGGGCGCCAAGCGCCGAAGAGGTCGCCCTCAATCGGTTCAGCCGAGCCGTCCGGATGGAGGATGCCGGTGGTCGGGGTGGTCGAGTGCGCGGTTAAATAGCGGATGATTTTCATGCGGGTGTTAAAATGGCGTCCAACAAAGATGAGACGTCGTCCGCCGTGACAGGGCGGGGGTTGGCGGCGGTCGATCCCGATGCCAGCGTCTCGTTGATAAAAGCCTCGCGGTCAGTCACCTGCTGGCCTGCGAAGGGATTGTCCAGCTTCATGGCTGTCATCCAGGCAGTCACTTGCGCCTCAACGTCCAGTCCGTATTGCGACTTGAGCGTATCGAGGTCACGGGCGACAAACTCGCGGTTGAAGGCAAGGCAGGCTGGCAGGCAGCAGGCGCAGACCAAGCCGTGTGCGGCATGAAAACGCACGCCCAAAGGATGCGCGAGCCCATGGATGACGCCCAGCCGCGCGTGCGACAGCGCCACACCCGCCAGATAGCTCGCCTCCAGCATGTCTCCGGCCGCGTCGCTGTTCCCTTGATAAAACGGCAGCAAAGCACGTGCAATACGCGTCAGGGCAAGCTCCGAGAGAATCCGCGTGAAAGGCGTGGCGTGCCGACTGGTGTAGGACTCGAAAGCCTGCACAAAGGCGTCGAGTCCGGCCGCTGCACGCGTGGCCGGCGGGCAGCTTCGAAGCATGCAAGGATCCAGAATCACCAGCCGCGGCATATACGACGGGTGGCGGATCGACTGCTTCAGGGTCCGTGACGGATCGGTCAGCACGGCCACCACGGTGGCTTCCGAGCCAGTGCCCGCCGTGGTGGGCACGGAGATCAGCGGCAGGGCGGCTGGCGGGATCGCCCTGGGATCCGTCTGGTAGAAGGCTGTCCTTTCCGGGGCGTCCAGAAGGCCGGCTGCCGCCTTGGCCAGATCCAGCACACTGCCACCGCCCACGGCGGCCACCCAGTCGGGACGATCGGCGGCCAGATCGGCACGCAGGGCGTCGACCGCACCGACCGTCGGCTCATCGCCGGCATGGCACCAGGCGCGGATCCGCATGCCGAACGGCGGCTCCTCCAGAATCGCGTCCAGCAACCCGGAACGCTGCAGCGAGCGGCCGTGGACCAGCACGCCCCGTTTCCCGAATGCTGCGGCCAGGGTGGACAGGCGCAGTGCGGCACTCTCGCCAGAGACCGTCTGCTGCGGCAGGAGCAGCGAGGAGGGAAGGAGATGCACGCTCATGGAACCTGCACGATGAGGGCGGCGATCACCAGAGGCTCGCTGCCGGTGTTTTCGACGCCGTGTGAACCACCTTTGCCGGTCAGGATCGCATCACCGGGCTGGATGGGCACCCACTCGCCCTTCTCCTCGATCCGACCGGTGCCGGACAGGACCAGATAGATTTCGTCCTCGCCATCGTGCGTGTGGGTGCCGATCGAGCCGCCGGGTGCGATCGTCAGACGCGCGCACAGTCGCGATTTGACGGAGAAGTCCTCGGGCTTGAACCAGTGCTCGACCTTGACCGTGCCTTTGCCGCCACGCATGTTTTCACGAAACTCCGTTTGAAGCGCATCATGTCTCGCAATCATGGGGGTCTCCTGTTTTTGTGCGGTTATCTTACCACGCAGATGCCGACGGGCGAACCGTTTTTTGCGGGAAGAGGGAGAACGTCGAACGCCGAACACGAACCTCTGATCTCTGTGCGTGTTCAACTTCGTTGATCCTGAGCCCGTCCGTCTGTCAGCCGTCCAGTGAGGACCCCGCGCCGGGGTTGATCCAGAGCGCGAGCCCCATTCCCAAGCGTGACGAAACGAGCATGGAGGCGAAATGCCAGCCCACAATCTATCCGCCGGCGCGCCTGCCTGCAGGCCGTCCATCACGCGTTTGACCACTGATGTGCGAAGATAAAGTGAGATCAGGTTCATGAACAGGATTGTGTCTTGGTCACGGTTGCTGTTTCTGTTCGTCCGCCTGCAAAGCCATGATCTGTTCAGCCAGCGCCCAGCGCCAGGCGTCGAAGGCGCCGGCTGACCAGAGGCCGTCGTGTTTGTATTTGGGCTGGATGTTCATCGTTTCCAGGATACGCGTCAAGACTTCGCGCGCCCGGCTGGCGGCCGCGTGCCGACCGGCCGCTTCGGCGCGGGCGATGGCGGTTTCCAATGTGAAGAGATACCGGTGGTCGTCGATGCCCTCGCGGTAGGCCTCCCACAGCGTCACGGGAATCGGCGTGCCGTCGTCCGCGGTGCGGTTGAAAAAATCGGAGGTCGAGGCGTCGAGATAACTCCACGGATCGCCGGCCATCGACTGGTAGATCCAGGGGATCAGGCAGCGGTAACCGGATTGCCAGAAACCAAAGCCGTAGGTCATGCGTGCGCCGATCGTGGGGGTGTGGTCATTCTCACCCGAGATATGGTTGGGATAACACCAGTATTCAACGCCGCGCGATTTCATGTCGGCCAACACGGCCTCGCGCCCCAGCGAAAAGGGCTGGCAGCACCAGACATCCACGTACGGACGCATGGGCGCGAACTGCTCATGCCCGGGGTCGGCCGTGACGTAGGTCCGCACCGACGGGACTTTCTTGATGGCGGCCATCACGCGCGTCATGAAGGCGACCGCGTCCGGACTGGTCGAGGGCTCGTCCACCGGATAGTAAAGGAGTTCCGGCCACTGACGGCGGCGAGCTTCGGCCTCGATCGTCTGCACCATCCAGGTCAACTCTTCGAAAAAGGCGTCGGGCGGCATTTTGATCTGGGAAAGGTGCGAGCCCATGTCGGCGTTGTTCATGTGCTTGCGGTAGAGGGCGGAACAGGGGAACGAGCAGACAAACGGTTTGTCGAAGCCGACGCCGCGTGCGAGATCGAGATTGCGCTGCAGCGTGTCGAACGCAAACTGCCAGCGGCCGTCCTTGTACCAGCCGCTCAGGCCCAACACCACGGTGTTCATGCCGTGCTCACGCATGTCCACGTGTTCGGCTTCGGCTTTGCGCTGCCACCAGGCGCGCGAAAAGGCGTCTGGCGCGCGTTCGCTATTGGGCAACGGATGACGGTAGTATTGGCCATATATCAGCGACCGGTCCTTCAGCAGCGTGATCGGCAGAACGCGTAACGTGAGCGGCACCTCCAATACCGTGTGATCGGCGGTGACGGTCGCGCATCCGTGATAGAGTCCCGCGGGTTGCCCCTGGCTGACACGGACGGTGAGCCAGAGGCGCAGGTTTTCACCGCGCGGAATCGGCTGCGGCTGCCAGGGCATCAGGACATCCGGCGCGCGGTAGGCGGTGTTGAAGGCGTTGTAGTTGGGGCGCACGAACATGTAACGCACGTAACGCACGTCAATATCCGAGGCGGGCAATTCGATGCGCTCGCGTCCGTTTGTGCCGGCCAGCGCGCTGATCCGGACATCCACATTGGTGACGGCGCGTCGCGCATGCAGCGTGAAGGTCAGCGGTTCATACTCGCCCGGCGTGGCAAAGGCGCGCACGGGCGCGTCCAATTCGTGCTGACGCGGCTTATGGTCGGGCCAGACGGGGTCGCACCACGGCCGCGCGTAGACGGCCACGCCATCCTGCTGCTGGCGCGTGCTCCAGACCGGTTCGGGGGTGGGGTCGGGACGCGGGACGATCTTCCAGTCAGCCAACACATCGCGCGGCAACAGCAGCGCGTCGCGGAGCAGGGGTTCAACCGTCTCGCGCTGCGCGGCCTCCCACTCGGCGGCCTGCACGGCGATCACGGCGTTCAGTGCCCAGCGGCTGCGCGTGGTCAGGTCAAGCCGGATCCCGCGCGTGCCGGTGACCGCGTCCAGCGTCAGCGCTCTTAGCTCATGCGGGCCGGCGAAGGTTGCCTGGGCGCTGGCACCGTGCTCGGGGGTGACGCAGATGTCCCACACCTGTTCGGCGCGTCCGCCAGCCCGGCCGCAGAGCAGGACCAGACGGTAGGCGCCGGCAGGCACCGCCAGCGTCAGCGCGGCGGGTGCGTCGGAGGCGACGTGATCGCAGGTCAGTTCGGTATGGTAGGAAGCGGGCGGATCTTTGCGCCGCGTGTGGGTGTTTTCCTTCCAGTCGCGTTGAATGGGATAGGCTCGCGCGACGGGCTTCACGGATGACTCCCACTGGGCGTTGTCGCCGCCTTTTTCGGTGACGCGTTGTGCGCCGGTGTACAACGGGGAGTCCGCGGTGCCGAAATCAAAGAGGATCGGCGCGGCATGGAGGGCCGTCGCGGCGGCGATGGACAGTGTGAGGAGGAATGACGGGTTCATGATGCTCCTTGTCGAAACGGGATGGAACGGTTGGCCGGGGATGAGTCCGCCATGCGCAAGGCGGGGCCCCACGACGGGATAACTTTTTCGTTCAACGTTCAATACTCAACTCTTCTATGAGAAGGCTTGTCAAGGGCATCCGCATGGCGGATTCCACTT
>DAOTKE010000122.1:0-9915 GCA_035449085.1 Kiritimatiellia bacterium | reverse complement strand
TACGCCATGCGATCCCTCACCGCACAAAAACCGTTCAAATAAAAACGCCCTGGGATCATCGGGCAAGTGTTTGATGCGAACTGGTGGGGAATCGCCTACAATGCTTATGGACGCGTCGGCGCCTGCATTGGGGAAGGAACCCATTTCTTGAACGCTTGGGGTGCCCCGCGAAATCTGAATGACGGCGAACCGCATGTGTTAATCTATGTCTGGCAGAACGGTTCGAATGTGACGATGAACGTGGACGGTTGGCGTTCGGTGAAATATGACGCCACGCACACTCATACCGCAGGACGTAAACAGACTCGCTGCATGCTGGGCGCGACCGAAAAGACCTGTGCCCGCGTCGACATCGCGGAGATCCATCACTATCGGACGGCATTGACGCCGGAACAACAAGATGCGCTGGGGCTAGCCTTGGCGCGTAAATACGGTGCGGAGACTTACGGTTATCTGGATCATCCCGATGCGGTTGCGCCGGTGTTGGCCAGCCACGAAATACAGGTCGACGCCGACGCGACGTTTCGGCCCCCTATATCTGGCATGCGTATCGAGGCCCGTCAGTGTTTCAGTGGCGCTGGAACGGTGGCCGGTACGCTGAAGGTTGGCGCAGGGGGGGAGATCGCCACAGCTACTGACGGCGCACTGACGGTGGAGAACCTGACTTTCGAGGCGGGCAGTGTCTGCCGCTGGGCGTATGGCGCAGACGGTTCGCATACGCCACTTACGGTAAGCGGCACGTTGAGCCTGCCTGCCGGTACCGTGATCGTGGAAATCGACAGCGTCATCGCAAATCCCGCCGTCCATGGCGTGGTCATGACTTGGGCCGACCAGCTAAACGACTGCGGCACAGTTTGGGAAGTACGCGGGGGACGCACTCAAACGGCAGTTGTCGTGGATACGAGTGCGAAACAGATCCGGTTGACCACGCTGATCGGCACACTGCTCTCGGTGCGTTGACCGATCACACATCCGGTTAAGCGTTTACGTCATGAAGCGCTCAGCCCTTTTGCATGACACGTTGTTGCGGAGCGTGGCCATCACGCATAGTTGTGCATGCCTGCAAAGAGGCGCGAGAGGTTGATCCAGGTCAGCGTCAGCACGATGAAGAGCAGGCCGATCCACAGCAGCGCCGCCAGGGTGCGCGGCGCACGCACGCCGTGTGCCAGACGTTCGTGGAAGTAGCCGACGTAAACCAGCCAGGTTGCGAGCGACCACATCTCCTTGGGGTCAAACTGCCAGTAGTGGCCCCAGCAGATCTTCCCCCATAGCGAGCCGAGGACCAGTCCCAAGGTCAACAGCACAAATCCGGCGGCCGCCGTCTGGCGCGAGGCTGTCTCGGCCTGACGCATCCGTTCACTGCCGATGTCCCGACGGAACAGCGGCAGCGCCATCAGTGCGGCACGCGCCAGCATCACGTATCCGGCCACATAACTGCCGACATGCGGGATAAAGAGTGGGCTTTGTAGCGCGGGGGGCAGGCGCCGCACATCCTCACCGAACACAAAACCGGCCGGGAAGAGGATCAGCATGCCCAGTAACGCATCCTGCACCGCCGTGTCCAGTCCGTTGCGCCAGCGGCTCCATACGGAAAGCGGCCAGAGCGCCGCGGCCATGCACAGGAAAAACTCGAAGAGATTCTGCATCGGCGGGTGGCCGGTATCCAGTCCGCGCCAAGCGACTGACGCGACAGCCGCCACAAAGCCGGTGCCCCAGAAGGCGTTGCCGATGGTACGCCAACCGCCACGACGCGCGATGACGGTTGCGGCAAAGAGCGTGAACGTCAAGTAGATCAACCCGCCCTGCAAGGTCATTTTCACCATCATGCCGGCACCTCCCTTCCCGATGTGCCCGGAAGGCGAAAGATGCGCCAGGCAAAGAGCAGGATGCCGGCGAACAACAGCGTGAATCCGGCATAAACCAGCTTCAGCCCCGGATCACGAATGACTTGCAGCACTGTGTAGACGACCGGTCGTCTCAGCCGGTCGGTGCTATGCCCCCAGCTCATCTGATAGATGTGGTAACCGCGCACAAAAACCGGCTCATTCACGCGCACGTTGGCCACATAGGGCGCCCGTCCCGGTTCCGTAATCGTGACGCGACTGCGGTATTCCCGCACCGGTGCGTCTCGTCCGGCATCGCGGTCGTCGCTGTTGCGCTCATAACGCTCAACAAAAAAACGTTCCAAACGAACTGAGAAGGGGACTCTTCCGACATACCGGTCGAGCATCGGGCCTTCCCACAGACGGTCAGTCTCCTCGCCGTCGACCATCACCATCGAGCCGACACAGGGGCGGTCAGGCGAGGCGTGCTTCACCGCGTAACGGCCCATCAGCCATCCCGCCATCACGCAGGCGCATCCGACATGCAGCAACGCCGAATCGAACCGGCGCCGCAAGACAGCGCGCACGCCAACAAAACCGAAGAGCAGCGTCAGTAACGCGACGCCAACCTGCATCACCGGTTGTTCCATCCATGCACCCGCACGCTCCGCGCCAAGAAAGGCCAACGCCACGGCACCGAGCGCGAGCGCCCAGCATAACCAGGCCGCCGGCCCCGGCCCGGCCCATCTGTTCAGGAGCTTGTTCACGCCTGTTTCACCGCGTCGACCTCAAGTTCCACCAGCAGGTCGTCGCGGCAGACATCCGCTTCGACTGTGATGAGCGGCAAATCTTCCAGACGGTGCGCACGCAACCACGCCTGCCACTCCGGCATGTAGGAGGCTTTCTTCAAGTACATGACCGCGCGCGTCGCGTCGCGCCAGCTCATGCCGCGCGACGCCAAGATCGCCTCGACCACATCCATCGTCAACTGGATCTGCCTCGGCACGTCGCCCACCCAGGCCGTTGCGCCACCCGGCTCGATGCTGGCCGTGCCGGACACCAGCAGCGTCCGATATTCGGGCGTGCCGATCTCCACCGCCCGGCTGAACGAACTGCCGTACTCCAAGGCCGCGCATTGCAAGGGCGACGGGAGGGCTTCTACCGTTACGGCACCGGGCACGTGCGGCTTGACAGCGATGGCGCAAGCGGTGATCGCCGATCCGCACAGGTTGGCACTGCCGATGCCGGTGCTCGCGGGCACAAGCCCGTCGTAGACCGCGCGTGACCGGAAAAACGCATCACGCGCCCGGTTGAACGGATCGTACCAGTCGAGAATGTTGTCCATGTAGAGCCATGTGCGCGCGACGTTCGCAAAGGTCATGCCGGCATCGGCAAGCGCGTCCTCAATCCCCTCGAAAACCGCCGTCGTTTGCGCTTCGCGTGATGCGGCCGGATCAGGCGGCAACACGCCGGTGAGCAGACAGTATTCGGCGAAATTGTCGCGGTAGACCACGCCGACCGTACACCCGTGGCGCCGGATCAAGCGTGGTTCCGTGCCTCCCACCACAAACCTCTGGTAAACCGGCGGCAATTCGCCGCCGCCACCACACAGCCAAAGCTGCGGGACGGATGTCCCTTTGGTGCCAACCCCAGCCTGCTGCAATTGTGCACGGGTGCCCCAGCCGGTCTGGGCCACCACATGCCCCTGGTGGGCATGCGGTACGCCTTGCTGCACAGACCAGACGCCCATCTCCTGGTGACGCGTCACACCGCCATGAAAAATTCCCCGCATACGTCTCCCTCTTTTTCCGCACACTCCCCGTGCGCTGCTCTTATAGCGACAGTACGAACTCCGCCAGCGCGTCGATCTCTTCGTCGCTCAGTTTTTGTGTCGCGCCGTGCGCATCCTGCGGATTGCACCCTTTCAGAAGTTCCTGCATCGTCAATGCCCGTCCGTCATACAGATACGGAGCCGTGCGCCACACTTCAACCAGCGTGGGCGTGTCGAATTCGCGTCCCTCTTCGTTGCCGACGCCCAAACTGAGATTATATTTCTTGAGATTCGTGTAGAGACGCTCGCCGTGCGGCCCGAGCTTGTCACCGGGATGGCACTCCGCGCAACCGGCCCGCCTGAACAGCCGCTCGCCCTGCTTCGCTTTGGCCGAAAGCCCGCCGTTGACGCGGTAGGGGCTCACTTCCGGCTTGAGCGACATCGCGTAGGCATCCAAGCAGAGCGCGTCCTCTTCTGGTCGCACAACAAACTGAATATGCGTCAGCCCCTTGCGGTTACAGGCCTGAAGATCCGGACGGATGCCGGTCACCATCGTCGGCGGCGTCAGATGGGTGTACACGATGCTCTTGGTCTGCTTGGGGTTGCCGATGCCATCGTTCATCAGATCCCAGTTGAGCCCGTCCATACGGCCGTCGGGGTGACAGCTCGCGCAGCTCTGCCAGTGCTGGAAGCACATCGCGCCGTCATTCCACAACATCTCGCCGCGCCGTACGGGATCCTTGCTGAGATCGACCGGTGCGCCCAGCGCCACCGTTGTCGGCTTCGCGGCCGCATCGCCCAGCGGTAAGGCCGCCAGCGCGTCTGCGAAATACAACGCCGTGTAGACGGTACCCCCGGTCGCCACCACGCCGCGGGGGCCGTCGCCTTCCAGTTTCACGCGGCGGCGCACCGTGACGAGAAAAGAGAGGTCGTTGGGCACATCGGCCGCAGATTTGGTCACCTCGGTGACTTTCTCATGACGTGCCGCCTTGTCCAGCCGCGCATGGAACTCAGCACGGTCGATCACACTCAGCTCGCGTGTCCCGGCGTGCGCCACCACGATGTGCTTGCCGTCCGGCGAGACCGCCACACCCCAAGGATTGGCTGCGCCGAGGTCGACATCGTCCAGAAGGGACGTATTGATGTACTCGCCTGTTTCGCCGTTAAAGACGGAGAGCCCCGCCGTGTTCATCCAGCCGCGTTCCAGTTGCGTCGTAGGAAGCTGGTAACGGCCGAAGGTGTGAGTGACGTAGACGTGTTTCCCGTCCGGTGATGCGCCGATGCCGCGTACGCCGGTCGAGCCGTTGGGCAACATCACATGCCGTACGGGATGACCGGTTGAGGTGTCGATCACGCTGACCGACGCTGCGACGACGGCATCGGTGGCGCGGCAGGCCGGCAACAGGTTCGCCACAAACAGCAGTCGTCCACCGGCACCGAACGTTGCCGCAAACGGCTCGCGCAACACCGGCACCGTCGCCTTGACACTCAGCGTGCGGGCATCGAACACCCTGACACAAGCGTCGAAGCGGCAGGGCACATAGAGCGTGGCACCGTCAGGGCTCACGACCGGTGCGAGCGGCGTGTGACCCGCTGCCGCCTGTAGGGACGGCGTACCGTCCGCCGCAAACTTTTGCACGAAGCCAAAGGCACCGCCGCCGGTCACGAAAACGGTTCCATCCGGAGCTACGGCGACACCGCTCGGATTCGCTGATGCCGCTGTCGCTCCGCCGCCGAACAGGGAAGACCAGAATCCGCGCGGGCGTTCCGTCTTGTTGTTGAGCAGCCACTCGCCCACAACCTTGGTTTGATCGAGGTCCATGACCAGCAGACGGCCGCCGGTCGCTGACGTCACATAAGCCCGCTTGCCGTCCGGTGTCACGGCCAAACATTCGGGAGAAACATACGAGGCCGCCTCTGCAAACACAGCGATTCCCACCCAAACACCTGCTACTACCCGTTTCATCCTGTCTCCTCGTAGGCCGGCTTTTCACCACCCCGGCATCTCATGTCCGCACCCGTTTCTGGCGCACCTATCGGTCGGCACCGCGGCGCGTGCCCGTTAAACCTCCCGCCCCACCGCTTGGGCGATCGCCCGCAGTTCTTTGACCAGCTTGTAATACATCTCCGGCGTCTCGCTCTGGTCGCCGTCGCACAGTGCGCGGTCCGGACAGACATGCACTTCCATCATCACGCCGTCCGCGCCACCGGCTACCGCCGCGCGCGCCATCGCCGGCACCAGCGACGCTTTGCCGGTGCCGTGGCTCGGATCCACAATGACTGGCAGCCACGTGCGTTCTTTGAGCAACGGCACGGCACTCAGATCGAGCGTAAAACGTGTCGCGGTCTCGAACGTGCGGATGCCACGCTCGCAAAGCACCACCCGCCGTTCGCCAGCACTCAAGACATACTCGGCAGCGTACAGATACTCCTGGATCGTGGCGCTCATGCCGCGCTTGAGCAGCACCGGTTTACCGCAGGCGCCGGCATCGCGCAGCAAAACAGAGTTGTGCATGTTCCGCGAGCCGATCTGCAACATGTCTGCCACGGCCGAGACGGCCGGCAGTTGCGAGGACTCCAAAACTTCGGTCACCACCGGCAGTCCGGTGCGCGTGCGCGCTTCCGTCAAAATCTCGAGGCCCTTTTCGCACAGCCCCTGAAAAGCATAAGGCGAGGAGCGCGGCTTGAAGGCCCCGCCACGCAGCATGGAAGCGCCCGCCTCCTTGACGGCGCAGGCGATCTCGATCATCTGCGTCCGGCTTTCCACCGTGCAGGGACCGGCGATCAATACCAGCCGCCGGCCGCCGAAGACGACATCGCCCACCGGCACGGTCTCAGCCCCAGCCCCCACAGTATCTTTGTCGACTATCATGGCATGTCACCACCCACTGACGCGCCGACGTCCGGTGCCGTTCCTTGCATCCCCCGAACGTGCCGATATAACGCCTTCGCCCATTACAGACCAGTGTACCGCAACCCCGGTTATCCGTGCAAGCGCGGCGTGTCCCTAAACTGCGGCCCGAATAGACTGTGAACGCCCTCAACGGGCTGTCCCGGTTCACGGTCTTCCCCCTGCGGTATTCGCGGCTGACCGAAGAGCGGTGTTTCCCAAGAACCAAAATCCGGCCCTTGGGGCACTCCTTTTTCTCGGGCCGACGCCCCTGGGGACGTGGCTGCGTCAGCCCCCCCGGAAAGCCCTCCGGTCTTCCCGGGCCCCGGGGCTTCCTCGCACCCATACACCCTTTTTCTGTTTTTCCAAAAGCGTGCGTTTTATTTTGCACTTCACCCGTGATTTGTTACACTAGAACCAAAGTGGTGAATGATGTATTTTTCCACTTGTCATGGGGAATGCTCGTAGAGAAGAGGGGTCTGGCTGCGATGGATGGCATGACAGGGTGCGAAGTACGGATGTATGCGGCATTATTCCTAGGCTTGACGTTGTCAGGCGTAACCGGGTTACACCCCTTTCCGGGCCTCGCCGAGACCGCGACACAACCTGAAACCGTAACGGTGCTGACACTCAATCCCTATGCGGCAGTGGACTGGGACACGACACCACGGCATCGGGCCAACCTCCACGCTCACAGTAAGAACAGCGATGGATCATGGCCTCCTAACCAGGTGGTGGACGAGTATCATCAGCGAGGTTACACCATTCTCGCCCTGTCTGATCACAACAAAGTGACCTATCCCTGGAACGATTTCACCTCCATTTCCAATGTGTATGAGAATCGTGATCCGCAGGCGCTTGGCATGTTGTCGATTGCCGGTAATGAACTCTCGCGCCACCACCATACGCTCAGCTTGTTCTCGGATTTTGTCAGCACGTCCAGCGATTGGGAGGCGGTGTTGACGGCATTGGGCGCTTATTCGCCAGAGGTGCGTGGCGTGGTCTGCCATCCTGCCATGCATTGGCCGGGGCAATTTATTCATGGCGGATTCCGTACCGGGCTAGCGTCTACGTTGCGTGCGCTCCCGCGTGGTGACTTTACGCTCGAAACCTGGTTCCGTACCACCGATGGCGGCCGCGGTGTTTTGATGGGGAACTATTCGACCGGCCACCGTGGCGCCTTGAATCTGGAACTGCACACCGATAACCGTGTCCGTATTTACGTGTATCCGGTATCCGGCACGACTGTAGACCTCAATCTTGCGGCGGGTGATCATGCCATCGACACGCGCGATGGCCAGTGGCATCATCTGGCCGGAGTGCGTCGCGCGGGGCAGGTCTATCTGTACCTCGATGGTCTGGAAGTCGGGAAAACCGCCTGTAACCTGTCGTTTGATTTACAGGGTGACTTTTTTTATCTCGGTCGCGATACGCGTACCGGTTCGACCGAATTCGAGGGGGATCTGGATGACGCACGCCTTTGGACACGCGGGCTTACCGCTGCGGAAGTCGCTGCCATCGTAGCGGGAGGTCATCCGGGCGATGGTCATATCGGCGCGGATAATCTGTTGGCCCATTATGCCTTTGAACGTCCTGCACGTTTGACCGACACGGCCGGACACGTCGCCGGGCCGTTTCATGCCGAGCTGCACGAACCCTGGTATCGTGTCACGTTGACGCCGGATCTGAGACAGATCGCACGAAACGACTTTACGCTCGAAGCACGCTTCCGCACCACCAGTGCGAGCCCGACACGCAACATTCTGATGGGGAACTATTCGAGCAGCTACGGCGGGGCATTGAATCTGGAGCTACATACCGCCAACCGTGTACGGCTCTATGTGAGTTCAACAAACGGTACCACCGTCGATTTGAATCTGTCAGCCGATCAACTGGGGATCAACACCCACGACGGCGGCTGGCATCATCTGGCGGGCGTGCGGCGTGGTGACCGCGTCTATCTGTACCTTGATGGTGTGGAACTTGGCAATGCCGAATGTATGCTGAGTTTTGACCTGGCGGGACAGTCTTACTACGTCGGTCGCGACACGCGTACGGGCGATACGATCTTCAAAGGCGATCTGGATGGCGTACGTCTCTGGGCGCGCAGTCTAAGCGCCGCAGAGGTTGCGGCGCTGGCCACTGGCGCGGTGCCAGACGGAATAGCAGTCTCAAACACCGGTTTGCTGGCTGCCTACGGACTCGACCCTTTGACCCTGGCTCGTGATTCGGGTGGGCATCCCGATGGGCCGTTTCACGCCGAGTGCGCCGTTTTTTCTAGCGCATTGCGTGTGTCTGATGTGCCTGCACCGCTGAAGGCGGCCAGTCTTTCCTTTGGTGCAGCAAGTCTTGGGTGGGCCGTGACGTTACCAACGGAGGTTCCCTCGGCGGCAAGTGATTATTACGCGGATATTTTCAGGAGACATGCGCATCTCAAGGCCATCGAGGTGATCAACGGTACGCGTCCGCTCAGCGAACATCCGTTGGATCGTGCGCTCTGGGATGCGCTGCTGACACGTTGCATGCCTGAACGTCCCATTTGGGGTATGGCCAACGATGACATCCATAGCATGAGCCATCTGGGGCGCGAGTGGTCGACTTTCCTCTGCACTGAATTGAGTGTGACAGCAGTGCGCGAAGCGCTGGACAACGGTGTTTTTACCTTCTCATCAATCCGCGTACGTCCGGCCGGCGGCAGCGGGATGCCGCCGTCCGTTGAACGTATTACGCATGATCCGCATGCGGGATGTGTCACGGTCACAGCCACAGCCGACGGCGCATCGTTACCGCCGGAAGCCTATAGCTGGATCTCGATGGGGCAGACGATCTCGGCCGGGCCGGTTCTTGCGTATCGTGCCATGGGCGTCACGGGTTCGTATGTGCGTGTGGAAATCCGCGGGCCGGGCGGCATCACGTTTGTGAATCCATTCGGTCTGCGCCAGATCGCACGCACGACTGATAGTGATGCAGACGGGTTGCCCGACTGGTGGGAGTGGGCCTATTTCGGTGACCCCGTCAGTGCGGATGCCGCGGCGCGGACTCCCGCCGGGATGAGCGTGGCAGAGCACTACATCGTCGGCAGCGATCCGCACAATCCGGACGCGAGTTTCCGGATCATGGCGTTTGATCAGCCGTCGGACGCGCCGGGGTGCTGGCGGCTTCGTTGGCCGAGCGTCGCCGGCCGGCTCTATGCGATTGAATGCGCTACCGATCTGAAGAGCGGTTTTCAGCCCCTGCCGGGTGCCGAGGCCATTCCTGCTACGCCGCCGTATAACGCAGTCGATGTTGAACGGAATGGGCCAAGCGGCCTGTATCGGATTCGCGTGATGCCGGCGGAATGACACGTTTGCATGAAAACTACAACACAGGAGGAAGAAAGGATGAGTGCGCCAAGCAAAGCGTGCGATATGCAGTCGGTTAAAGTCCGACAC
>DAOTKE010000121.1:0-9983 GCA_035449085.1 Kiritimatiellia bacterium | reverse complement strand
CCGCTCGGGTGGTGGAATGGCAGACACGTATGTTTGAGGGGCATATGTCGCAAGACGTGGGGGTTCGAGTCCCCCCCCGAGCACCATAACTTTTGATTGGCCTGTCTTGCTGGGTTTTTCCCGCGAGGCAGGCTTTTTTGTTGTTGGTTTTCGCCCTGCTGCGCTATGATGCATTCAGTTAATCAGCAAGGAGCAAAAACGATGACAAAGATGAAAAAGGCGGGGGTTTGGGCGGCAGTTTGCGCGGTGTGCGGCTGTGTGGCGATGGGCGCTGCGCCAGAACGTAAAACGGTGGTGGTGTGGTCTGAGGGAACCGCGCCGAAGGACCTTTATCCCAACGATATCAATGGCGCGATCGCCGACGGGCTGCGTGCTTCCGACGTGCTCAAGGGCTGGGAGGTCGTCACGGCCAACCTCAGCGATCCGGAACAAGGACTGCCCGATGAACGCTTGGCGCGCGCCGATGTGCTGGTCTGGTGGGGGCACAAAAAACACGGCGAGGTCAAGGATGCGCTGGTCGACAAGATTGAGAAACGGGTCAAGGAAGAGGGTATGGGGTTTATCGCCTTGCACTCCGCGCATTTCGCCAAGCCGAACAAACGCCTAATGGGCACGCCCTGTTCTTTTGCGGCCTATGTGAGCGACACGACCGAAACCGTGGTCAAGGTCGCGATGCCGGATCATCCGATCGCCAAAGGGGTGAAGGCTGAATTTGCCGTAGAGAATCATGAGCGTTACAGTGATCCGTATAAGGTGCCGCCGACCGACGAGGTTCCCTTTACCGGTGTGCAGGTGCACAAAAACGGTACGCGTGAACCGGCGAAAATGGGATTCTGTTGGCAGGTAGGCAAGGCCCGCTTCTTTTATTTCCAGCTCGGGCACGAAACCAACCCGATCTACTTTGATTCGGAGATTCGCAAGATCATGGCGAATGCCGTTTTGTGGGCGTCTGGCACGCCGTAAGCGATGTGTTCACGGTCGAGCGAGCGGAACCTATCGATGTATGAGCCAAAGTGGGGAATGAATGAACAAGAGTGTGACGCGACGCGGGTTTATCGGGACGGCAGGAATCGGGATGTTGGCGGGGTGTCGCCTTGTGCCCCCCCGGAAAGGTGTGGCGGATGTCGTCGTGTACGGCGGCACCTCAGCCGGTGTCGCTGCGGCCGTGCAGGCCGCACGAATGGGCAAATCCGTCATTTTGGTCGGCCCGGACCGTCATTTGGGCGGGCTCTCTTCGGGGGGGCTCGGCTATACCGATTCAGGCAACACGAAGGCCGTCGGCGGCTTGGCGCGGGAATTTTACGGGCGTATTTACCAGTATTATAGCGACGCGAGTGCGTGGCGCTGGCAGCCGATCATCGAGTTTAAGAACGTGGGGCAGGGGAGCCGGTCACGCGTGGACAGTGACCGCACCATGTGGACGTTCGAGCCGCACGTGGCGGAAGCGGTTTTCGATGCCTGGATCAGGGAGCATCATGTGCCGGTCTATCGTGATGAGTGGCTCGACCGCGAACATGGCGTGGAGAAGCGTGACGGAAGAATCGTCTCGGTCACGATGCTCAGTGGCCGCCGCTTCGAGGGACGGATGTTCATTGACGCCACCTATGAAGGCGACCTGATGGCGGCGGCCGGCGTCTCGTACCATGTGGGCCGTGAGGCCAATCGTGTGTACGGCGAGACCTGGAACGGCATTCAGCTTGAGGCGTACAAGCATCACAAGCATTACTTCATGACGCCGATCTCTCCCTACAAGATTCCGGGCGATCCTTCCAGCGGCGTGTTGCCCTATGTGTCGACGGAACCGCCGGGAAAGACCGGGGAGGGGGATCACCGCGTGCAGGCTTACTGTTTCCGTACCTGCCTCACACGCCACGCGCCTAACTGCGTCCCCTTCCCGAAACCCGACGGGTATGATGCGGCCAATTATGAGCTGCTGCTGCGCGATCTGTTGACCGGACGCAAGGACTTCTTCGAGAAGTTCGACCTGATCCCCAACCTGAAGACCGACACCAACAATCACGGCGCGTTCAGTTCGGATTTCATCGGCATGAACTACGATTATCCCGAAGCCTCGTACGCGCGGCGGCGCGAGATCATTCAGGCGCATGAACGCTATCAAAAGGGGTATTACTATTTCGTGGCCAACGATCCGCGCGTGCCGGCCGGCATCCGCGAGGCGATGGCGCAGTGGGGATTGGCCGCCGATGAATTCACGGATAACGGTCACTGGCCGCATCAGATCTACGTGCGTGAGGCGCGCCGCATGATCGGCGAGCATGTGATGACCGAGCACGACACCCTGAACAAAACGCAGGTGAAAGATCCGGTCGGCATGGGCTCCTATACGCTGGATTCTCACAACTGCCAGCGCTACATCACGGCGGATGGCTATGTGCAGAACGAGGGCGACATCGGGGTGGCGACGCAAGGGCCGTACAAAATTTCGTACGGGTCGATCATCCCCAAGGCGGCTGAGTGCACGAACCTGCTGGTGCCGGTCTGCGTGTCGAGCTCGCATATCGCCTTTGGGTCGATCCGCATGGAGCCGGTCTTCATGATTCTCGGGCAGAGCGCGGCGACGGCGGCGGCGCAGGCGATCGACGAGGGCCGGGGCGTTCAGGCCATCGACCGTGCGCGATTGCGTGCGCGCCTGTTGGCTGACGGCCAACGGTTTTGATGACGGAGGGCATCGACGCGATGAGTCGGACGGCGGTTGGCTGGACATTGTTGTGGGCGGTGCCGGTGATCACCTGTGCGCACGCGTCGGAGATCCGGGAGGGGCAGGCGTCAGCTTGCCCGCCCTCGATGGGCCAAGTGGGCGCGGTGGAGAATGGGAGCGTGGATATCCCGTACCATTTGACCGTTCTGGAAAACGGGCTGACCGTCATTGTGCACGAAGACCACAAGGCGCCCATTGTGGCCGTGAACATCTGGTATCATGTGGGCTCCAAAGACGAACGCCCCGGACGAACCGGGCTTGCCCATCTTTTTGAGCATCTGATGTTTAACGGGAGCGAGCACTTCAACGATGACTGGTTCAAGGCGATGGAACGGGTAGGCGCCACCGGCATGAACGGCACCACGAGCGAGGACCGGACAAACTACTTTCAGGAGGTCCCGCGCGACGCACTGGCTTTCGCGCTGTGGATGGAGTCGGATCGCATGGGCCACCTGCTGGGGGCGCTGACGCAAGAACGATTGGATGAACAGCGTGGCGTCGTCCTGAATGAAAAGCGGCAGGGCGACAATCAGCCGTACCGTATTGCCTGGCGCCTGATCACGCAAAATACATGGCCTGTCGGTCATCCCTATTCGTGGGAGGTGATCGGTTCCGAGGAAGATCTGAAGGCCGCCACGCTGGAGGACACGCATGCGTGGTTCAGGGATTTTTATGGCCCCGCGAATGCAGTCCTCGTGATTGCCGGCGATGTGGAGACGCAAGAAGCGGTGGAGTTGGCGCGACGCGCGTTCGGCCACATTCCGCCGGGCCCTCCGGTTCAGCGCCATACAGCGTATATTGCGAAGCGGTCGGGAGTGCGTCGCATGACTGCGCAGGACCGCGTACCGCAGGCACGGATCTACAAAGTCTGGAACATCCCACAGTACGGCACCACTGAAGGCACGTTACTCAGTGTTGCGGCCGGCGTCTTGGCGGATGGCAAGACATCGCGCCTCTACCGGCGCTTGGTGCACGATGCGCAACTGGCGACGGACGTGAATGCCTGGGCCGACTTGCGCGAAATCGCGGGGCAGTTCGTGATCATTGCCACCGTCCGTCTGGGCGTGACGCCCCGGGAGGTCGAGCGGGCGATTGATGAGGAGGTGGCACGTTTGCTCAAAGAGGGGCCAAGATCGGATGAGCTGCAGCGGGTCAAAGCCCGCTTTGAGGCGGATTTCGTGCGCGGGTGCGAGCGGGTGGGCGGCTTCGGCGGCAAGTCGGATGTGCTGGCGCGCAACGCGGTGCTGACCGGCGATCCGGCGTATTACAAGACGCTGCTGCGCGAAACGCTGGGGGCGACTCGGACGACGGTGCGCGACACCGCGCGTGCCTGGCTGGCAGATGGCGCGTTCGTGCTCACGGTCGAACCATTCCCCGAATATCACGCGACGGCCAACGACATGGACCGATCGCGCGTGCCGTTCCCGACGTTAAAGCCGCAGCCGCAACTGCCGGCGTTCCAGCAGACGAGACTTGCCAATGGTCTGCGCGTGATCCTGGCTGAACGACACGACATGCCGCTCGCCCAGATGACGTTGCTGATTCCCTCCGGGTTCGCGGCGGATCGCGGCGGCGTGGCGGGGACGGCAAGTCTGGCGGCGGCGATGCTTGACGAGGGGACACGGAGCCGTGACGCGATGGCGCTCAGTGCGGAGCTGGAGGCGCTGGGTGCCCGCCTTGATACCGGGTGCGGGCCGGACACGGTTACGGTGTCGCTCAACACGCTGACGCGTCACTTGGACAAGGCGGTCGAGCTCTTTGCCGATGTGGTGGTCAATCCGACATTCCCTGCGGAGGACTTTAAGCGGCTGCAGCAGCAACGGCTCGCTGCGATCCAACGCGAAAAGAGCACCCCCAACGGTGTGGCGATGCGCGTGTTGCCGCGCTTGATCTTTGGAGCGGATCATCCGTATGCCGCGCCACTTAGCGGAAATGGCGATGAGGCCGGCGTGGCTGCACTCACACGCGACGACTTGCAGCGGTTCTATACGCGCTGGTTTCGTCCTGATCAGGCCACGTTGGTGGTGGCGGGCGCGGTCAAGCTTGATCAATTACGGCCGGCTCTGGAACGCCATTTTGGGGCGTGGCGGGCGCGGTCCGATGGCGAGACCGAACGGCCGTTTGAGGGGTTGAACGCGACTACGGCAACGGCCGCGCGCGCGACGGTGCTCTATCTGATTGATCGTCCCGGCGCCGCACATTCGACGATCATGGCGGGATGTCCGGTGGCGGCTAAACGCGAGGCGGACGAGGCGCCCATCCAAGTGATGAACGCGATTCTGGGCGGGACCTTCACCAGCCGCATCAACATGAACCTGCGCGAGGACAAGCACTGGAGCTACGGGGCGCGTTCGTCGTTGATCGATATGCGGGGGGAACGGATATTCTTGTGTTCGACATCTGTGCAGGCGGACAAGACGGCGGCGGCGTTGCGTGAGCTGAAGCAGGAGGTGGCCGGCCTCCAGGCGGAGCGACCGCCTGCGCCCGCGGAGGTGGACAAGGTGGTCGCGGACTTGACGCTGCGGTTGGGCGGTCAGTGGGAAACGCTGGGGGCCGTCGGCGACGTGATGCAGCAGATGGTGCGGCTGGGACTCTCAGAAAACTACTTCCGCAGGTATGCGGAGGCGTTACGTGGTGTGAGTGTGGCGGATGTCCAGTCGGCGGCTCAACGTGTTGCACGCGCCGACGCATTGGTGTGGCTGGTCGTGGGCGATCGTGCACGGCTGATGCCGGAGCTTGAGGCGTTGGGGTGGGGGCCGGTGACGGTGCTGGATGCAGATGGTTATCCATGTGGTGGAACTGCGCATGATTGACGGGAAACGCTCAAGTGATAGGAACAGTATGCGAAGTTTGGTGATTGACCGCTCTTCAGGTCGCCCCAGCGCGGCGGTATTTGAAGGCAAAGCGTGCGTGTGCGAAAAAGTCTGGGACGGAGAACCGACCCGCGCACCGGCGTGGATGGCGGATCTGGCTGATTGGTGGGCAGAGCATGGATGGGACGGCGCGTCCTTCGATGCGTTCGTATGCGGGCTCGGCCCGGGATCGTTCTCGGGAATCCGAGCGAGCCTCTCTGCCTTGCAGGGGCTGGCGCTGCCGGACAACAAACCGGTCTATGGCGTGGCGAGCGCGGCGGCGTTGGCGCTGGGGCAGGCCCAGGGCGAGGAGCGCGTGACGGTGGTGGGCGACGCGCGACGCAGCCGATTGTGGTGCGTCACGTATGAGGTTCGGCCTGCCGATGCGCAGGTGCGCCTGCTGGGGGGCGGCCTGCCGACGCATACGGCGGAGGATTTTCAGCTCGTGCCGGCCGAAGCGCTTGGAAGTACAGCGCCGGACGCGACGCGCATTGTGACGACGGATTGGGAGCGTCTGGCGCCGTGGCTACGCGCTACGTTTGCAGAGGACCGTCTGGTGACACATGCGGCGCATCCTTCCGCAACGGATGCGGGACGGGTGGCGCTGGCGTCGTCAACACATGGCGTGCTTGAGCCGCTGCCGATCTATCTGCATCCGGCGGTGGCGGTTGCCGCAGGATAACGGCATGAAAGCGTTTGCACTCGTTTGTTGGGCTGTATGGGGCGCGTGTCAGGCGTTCGGGGAGACCGTCTACCGCCGGAGTATGGACCGGGTGGCGAGCATGGATCCGGCCGACGCGTCGTCAATCTATGCGTCGCGTTCGGTGCAGCTCGTGTATGAGACGCTGCTGGAGTACGACTATCGTGCGCGCCCATACCGGTTGATCCCCGGTCTTGCCGCGGAGTTGCCGGAGGTGCAGTCGAACGGGCTGGTCTATGTGGTGCGGCTGAATCCCGAGGCGCGCTTTCAGCCCGATGCCTGCTTTAGACTCGACGCGGACGGATGCGCACGGGGCCGGGCGGTCACGGCGGATGATGTGGTATTCTCGCTGAAACGGCTGGGCGACCGGCGTGTGGCGTCGCCCGGCGAGTGGCTGGTGCTCGATACGATCCAAGGCATGCGGGCGTTTGCGGAGGCGTCGATGAGCAGCACCGCCACGGACTATGACCGTCCGGTGCATGGACTGGAAGTGCTCGACGCGCAGACGGTGCGCATTACCTTGACACGACCGGCGCATCAGTTTATCTGGTATCTCGCGATGAGTTTCACGGCGATCGTGCCGCGCGAGGCGGTCGAGCGGTATGGTGCGGCGTTCGGCAGCCATGCGGTCGGAAGCGGGCCGTACCGTCTGGCCGAGTGGCGGCGTAATCATCGTATGGCGTTTGTGCGTGACCCAGAGTGGCGCGGCTGGCGCAAGGGCCCCGCCGCGTTGACCGCGGGATCGGGCGAAGTCCCCTTTGACCGTGTCGTGTATTCGGTGATCGACGATGTGTCGACCCAGTGGCTCTGTTTTCTGGCGGGCGAGCTGGATTTTCTCGGTGAGATCGCGCGCGACAACTGGGATGTGGTGATCGACGGATCGGGTGGATTGAGTGAGCCGCTGAAGCAGCGCGGCATCACGCTATATTCAATGCCCACGCTAGAGGTCGCTTACATCGGCATCAACATGGAGGATCCGATATTGGGGCCCAATCGTGCCTTGCGCCAAGCGCTGAACTGCGCGTTTGACAGCGCCGCGTGGGTACGGTTTTTCAACCACCGCACCGTTGTCTGCGACGGTCCGGTGCCGCCGGGTACGGACGGGTGCCTGGAGACGCCGTTCCCGTACGCGTACAATCTGGATCGCGCCCGCGCGTTGCTGCGCGAGGCGGGATATCCGGACGGCGTGGATCCGCGGACCGGCAAGCGGCTGGAATTGACCGTGGATTTGGGCCGGACCTCGCAGGATGTGCGCGAGTCGACCGAGCTGCTGATCTCGTTTTATGAGCGCGTGGGCATCTCGCTGAAGGCGCAGTACCACAACTGGCCTACGTTTTTGCGCCGCGTTTCTGGACGCCAGAGCCAGATGTTCCGCATCGGCTGGGTGGGGGACTATCCGGACGCCGAGAATTTTCTGCAGCTCTTTTACGGGCGTAATGTGTCGCCGGGCCCGAATCGTTGCAACTACTCCAACCCTCGCTTTGACCAGTTGTACGAGGCCGCCTGTGCGGCCCCGGACGCTGCAACGCGCAACCGGTTCTGGGCCGAGGCGCAGGAACTGGTGCGCGAAGATTGCCCGTGGATTTTCCTGCACTTCCAAAAGGTCTACAGCCTCTGCCAGTCCCGGGTGAAGAACTACGTGCCCTCCGACTTCCCTTACGGGACAGAAAAATATCTGCGGGCCGACGTCACTCGTACCGCAGGCAGTCGATCGGATTGAGGCGCGACGCGCGCAGTGCGGGGTAGAAGCCGAAAAACATGCCGACAGCGGCGCTGAAAAGGAAGGCGACCGCCACCGACGATTCGGTGATCAGGATGGGCCACTGCTGAAGCTGTCCCACCAGCCGCGCGCCACTTGTACCCAGCACCACGCCGAGCAGGCCACCGACGACGGAGAGCGCCATGGCCTCGGCGATAAATTGCAGCAGGATGTCGCTGGGCGTGGCTCCGATCGCCATGCGCAGGCCGATCTCGCGCGTACGCTCGGTGACCGACACCAGCATGATGTTCATGATGCCGATGCCGCCGACCAGCAGCGAGATAGAGGCGACGACGGTGAGCAGCAGCGTCATCAGCTTCGTCATGCTGCCGATCGTGTTGGTGATTTCGGTCATGTCGATCGTGCTGAAATCGTCTGGGGCATGCGGCGCGAGCTTGTGGCGCTGACGCAACAGTGAGCCGACCTCCGTCTTGGCCTCGTTGATGTCATCCAACGAATGCAGGCTGATCATCAGCATGTTGACGTTGTTGAAAATCGAGTTCTGCAGCACGCGTTTTACTGTGGTGTAGGGGGCGAGGATGACATCGTCCTGATCGTTACCCATGGTGTTGCTGCCTTTGCGCGCCATCACACCGAGCACACGGAAAGGCATATTGCGGATACGAATCGTTTGGCCCACCGGCGAAGCGCCCGCGAATAGGTTGTCCACCACGGTCGCACCCAGCACGCAGACACGGGCGCCCGCGCGCTGATCGGCCTCGGTGAAGAAGACACCGTCCTCGGCGTTCCAGTTGCGGACTTCGGGGAACGCGGTCGAGACCCCTTGGACTTGGGTGGACCAGTTGTTCTCCTGATAGATCACCTGAGCTCCGGTACGCACGACCGGGGTGACGGCGCGCACAAGATGGGCGAGGTCATGCGCGATACGTTCGCCGTCCTCGGCGGTGAGTGTCTGGCTCGATCCCGAGCCGCCGTGCACCCCGCCCTGTGTGCGGCTACCCGGGAACACCATGATGATGTTGTTGCCGATACTGCTGATCTCCTTGATCATCATGGCCTGGGCGCCTTGGCCGATCGCCACGACAGCGATCACTGCCGCGATGCCGACAATGATACCCAGCGCAGTCAGCAGCGACCGCGTCTTGTTGCGGAAAATCGCCCGCAACGCAACCTTAAGAATCATGAAAATGGACATGCTAACCCCCAGACAAAGCCATCATACACCAGGCGGGATTTGTGTGGAAAGCACGGAGCGGGAGACAACACCGAACGCCGAAGGCCGAACATCCGACCCAGAACGCCGAAGGTTTCTCCCTTGCCCAGAACCGGCTTCAACTGTTACAATAACACACGTTGTTGTGGTAAGTGGGTCGAAACCAGTCCCGATTTCGATCATGTGAATGGAGGGAAACAACGATGAACGACAGGATGAGTCTGGTTACCGACGCAGGATCTCCGGTTACCCATAACCTGAGCGCCATTCTTCGGTTCAGTATCTTCGCCGCTATCGTGGCGTTGCCCGCCAAAGACGCACACGCCGCCACAATCGGCACGGTGACAGGTGCCGTCGACACACCGCGTAGCGCAGCATATTACACAGGCACGGTGGATGTGCCGGTGACGCTTGAGGCGGATGAGACGTCCGCCGAGGTCGTCGTCGAGGCGTTGGTGGGGACAGACGTCCGATGCACAGCGAATGACTCCATAACCGAATCCGGCACGCTGCAGCTCGGCCTTTCTAACCTGATTCCCGGCACTCCGAACACTTTACGCGTGACCGTGACCGGCTCCACCGGTATCGTAACGACAGATTTTTCTGCAACAGTGACGCCACCCGCCGGTTACACGGATATGTGTTACAAACCGGACGATCATCTGGGTGAGGGGATGTATCCTTGGACGAACGCCGCCAAGTGGTTTAGTGCCCCGAACAGCTCAACGCCACTCAATTTTTGCCCCTCGCTCGGTGACACCGTGCTCCTTTATTCGAGC